>MGQA01000080.1 GCA_001797665.1 Deltaproteobacteria bacterium GWF2_42_12 | reverse complement strand
CTCAGACCAGACCTGTTACAATGTAAATTCTATTATGAGACCCTTAATAAAATATGTCTATACAATTATGGACTCCCTTATAACTAAATCCTAATTTCTAAATTCTAAACAAATTCAACCCCTGATAGATTCAATCAGGGGCAAATATTCCAAACTATCTTTTTGAGGTTTTAGCAATTGGAACATTTGAATCTGTTTCAGATTTCGATATTCGTATTTTGAATTTGCATTATCGTATCTCTATTATAGCCTCTTCTTTCTCAACCCTGTGCGGGGGTGATGGGCTGTGGCTAGGATAACCCACAGGCACTATTGCCACAGGCCGGAGGTTAGAGGGTATATCCAATACCTTTGCGACACCCTCTTCATGAAATGCGCCAACCCAGACACTGCCGAGACCCAGAGAACAGGCTACGAGCATCATATTTTCAATGGCACATGCCACATCCTGCAAACAGTAAAGCTCCTCACCCCTCTCGCCATAATGCCTCCCAATTAACAAATCCGCACATGCAACCACTACAAGAGGCGCTTGCGCTATAAATGTCTGGTGAAAGGCTGCGTCAACAATCCGCTTCTTTGTATCATTATTGAATACAAAATAGAAGCGTCTGCTCTGGAGATTCCCTGCGCTCGGCGCCCAGATCAAGGCATCCTTTAATGCCTCAATAGCCTCCTGAGGGATTTCCTTATTCAAAAAACGTCTAATGCTTCTTCGATTTTTAATGGCAGTGAGGACATCCATAATAAATTCAGTTGTTAGTGATTAGTCATTAGTGATTAGAAAAAACAATACGGTTATGTTATCCCTAACATTTCTTCACCTTGTCATCACGAGAGACGAAGTCCCGAAGCAATCTCAAAGCAAGATTCCTGCCTCCCCCTGTCCCCCTCGAGGCCGTGTCATATCCACTTTTTGTCATTGCGAGCGACTGAAGGGAGCGTGGCAATCTCTTGTTTTTCATAAGTTCCAGATTGCTTCTGTCGCTACGCTCCCTCGCAATGACGATAGCGACACAGCCCCCTCGTTGGGGGGATAAAGAGGGCGGCGAGAATGACAAAAACAAAAAGTTGTTTATAGGACAGCAAACTAACAGGCCGGCTATCCATTGTTTTTGCCCAATTCTATCAGGATATTAGGGGATGTGCAACTACATTACCACCACAAGTACATACTCCCACTACTATAGGCTTGTAACCTATGCAAGTAATATGCTATTTTTATATCCCTTTTTATATAATCATTGGAAAGACGAGCCAAAGAAAAAAGAGACCTCTTGAAAACAGAAATTTTGCAACGGAGAGAATACACATTAAAGCTCCTCCTTTACTCGCAACATACATCTTGCTGCTCATCATTACCTTTTTATTAAGCATTGCTGTTTATAATAGAAACTTTGTCTGGAAGAGTGAAATAACATTATGGGAGGATGTAGCGAGGAAGAGCCCTGATAAGGCGAGGGTATATAATGCGCTTGGCCTCGTCTATGAAAACCTTAGGAAAATAGATATAGCTATAGAACGATACAACAAAGCAGTAATGCTTAAACAAAACTATCCAGAGGCTCATATGAATCTTGGTAATGTTTATAGAGATATTGGTAAAATAGACAAAGCCGCAGAGGAATATAAAATAGTTTTTAGACTTAGCCCAAACTATCCAGAAGTTCATATTAATCTTGGGAATGTATATCATGATCAAGGTCGACTGGATGATGCCATAAAAGAATTTATGGCGGCACTAAAGCTAAAACCAGACTACCCGGAGGCCCATAATAATATTGCGGTCATCTATTACAAACAAGGACGACTTGATGATGCCGTAAAAGAATATATGGCAGCACTAAAACTAAAACCAGAATACCCAGAGGCTCATAATAATATTGCTGCCATCTACTACAAACAAGGTCGACTGGATGATGCCATAAAAGAATATATGGCAGCATTAAAACTAAAAACAGACTATCCAGATGCCCGTTTCAACCTTGGTGTTATTTATAAAGAAAAAGGCTTAATTAAGGAAGCAATAGAAGAATTTCAAAAGACATTAAAGGTAAAACCAGACCATGAAAATGCACGTATGATGTTGGAATCTCTTTCTCAATAGGGAAGTTGAAACAGAAAAGAAATGGGTAGGATATTGCCTGCTCCCACCCATTTCTAATAATAAGGTTCTATTTTGCTATGGCGCTGGAGCCAACGAGCCGTCTGACTTTACATTAAACTGCCCCACCCCTGTTGTGCCGATAATAGTGTCATAAACATTAAAACTGATATTGGGTGTACTAGAGGAAATATCATACATACCATTAGAAATACCATTCATGGTCACTGTATTTTCTCGTATAATAGGTGAAGATGCATAGGTGTAAATTCCATCATAGCCATTCCCTTTGATAAGATTTTCTGCAATAAAAGAGGATGAAGATGTGCTGTTACTGATTCCAAAGCCACTATTATTAGTGATAGAATTTCTTGTAATTAATGGCGATGAAAACTGACTTACAATACCATGAGTATTTTCTGTTATAATACTCTCTGCAATTGTATATAATGAGTTATACTCATAAATTCCATAGAATCAGCCCTTAATTGTTAAGCCTATTATGCTGACATTGTTGAGATTCGCCAAGGTGATGGTAGTGTCTGGGTTGGAAGGAGATATTTTGTCTACGATGTCTTCAAGTCTGACCATAGTTTATAATTTAACACGCGTATTGATGTGTTTGCAATAAAGGCATGAAAATGCATGCACCATTGTAATTGTTTTAGTGCTGTGTTAAATTGCATATCATCATACGGAGTCATGGAACTTGGGCAAGGCGAGCAAAAGAAAAAAAAGAGGTTTTGAAAATAGAGATGCACAAGGGTCTGACTTTGGAGAGGTAGTTTTACCTTCCATCTTTACACGATACGGCTTCCTTCTTGCCCTTTTCCTCATAACCATAACAGCCTTTCTCATCTATTCCAATACCTTTGCATCTCCTTTCCACTTTGATGACGAACCCAATATTGTAGAAAACTATAAATCGAGAGACCTATCCAACTTCTGGCCTCCATCTGGCACAAGATACATTGGGTTCTTATCATTTGCCATTAATTATCACTTTGGCAGTCTCAATGTCTTTGGCTATCACCTTGTTAATATCATCATCCATATCATAAACAGTCTCTTGGTCTGGTGGCTTGTTGTCCTTACTTTCAGAACACCTGTAATGGAGAGGGCAAATATAAACCCTCAATTGAAATATTTTATACCTATTACAGCAAGTTTACTCTTCGTATCCCACCCTATCCAGACACAGGCGGTTACATACATAGTCCAGAGGTTCGCCTCCCTCGCAACACTTTTTTATCTTTTGTCTCTTACACTCTATATAAAGGCAAAACTACAGACAATACAAGTCGAGGCTAAGGATGAGAATAAGTTTTTCTCAACCTCAACCTTAACCTTTTATCTTCTTTCTCTCATCTCTGCCATCCTTGCCATGAAGACAAAGGAGATTGCCTTTACCCTGCCGTTTGTTGTTCTTTTATATGAGTTTATGTTCTTTACCCCCCACCCTTCCCGAGCCTTCGGGACAGAGGGAGGGGGCATTGCGATTGGAATGAAGCAATCCCTTTTCGTTAAAAGAATCCTCTATCTCATCCCCCTTCTCTTAACCCTTTTCATCATCCCCTTAAGCCTTATTGGCACAGATAAACCAGTTGGTGACATGATAGGTGAATTAAGAGAGGCAGCACAGGAGACAGAGGAAATCTCAAGGGGTGTATATCTCTTAACACAATTTAAGGTTATCGTTACCTATATAAGGCTTTTGTTTTTACCCATAAACCAGAATTTAGATTACGATTACCCTTTGTCTCATTCCCTTTTTGAGCCGCAAACATTTGCTTCTTTTCTTTTCCTTTCAGCCATATTTGCATTTACGGTTTATCTTTTTATACGGTCAAGGAAAACGGACAACAGACACGGCCTTTTGATTTCCTTCGGCATCCTCTGGTTCTTTATCACCTTATCTGTTGAATCATCCATTATCCCAATACGAGATGTAATATTTGAGCATCGGCTTTATCTGCCGAGTATTGGGGCAGTCATTGCATTTAGCGCTGCTGTGTTTTATGGAGTTAGCTATACAAAAAAGAATTTAGTGATTAAAACCTCTCTTTTACTTACAACCTGCGTCTTGCTCCTTGTAACTGCTTTTCCTTTGGGCGTTACTGCTTACAAGAGGAATTTTGTGTGGAAGGATGAGGTTACGCTCTGGGAGGATGTGGTGAGGAAGAGCCCGAATAAGGCGAGGGGGTATAATAATTTGGGAGGCATCTATTACACTAGGCAACGCATAAACGAGGCTCAAACCGAGTATGAATTAGCATTGAGATTAAACCCCGACTATGCTGAAGCACATTATAATTTCGGCGTCCTTTATGAGGGTCAAGGCCGTGTTAATGATGCTATAAGGCTATATAAAGAAGCTTTAAGATTGAAACCTAATTATATAAAAGCCCATAATAATCTTGGAGTTGTATATTACAAAACAGGTCAGATAGATGAAGCCATAAAAGAATACTTAATCGTACTGAGACTTAAACCTTCCTATGTCATAACCCTTAACAATCTCGGCCTTGCGTATAGCCGCAAAGGCAGATTAGATGAGGCTATTAGGGAGTATGAAACTGCCTTAAACTTTCAACCAGATTATGCAGAAGCCTATTATAACCTTGGAAATGCCTATTATTACCAAGGCAAAATGGATGAGGCTATCAAGGAATATATAACGGCATTAAGACTTAAACCTGACTATGCAGATGCTTATAATAATCTCGGTAGTGCCTATGCAAGAAAAGAGATGTTCGAAATGGCTATCCAAGAATTTAGAATGGCATTGGATTTTAAACCAGACTATGTAGCTGCCCATTTAAACTTAGGATTAACCTATCAAAAAATGGGATTAAGAAATGAGGCAGTAACAGAATTTAAAGAGGTGTTAAAAATACAACCAGACTATATAGAAGTTCAAAAAATCCTTGAATCTCTTTCCAGATGATTAATCTTCCAAAAGCCCGTCAGAAAAAAGACAGGCAGGGAAACCCTGCCTGTCTTTCCGATACGCCAATTTATGGTGCTGGTGCAGGGTCGCCGTTGGACTTCACATTATACTGCCCCACACCTGTTGTGCTGTTAATAGTGTCATACACATTAAAACTTATGTTGGGGGTGCTGTAAATCTCTACCTCGATATCGAAACCATTGCCGGTAATCTTGTTGTGGATGATTGTCGGTGAGGATGCATAATTCATGGAAATTCCATCTAAGCTATGCCCAGTGATAGTATTATCAGTAATCATGGGCGATGACTCTTGTATGGTAATCCCGAAGTAACTATTCGCAGTGATCGTATTCCCACTGATTATAGGATTGGAGGAGTAAGCGTTAACAATCCCATTAAGATTCGAAGTAATAATATTTCTACTAATTGTAGGTGAGGAAGAAGAAATATTCAAAATCCCGTGATAGCTATTCCCCTTGATGGTATTTTCACTAATCATAGGCGAAGAAGAAGTATTTAGAATTCCATATCCACCCCCTGTAATACTAAAACCAGAAATAGTTACATTGGTGAGGGTATCTATCGTGATAACATGGTTTGATGTAGACGGCGACTGTATCGTCGTCACATCCCTCCCCGCACCTTGCAGGTGGATATAGCTTTTCATGGTTATATTTTCCACATAGGTCCCTGGCATTACCTTGATTAAATAAGGATTGTCAGCGCTCGGAGTGATAGAATCAATAGCAGCCTGAATAGTTGTAAAATCCCCGCCACTCTTTGCAACTACGACAACATTTGCATATTTCTTCTGGTACACTGTATCGTGGTTATGATCGCCTGCAGCCACAGTGTCTGGGGCTGTTCCAATATTAAGCTTAGTGGTTGATATCGGCCCAGTTATCTTTGTATCTGTTACAGCGCCATCAGAAATCTTTGGCGTTGTGACTGCCCCGTCTAAAATCTTTGTATTTGTTACAGCTCCATCAACAATCTTTCCATTCGTCACTGCACCTGTGCCAAGTTTTGGCTCTGTGACAGCACCATCAGCTATATCAGAAGTGCCAATCTGGCCATCCTGAATTTCAAATGAGTTAATGCAAGGATTTTTGCATGCCACATCTGTTGCAGCAGCAGCAGCCATAGCATCTTTTACTCCTAAAGTCACGCAGAAGATAAATGCACTCAATAAAACAAGAATCTTGTTTTTCATAATCCTTTCCTCCTTTGTTTTTTAAAAGATTTTTTTAAATCAAACTCTCACACTACAACTTATTAGGGAGTCCATAATAGAATATACATATTTTAAATAGACTCAATTGAACCAAAATCCCATACGGTGTCATTCCCGCAATCTTTAAGCGGGAATCCAGCGTCTTTATTATGTTTTAGCCAGTATTGCAAAGACACTGGATGCCCGATAGAAACATTCGGGCATGACAGATTTATCTTTGGCCATGTTGTTACTATTATGGACAGATTAGCATATCCGCTTCACCTCCTTTCCTTTGTAAATTAACCTGCCAAAAGTGCAGGGCTTCTTGAAAATGAAAGACTTACCTGCTGCTTTACCACAAGGTCTCTACTACAGGTTTTAGGTAGCGTTGGGGTTTATCCCCAACGATTTTTGTTGCCCATAAAGGGCAACGCTACAGACGTCATTCATCCTCGTCCACAAAGCCTGTCCTGAACTTGCTTCAGGAACGGGGTGTTCTAACAAGTTTCGTAAATATACTATCAGGAAGTCGCGGATGCCTTCCTCTCTTATAAATTGAGTATTTATAGGCTCGAAACTGGTTGGTTGGTTGGTTGGTTGTGCATGATATGTGCCATTGCATACAACTCACATCAAAGAAGTGCTCATTATATATCCTAAAGGTGATGGTAATGTCAATTGCTTTTTAGCCTGTCGTTCTGTGTCTATGCAACAATATAGCAATCAATAAAACAATATGATATAAAGCCTTTTATTATGCTCCGCATCGTAACATGCACAAAGACCGGTGAATTTAAAGAGCCTACTGTTGAAAGGCTTCCGGAACTCCTTTCAGACAAAAACAGCATCACATGGGTAGACCTCTATAACCCAACAGACAGCGAGGCTAACATACTTGCCGATGTCTTTAAATTCCATCCCCTCGCTGTAGAGGACTGCCTGGCTACAGTTCCCAACCCAAAGATTGATGACTATGGCGAGTATCTCTACATAGTAATCCACGGTATCAATGCAGAAGCCCTAAAAAAGGATGAGCTTGAAACCCATGACCTGGATATCTTTCTTGGAAAGAATTATCTTGTCACATTTCACAAGGGCTACTTCCGGAGCATTGAATCTGTCATGGAGAGGTCAAAAAAGAACTGCTCCCTCATGCAGAATGATCCGGAATTCCTCATGCATAAGATTATAGATACGCTGGTTGACAACTATCTGCCAATCATTGATGACCTTGGAGAAAAGGTAGATGAATTGGAAAAAGAGATTTTTAAAAAGGCAAATCATAAGGTGCTCAACAAGCTCTTTGCCTTAAAAAAGGATATTCTCTATCTAAGACGAATTATCCATCCCCAAAGAGAGATACTGCGTAATATCGCCAGCGGTGAGCATAAGCAGATATGTTTTGAGTGCAGTCTGCACTTTAAAGATGTATATGACCATCTCTTTATGATATCAGAACTTATAGAATCGTATCGCGACACCATGAGCAGCGCAATGGAGGCATATCTTTCTGTTGTTTCCAATCGGCTTAATGAGGTGATGAAGGTCTTGACCATTATTGCAACTATCATTATGCCTCTCACTCTGATAACTGGTATCTTTGGAATGAATTTTGATTATATCCCACTTTTAAAATCACCATACGGTTTTTCTGCCACAATGGGAATAATGGGGATTATCTCCATTGTCATGCTCTGGTTCTTTAAGAGAAAAGGGTGGTGGTAATAAAACCGTCAGTAGCACGCAGTGGTCAGAAAAGATAAAAAATTCATGCTCAGAAAAAAACAACAGAGACAAAATTTTTCTTTGACAAACCTTTTTCTACCTGCAATAATTGCCCTGCTATAATGACAGGCAACAAAGAAATAAAGGTATGATTGTCGCAAATAAAAAAATCAAACTCACACCCTTAAATCAGATACACAAAGACCTCAATGCAAAGCTGATTTCATTTGCGGGCTGGGAGATGCCTGTGCAGTATACTGGCGTAATAGATGAGCACCTTGCTGTGCGGAAAAGCGCCGGTCTTTTTGATGTAAGCCACATGGGTGAAATAGAGGTGTCTGGACCAAAGGCTACAGATGCGGTTCAGGATATGACAACAAACGATGCATCCAAGCTCAAGGATGGCCATGTGCAGTATACTCTTTTATGCTATCCTGATGGCGGGGTTGTTGACGATGTTCTGCTCTATAAATTCAGCAACACAAAATATATGTTTTGCGTTAATGCCGCAAACACAGAGAAGGATTATATTTGGATAAAAGAGCATGTCGGCCATAACGTAGCTGTAAGAAATTTGAGCGATTTTTTCGGACAAATTGCTATTCAGGGTCCTTTATCTCAACCGATATTACAAAATGCTTGCAATCTTGATTTATCTTTAATAAGGTATTATCATTTCAAAGAAGGAAATATCGCTGATGCGAATGCGATTATTTCAAGGACAGGTTATACAGGCGAAGATGGTTTTGAAATATATGCGCCCTGGGATAAGACTGCAAATATCTGGCATGAGCTGATGGAGAGAGGAAGCAAATTTGGCATAAAACCTGTCGGTCTTGGAGCAAGAGACACTTTAAGGCTGGAGATGGGGTTTCCGCTGTATGGAAATGAGCTTAATGACGCCACAACCCCGCTTGAGGCCGGCATTGACAGATTTGTAAAACTGAATAAACGTTATTTTATCGGAATAGATGCATTGAAAAAACAAGCGCAAATGGGGATAAATAAGAGGATTGTGGGCTTTGAAATGATTGGCGCAGGCATACCGCGAAGCCACTACAAAATCTTTGATAAGGCCAGATTAGTTGGCGAAATAACAAGCGGAACATTATCCCCATCTCTTGGCAAGGCCATTGGAATGGGTTATGTAAAAACAGAATTATCGTCAGTTGGAACTAAACTTGATATAGAGATAAGGAAAAAGAATATAACGGCAAGAATTGTGAAAGTCCCGTTTTATACGAGGACAGTAGCTCAGGCAGCAGTAAACCCATCTTAGCACCGTAAAAAATCAATGTCTTTTTTTTGGGGTAAGGATAGACTATATAAATAGAGGAAAGGAGAAGGAGTTATGGAGTTTCCAAAGGATTTAAAATACACCAAGGAGCATGAATGGGTGCGAATAGAAAGCAATATCGTCACCGTGGGGATTACAGACTATGCCCAGGATTCGCTTGGTGATGTTGTGTACCTCGAACTACCTGAGGAGGGGGCAACTGTAACAAAGGATGAAACCTTTGGCGTGGTTGAGTCTGTCAAGGCAGTATCTGACCTTTTTTCGCCAATCAGTGGAACGGTCATTGAAGTCAACGATGCCCTGGTCGATAACCCTGAAGTTATCAATGATGACCCGTATGGGGATGCATGGATGTTGAAAGTAGAAATGAGCAATTCTGGAGAACTGAAAGATCTGCTTACAGCAGATGAATACAAAAAGTATGTGGAAGAGGAGAAGTAATCATTGCAAAATGCAAATTGCAGAATGTAGAATTAAATACGCTTTTTTTATTTTGCAATTTAAAATTTGCATTTTTCAATGGAGCGAAACGACATGCCCTACATTCCCCATACTGAAAAAGATGTCCAGGAGATGCTCAAGGCTATTGGCGCTGCATCTGTAGAAGACCTGTTTAATATAATTCCAGAAAACCTGAAAGCAAAAAAGCCATTAATTCTGCCATCTCCCATTTCTGAGCAAGAATTATTGCAGGAGATGGTAGCCCTCAGCAAAAAAAATGCTGCGGTTATTGACTATATCTCCTTTCTCGGCGCAGGCGCTTACCATCATTACACACCAAGCATTGTAAGCCATCTGGTATCACGCTCAGAATTTTATACAGCATATACCCCTTATCAGCCTGAGATTAGCCAGGGCACATTACAGTCAATATTTGAATACCAGACCCTTATATGTCAGCTTACCGGCATGGAGGTTGCTAACGCATCTATGTATGACGGCGCATCTGCAACTGCTGAGGCGGTCTTAATGGCAATGAGGCTTAATAACAGGTCAAAGGTCATTTTATCTTCTGCACTCCATCCAGAATATCGCGAGGTAGTCGATACATATCTTTATAAAAATTATGACAAGATAAGGGAAATTCTCTACTGCACAGAAACAGGTAGAACTCTGCCAGAGGCAATAGAAAAATTGCTGGATAAAGACACCTCCTGTGTTGTTATTCAACAGCCGAATTTCTTCGGCTCAATTGAAGACATCAAAACCATATCAGAGGTTGTTCATAAAAATAACAGCATCCTGATTGTTGCCATTGCAGAGCCCATATCCCTCGGCCTTCTAAAACCACCGGGAGAACTCGGCGCAGATATCGTCATAGGCGAAGGACAGGCATTTGGGAATGGCCTCAATTTTGGCGGGCCCTATCTGGGATTTTTTGCGACGCTGGAAAAATATTTACGTCAGATGCCAGGAAGGCTTGTTGGAGAGACTATTGATAAGAATGGAAAACGCGGCTATGTGCTTACCATGGCTACAAGGGAACAACATATCCGGAGGGAAAAGGCCACATCCAATATCTGCACAAATGAAGGACTCTGCGCTCTATCAGCAGCCATTTATCTCTCTGCCCTCGGAAAGAATGGCTTGATGGAGATAGCAAGGCTCAATCTTTCCAAGACGCAATATCTGAAAAATAGGCTTAAAGATATAAAGGGCGTAAAACTGGCATTCAGAGCACCTACATTTAATGAATTTGTAATAGAACTTGAAAAAGAACCAGATGATATATTAAAGGCGCTTTTGAAAAAGGGTATCATTGCAGGACTTCCGTTAAAGAGATTCTATTCAGAGCTTTCAAAACATATACTGATTTGCGTAACTGAGATGAATACAAAGGAGCAGATGGATGAGTTGGTGGAGGGGATAGAGAAGGTAAGTTAATACAAACGCAATAAATAAAGTGACATATACGAGCGCAAGAAATGGCTTTAGACAAGGCAGACGACGAGGCACGCTAAGCGTGCCGAGGAAAACCGCAGGCATCCTCCCCCTTTATCCCCCTCTGGAGGGGGAGGCTGTGTCATAATGTCATTGCGAGGGAGCGCAGCGACCGAAGCAATCTGCAACTTATTGAAAAACAAGAGATTGCCACGCTCCTTTCGGTCGCTCGCAATGACAAAAAGAGGATTATGACACAGCCTCGGGGACAGGGGGAGGATGTCGAGGATTTTCCGAGGAGTCCAACGCAGTATAATGACATTTATTGCGTTCGTATTAGATAAAGACAGTGGCATAGCCCACCTTACAAAAATCAGACAAAGGATAAAATCGCAATGGACGAACCTTTAATTTTTGAAAAAAGCGCAGACAAAAGAAAAGGCGTATCAATAGCAAAATCAGATGTCCCTGAAATTAGCCCTCAGGATGTCATCTCAAAAGAATTTTTAAGGGATGATATAAAGGGATTCCCGGAGGTATCCGAGATTGATACTGCCCGACATTGGACAAGGCTTTCTCAGTGGAACTTTGGCGTTGATTCCGGTTTTTATCCTCTCGGCTCATGCACCATGAAATATAATCCAAAGATAAATGAAGATGTTGCAAGGCTTGCAGGATTTTCTAAGGCCCATCCATACCAGTCTGATGAGCTCAGCCAGGGGGCATTGCAGCTTATGTATGAGCTGGAAGGTTTTTTATGCGAGATAAGCGGCATGGATGCGGTAACGCTTCAACCTGCTGCAGGCGCACACGGCGAACTCTGCGGCATGTTGATGATAGCTCAATATTTTGAGGAAAAGGGCAAACCGAGAAAAAAGGTAATTATACCGGATACTGCCCATGGCACAAATCCAGCAAGCTCGCACCTCGCCGGCTTTTCTGTCGTACCAGTAAAAGAGGAAAATGGCGGCGTGATAACACCAAGTGCAGTAGCTTCAGTCATGGATGAAGATACAGCAGCCCTGATGCTCACCAATCCCAACACCCTCGGTCTTTTTGAGAAGCATATAAAAGAGATTGCAAACATAGTCCACAAAAAAGGCGGATTTATCTATTGCGACGGCGCAAATCTGAATGCGCTCATGGGTATCGCAAAGCTTGGAGATATGGGTGTTGATGTTATCCAGTTTAATCTGCACAAGACATTTTCAACCCCGCACGGCGGAGGCGGGCCTGGAAGCGGTCCAGTCGGCGTTAAGAAAGCGCTTGAGCCGTATTTGCCGAAACCGAGGATAATAAAGAAAGGAAAGAGATTTAGCTTTGATTATCAGAGGCCAAAGAGCATCGGAAAGCTTCGGGCATTTTATGGAAATTTTGGTATTATGCTAAGGGCATACTGTTATATAAAGATAATGGGCGCTGATGGCCTTAAAAAGGCGAGCGAGATGGCGGTTTTGAATGCAAATTATATAAAGGAGAAGTTAAAAGGCCACTACCACCTCCCTTATGACCAGACCTGCATGCACGAATGCGTATTCTCTGACAAGTTTCAAGCTGAAAAAGATGTTCATACTTTAGATATTGCGAAAAGACTGATGGACTATGGCTTCCACCCTCCAACCATCTATTTCCCGCTCATCGTGTCAGGCGCAATCATGACTGAGCCGACAGAGACAGAGACAAAAGAGACCCTTGATAATTTTATTGATGCAATGATTCAGATTGCAAAAGAGGCAAGAGAAAATCCGGATATCGTAAAGAATGCGCCGCATACTACAAGGGTCAGCAGGCTCGACGAGGCAAGGGCAGCAAGAAATCCGGTGTTGAGGTGGAAAGGGTAAGCGACATTCGTCGAATTGCAAATTGAAAAATGCAAAGTGCAAAATGAGATAAACAATTAAAATTTTGCATTTTAGAATTTACAATTTGCATTTTGTAATCTCGCGAAGCGAGTAAGGAGGTTTTTATGGACAGAAACTTGGCCATCGAGGTTGTTAGGGTTACAGAGGCTGCGGCATTAGCCAGCGCGAGGCTTATGGGAAGAGGCGATGAAAAGGCTGCTGACCAGGCCGCAGTGGATGCGATGAGAAAGGCATTGAATTCAATAAGGATGAAAGGCACAGTGGTCATCGGAGAGGGCGAGCGAGACGAAGCCCCAATGCTTTATATTGGGGAAAAAGTTGGGCGTGGAGACGGCAACTCAGATGAGATAGATATTGCATTGGACCCCCTGGAAGGAACTACAATTACAGCAACAGGCGGGCCAAATGCTTTATCAGTTATAGCTATTGCCCAGAAGGGAAATTTTCTTCACGCGCCAGACACCTATATGGAAAAGATTGCTGTTGGGCCAGAGGCAAAAGGGTCTATTAACCTGAGTAAAACGCCAACCGAAAATCTGCGCAATATTGCAGATTGCAAGAAGGTGAATGTAGAAGACCTTGCTGTTATAATCCTCAACAGGCCAAGACACAAAGAACTCATAGAGGAGGTAAGAAAGGCAGGCGCACGGATAAAGCTTATACCTGACGGCGATGTATCAGCAGCTATTGCAACAGCAAAAGAAGAAAGTGGAGTTGATGTGCTCATGGGCATCGGCGGCGCTCCAGAAGGCGTAATTGCTGCGGCTGCGCTCAGATGCGTTGGCGGCGATATGCAGGGAAGACTCAAACCAAGAAATGATGATGAAGCAGCGCGGGCAAAAAAAATGGGTGTAAAAGATATAAACAAAGTTTATAAAATAGATGAGCTGGCAGCAGGCGATGTGATGTTTGCAGCAACTGGCGTTACTGATGGTGATTTTCTCCGCGGCGTTAGATTTTTTGGCGGTGGTGCAGAAACGCACTCTGTTGTAATGAGGTCTAAGACAAGGACAATCCGGTATATAACTGCGACACACCATTTTAAACATAAGCCGAGTTATTAAGGCGCAAAAATGAAAAGTAAAAAAAACCTATCATTTTCTTATTTTCTCATTTTCTCATTTTTTTATTTTCTTATTTCATATTTGAACCTATTCATTCTTTTATCCCCGGTACATGCCGCAGAAGGCAGCGAATTATATCAATACTGGTGCAGTCAGTGCCATGGTATTGAAGGCAGAGGCGATGGAGTGAATTCTACGCCGGATATGTTGGTAAACCCAAGAGACCACACTGACGCTGCATATATGTCCTCAAGGACAGATATACAGTTGGAGGAGGTAATTCGAGGGGGTGGGGCAAGTGTCAGCAAATCTGCCATTATGCCTGCGTGGGAAGCCACCCTTACCCGTGACGAAATAAAGGCCCTTGTCTCTTATCTCAGACAAATCTGCAAATGCCAGTTTGAAGGTGTTATCTCTGATGAAAAACTTAGAAAGATTGTTCCTGATTTTAGATAAAAATAGAAATACGGCTAAAGGCAAACAGGTTGACAGGAGACTTTTTGGCCTGAAACCCTTTATCTTTATATTCACTTTCATCGCATATATCTTATATAATGTCAGTGCATTTGCTGATACATGCAGAGATTGCCATACAAATCCAAAATATAAAAAGGAAGATATAGTTAGGTTGAAAGAATGTCTTGCCTGCCATGGCAGCGCTGGTCATCCGTATAAACAGAAATCCGGTATAGCCGAGGCAGCAGAAATACAAACGCCGCTGAGTCCTATGATTTCAGGCCAATCCAACGCACCGGATTTGAAAGGCATGATATTAGTCCCTGAGGGAGAGTTTGTCATGGGGACAGACGACAGACTCAGGGATGAAAAACCAGAGCATGTAGTATATATAAAAGCCTTTTATATAGATAAGTTTGAAGTGACAAATGAAGACTATAAAAAATTTACTGACAGCACTGGTTACCCTGCCCCAAATAATTGGGAAGACAACAATTATCCCGTAGGAAAGGGAAAACACCCTGTTATATATATAAGCTGGCCTGAAGCAAAGGCATACTGCTCATGGCCAGGTAAAAGGCTCCCAAGAGAAGTTGAATGGGAAAAGGCTGCCCGCGGAACAGATGCGCGGATATATCCATGGGGCAATAAATGGGATTTGAATAAATCCAATAATCCATTGAGGGGGCATGAAGGAACAATGCCTGTGGGCTCATTTGAAAATGGCAAGAGCCCTTACGGCCTCTACGATATGAGCGGAAATGTCTGGGAATGGGTGGATGACTATTATTTTTCTCACCCCGGCTCAGATTATGTAAGCCCTGAATTTGGCAAAAAATATAGATTATTAAAAGGCGGCTCATGGTGGGATTGCATGTTCTATGGCTGCGGCATATCTGCACCGACCTTTAATCGGTCATTTTTTGACGCATCTACAAAGAATGATAGTTTTGGTTTTAGATGCGCTGCTGATGCAAAATAAAAGAGTAAGATTAAGTTAGAGACTGAGGTTAAGAATAAGATTTAAAAGATTTCTCAACCTAAACCTTAACCTCAACCTTAAAATGGATGTGCTTAATCGGAGGTAACGATGCTACATAAAAGAAAAGTCTTCCTATACTCGCTTGCCTTTATTTTTTTACTCTCCTGTTCCAGAGAAAGGGCGCCAAAAATAGAAGGCATGGTTTTTATCCCTTCAGGAGAGTTTATCATGGGTAGCGAAGATGTGGATACAGAAGGACTCGCAAAAGAGTTCGGTGAAAGAAGGGGACGGTATTATGAAGATGAAGGACCTGTGAGGAAGGTATTTCTCAAAGGCTTTTATATTGATAAATATGAGGTAACCAACAGACAGTATAAGGCATTTGTTGATGCAACAGGTTATCCGCCACCGCAAACATGGGGAAAAGGTAGGTATGCAGAAGGAAAGGATAACGACCCTGTAAACAATGTAACATGGTTTGACGCCCATACATACTGCACATGGGCTGGCAAAAGACTGCCTTTTGAGGAAGAGTGGGAAAAGGCTGCCAGAGGGCCCAATGGAAATAAATATCCCTGGGGCAACGAATATGATGAACAAAAGGCAAATCTGAATAAAGGGGACACATCGCCTGTAGGAAGTTATAAGAGCGACAAAAGCTACTATGGCGTATATGACATGGGCGGAAATGTCATGGAATGGATAGATGCGTGGTATGAACCATATCCGGGAAACAAAATAGAAAACAAAGATTATGGCACACAGTATCGAATATTGCGCGGTGGTTCAGGAAGCGTAACAGGTCATTATGTCATAGGCAAGCTATACGCGCGCTCATCATTCAGACATTATTATCTACCAACCGGGGCTGGAAATGACGGCGGCATACGGTGCGCTAAGTCCTTTGAAAGATAAATGGGTAATGGATTGAATATATCAGTCGTGAAGCTCCACAGCTTTACAGCCGTGGCTCCTCTGGATACGGGGTTTCGTGGAGCGAAACTCAGCGCCGAAAGCCATTCATCCACGGGTTTGCACGCGCGGGCTTCTGGTGCGCGGCTAAATAAGATCTCTACCTTTCTATGGCTGATACTATGTATATCTATCGTATTGGGCTGTCAGAAACAAAAACCGTCTGAAGATATGGTCATAGTACCTGAAGGTGAATTTATTATAGGAAGCAATATTGGAGCAGAAGATGAGAGGCCTGAAAAGAAGATATTCCTCAAGGCATTTCATATAGACAAATTTGAAGTATCGAATGATGCTTACAGACAATTCATTCAAGAAACAAAACACAGGGAACCCAAAAATTGGATGGCCTATGGTTATAAAGAGGAAGAAAAGGATTATCCAGTAATCTTCGTAGATTACAATGATGCATTAGAATATTGCAAATGGCGCGGCAAACGGTTGCCAACAGAAGAAGAATGGGAAAAGGCTGCGCGCGGCATAGATGGACGCATATATCCATGGGGTAATGAATTTAAAGATAGCAAGGCAAACACCAGCCTTTCAGGCATAGTAGGTGCGATAAAGACAGGAATGTATGAAGATGGTAAAAGTCCGTATGGCCTCTATGATACGGCTGGAAATGTCTGGGAATGGACTGCATCCAATTATAGTGAAAACCGAAAGGTTGTAAAGGGCGGCTCATGGGGTTTAAGCCACAGGTTTGCCAGGACATTTAGCCGTGTGGGATATAAACCTGATACAAGGATAAATAATCTTGGTTTCAGGTGCGCAAAGGATGCATAAGGTGTCAGTTTAAAAATGTCTAATTTCCGGGGGCCAGCAGTGGGCCAGGTCGGCCAGGGGCCAGGGGGCCAGGTCTACTTTATGGGGCCAGGGGGTCAGGTCTACTTTATTGTCATTTATCTACTCTCCCTACTCTCCCTCTCGTTTCATAATCCTGCTCACAGAAGTAAAATACATGCCCAGATAATCAGCAATCTCACGCTGCCTGTATCCATATTTTTCCACAGCCTCTATTATCTTTTTGTTTCTCTTGCCCTTATCCCTCAAAATCCCCTCAGGGAAAATCTTTTCGAGCGATGGCCGGTTCGCATACCGCTGGCTCTTCGGAATGTCGGGTATGTCCTTACGTTTTCTGAGATGTTCTATGAGACTATCCACAAATTTATCTTCTCCAAGTATAGTCTGCCCCTTCAGGTCTGTCCAGATTGTTTCTTTCCCGATTCCCCCCTTCACGAATTGTCGGTATTCTTTCTCAGCCTTCTCCCTTGTCTTGCTTAATTGACCGAGTATCCAGTCTCGGGTAAGGCAAAGATGGGGATTTTCTCTTCCAGAGGTAGCTCGGTAACTGCTCCATTTCCAGTCTCCGGGCTCTTCTACCACCCTTGCTCGAACAGGGTTTAGAACAACATATCTGCAGACTTCAAGGAGGTGGCTGTCTTTCTCGATAAGAATGGCTTTGTATCTCCCCTGAAACAGGTGGCCTGTTCTCCTGTGCCGTCTGTTGAATGTCTGGGTATAGACGCCGTTTAACTGCCTCATGCCTATGGAAAGGTTGCCATCCGGGGTCTCTATGAGAAGGTGATAGTGATTATCCATGAGGCAGTAGGCATGGCAGAGCCAGTTGTAGCGTTTATTGACTTGAGCAAGGGCTTTTAGGAATGTCTCCCGGTCGGAGTCGTCTTTGAATACAGCTTTCTTTTCATTGCCGCGCGATGTGATGTGGTAAACTGCACCTGCGTATTCTATGCGTAATGGGCGGGACATGGGAAATATGTAGCACAATCAATCGGCGATGTCAAGAAAGTAGACCTGACCCTATACATCCTATACATCGTAAATTGTCAGTTGAAAAATGTCTAATTTCTAAATCCCAATTTCTAATAAAATGTCCAATGCTGAAATGTCTAATTTTGTCGGTCTATTGCCCAAATAAAAAATGTCATTCCCGAACGTCTTTATCGGGAATCCAGTTCTTTTAAATTCAATAAATTCCTGGATTCCCGCTTTCGCGGGAATGACGCTTTGATAGTCTTTTTCAAGAAAATCACATTTGGGCAGCAACCCCTTGTCATTTGGCATTTGAAATTTTATTGGGAATTAGAAATTGGAACGTAGAAATTTTAACCCGCTCCGGGACTCTCTAACGCTGCACCTTTAATTCGTGCCACCTCTCTCCCCACATGCTTCACCAGTTTATCCAGCCCCTCCCCTGTTGCAGCAGATATGCCAAAAGCAGTCAAGCCATTTGCCTTGAAAAATTTAAGCAGTTTTGGAAGCCCTTTTCTTGCCTCAGTAATATCAATTTTATTCAGCGCGACAATCTGAGGTCTTTTTGCCATATCAGGATTAAAGGCCTTAAGTTCTCTATTTACTATTTCAAAGTCTGATATAGGGTCTCGTTGTGTCTGAGGCGAGATATCTATAAGATGAATAAACAGACTTGTCCTTTCAATATGCTTTATGAATTTTATACCCAGTCCCTTGCCTTTATGTGCGCCTTCTATAAGGCCTGGTATATCTGCAACAACAAAATCCTGATGTTCTCCAAACCTTACAACCCCAAGATGAGGCTGTAGTGTTGTAAAGGGGTAATCTGCTATTTTAGGCTTTGCAGCAGATATATGTGATATGAGGGTAGATTTGCCTGCATTTGGGAAACCGATTATCCCTACATCTGCAAGAAGCTTTAATTCCAGATAAAGCCACTTTTCTTCACCCTTTTCCCCAGGCTGGGCAAATTTTGGGGCTTGTCTTGTTGAAGTGGCAAAAAAGGCATTGCCTTTTCCTCCCCTTCCACTTTTTGCTATGGTAATGCTCTGGCCTGGTTTGATTAAATCAGCTATTATCTCTCCGGTTTCTGGGTCTTTTATGACCGTGCCTACAGGGACATGAATTATTATATCCTGCCCATCTTTGCCTGCGCGATTATTACCCTGGCCGTGATCTCCCCTCTCAGCGTCATAATGACGCTTATATTTAAAATCCAAAAGACTTGTAAGACTCTGGACAGCCACAATAGAAACATCTCCACCTTTGCCGCCCTCGCCGCCATCTGGCCCACCTCTCGGAATATACTTCTCCCTCCGAAAGCTTATACACCCCCTGCCTCCATCGCCAGCCTTAACAAATATCTTTGCCTCATCAATAAATTTCACCTAAAAATCTCCATCCTGTAATTGCGAGCAAACAGCGAAAGAATCTCGCTTTTTGAGATTGCTTCGGTCTCCTCACTCCCTCGCAATGGCATTTTCATCTTTCTTAGTGTCTCTTGGAGACATGACATTTTCATATATAAAAAAATAAAAAAGCGAGAGACAGCACAATAAATCGTGAATCCCTCGCCTTAAAAATCTGCACGGTACAATAAATCAGGATATGCCTCACAGCACACTACTGCGGTAATATATTAACCTGCTTTTTACTGCCTCTATCCTCAAATTGAACTATGCCCTGAATTTTTGCATAAAGAGTGTAGTCTTTTCCCATTCCCACATTCTGGCCAGGATATATCCTCGTCCCCACCTGGCGGACAAGAATACTTCCAGCAGAAACAATTTGACCTCCATACCGCTTTACACCACGCCTTTGGCCATTACTATCCCTGCCATTTCTTGAACTACCACCCGCTTTTTTATGTGCCATTGTTTCCTCCCTCTTATGCCTTTATATCTTGTATCCTGATACTGGTAAACTCTTGTCTGTGGCCAATCTTCTTATGAAAACCCTTGCGCCTCTTCATCTTAAATGCGATAACCTTCTTGCTCTTATCCTGCTCAAGGACTTCACCGGTAACCTTTGCATTAGTCAGAGTAGGCTGGCCAATCTTCTGCTCTCCATCTCCACCCACCATTAAAATATCCTTAAACTCTATTTTGCTGCCAACGTCTCCAGCCAATCTTTCTACTTTTATAACATCACCTTTTGAGACGGTATACTGTTTCCCGCCAGTTCTTACTATTGCGTACATTATTTTCTCCCTTCCTTATTAACATCAGATATATTAAAAGCTAAAAACCCTGCAATAACTAATTATTTCACTTTGCAGGGTTTAAAATTCAACAAGCTCTACTTTTTAGAAATTATACCTTACAAGATATACTGTCCTTTCTTCCGCCAGCTTATCCCCATATTCATCCTTCACAATATTTGTCTTTATTTCAGGTAAGTTTAAACTGACCTTATCTCCCTCTATCTCAGCCAGCGCCTTTGTAGAACTCGCTAATCCAACTGCAGCGCCTGCAATTATGCCGCCTCCTGCACCAAATGCCACATAGTTCCAGTGGTCTTCAGGCTCCTCTCTGAGAAGCATAAAGCCTAAGCCTATAAGGGCGCCAACAGCACCGCCATACGCAGCATCCACAAAAACATTTTTCATAATTGTTTCATTCTCTGCTGCTTGCCCATATGAAGGAATCACTGGAATAATTAAGGCAGCTGTCAACGCAACGATAATTAATTTTTTGAACATCTATGCCTCCCAAATGGCAGGTAAATTTTTAATAAGTAATAAGGATTTCTATTATACTTAATATTGGTAAAGATTGTCAAGAAAATCTTTGTTTAAATTTTTTTATAAAATTTTTATAAAATTGTGTTGACATAAGTAGATAAAAAAGTTTAATCTATTTGTTTAAAAATTATTGGAAAAAAGGAGGCTTTGATATATGGGGATTAAGAATTATCTTTTTACATCCGAGTCTGTTACCGAGGGGCATCCTGACAAGGTTGCTGACCAAATATCCGATTCAGTTCTTGACGCAATATTAGCGCAAGACCCGAAGAGTAGAGTAGCATGCGAAACACTTGTTACCACAGGTCTGGCGCTTGTAGCAGGAGAGATAACAACAAAGGCTCAGGTAAATTATCCTGAGGTTGTACGAAATACCATAAGGGATATAGGCTACACCGATGCCAGTATAGGTTTTGATGCCCATACCTGCGCTGTCATGGTAACTCTGGATAAACAATCACCTGACATCGCAATGGGCGTTGATACTACCGAAGGCAAAGAGCAGGGCGCTGGAGACCAGGGGCTTATGTTTGGATATGCTTGCAATCATACGCCGGAGCTTATGCCAATGCCCATACACTTTGCGCACAGGATAACACAGAGGCTGGCAGAGGCAAGGAAGAAAGGCGAGCTTAAGTTTCTGAGGCCTGACGGAAAATCACAGGTTACCATCCAGTATATCAATAATAAACCTGTAAAAGTTGATACCATAGTGGTTTCAAGCCAGCACTCACCTGATATTGATAATAAAAAACTGAGAGATGCTATAATCGACGAGGTTGTAAAGAAGGCTATTCCAGCAGAGTATCTGGATAAAAATACAAAATACCATATAAACCCGACCGGGAGATTTGTTGTAGGTGGACCTCAGGGTGACTGCGGTCTAACAGGAAGAAAGATAATAGTTGATACATACGGCGGCCACGGAAGCCACGGCGGCGGAGCATTTTCCGGTAAAGACCCGTCGAAGGTAGATAGGTCTGCCTCATATATGGGAAGGTATATCGCAAAGAATGTGGTTGCAGCAGGCCTTGCAGATGAATGCGAGGTGCAGATTGCCTATGCAATAGGTATTGCAGAGCCGGTATCTGTCATGGTTGACACATTTGGCACAGAAAAGATTGCGCCGGACAAGATTGCAGAGCTTATAAAAGAAAACTTCAAAATGAAGCCTGCAGATATAATAAAGACGCTTGACCTTTTAAGGCCTATCTATAGAAAGACTGCTGCCAATGGCCATTTCGGTAGAAATGAACCAGAATTTACCTGGGAAAGAACTGACAAGGCAGCTGTGTTGAAGAAGGCGGCAGGGCTGTAAAAAAAGAAGTTGGGAAGATGGGAGGTTGAGAAGATGCTAAATCATAACTTCTTAACTTCCCAACTTCTCAACTTCGAGTTTATACACGGGAGGTTTAATGAAGTATCACGTAAAGGATATTAGTTTGGCAAAAAAAGGCAAACTAAGGATTGAATGGGCTGAAAAGGATATGCCTGTTTTAAGACTTATACGGAACAGGTTTGCAAAGGAAAAGCCTCTTAAAGGTTACAAATTGGCTGCATGTCTCCATGTTACCACTGAGACGGCAAATCTTATGAGGACATTGAAAGAAGGCGGAGCGGAAACTTACCTTTGTGCCTCAAATCCATTAAGCACACAGGACGATGTGGCAGCCTCACTTGTAAAAGATTTCGGCATACCGGTATTCGCAATCAAAGGCGAGGACAACAAGACATACTATCAGCATCTCAACGCAGCGCTGGATGCAAAGCCTCATATTACTATGGATGACGGCGCAGACCTTGTGGCTGCATTACATGGCGACAGAAAAGAACTTATCAAAAATATTATCGGCTCAACAGAAGAGACTACAACCGGAGTTATTAGGCTGAAAAGCATGGCAGCAAAAAATGTGCTGTTGTTTCCTGTCATTGCCGTAAACGATGCCGACACAAAGCACTTGTTTGACAACAGATATGGCACAGGCCAGTCAACCATTGACGGCATTGTCAGGGCAACGAATAAACTTCTGGCCGGCGCTAAATTTGTTGTATGCGGTTACGGATGGTGCGGCAAGGGTCTTGCCATGAGGGCTAAAGGCATGGGCGCAGATGTTATCGTAACAGAGATTGATCCGCTCAAAGGCATAGAGGCTGTCATGGACGGCTTCAGGGTTATGACCATCGCAGAGGCGGCAAAGATTGGCGATGTATTCTGCACTGTCACGGGCAATGTCAATGTCATCAGAAAAGAGCATTTCAAGGTAATGAAGGACGGCGCCATAGTATCAAACTCAGGGCACTTTAATGTTGAACTTGATATAGAAGGGCTCAAATCTCTGAGCATCGGCACAAGGATTGTCAGGGATTTTGTTGAAGAATATCTTATGAAAGACGGCAGGAGAATATGTCTCTTAGCAGACGGCAGACTTGTAAATCTTGCATCAGCAGAAGGCCATCCTGCAAGCGTTATGGATATGAGTTTTGCAAATCAGGCGCTTTCAGCAGAGTATGTAATCAAGAACTATAAAAAGCTGGAAAAGAAGGTTTATAAGGTTCCTACTGATATTGACAAAGAGATTGCAAGGCTAAAGCTTATCTCCATGGGTGTTAAGATAGATACCCTTACAGCAGAGCAGAAAAAGTATCTTGCATCATGGGAGATGGGGACGTAATCAATAAGCTTCGCCACCCGCCTGAGGCGTACTGGGATACGGCAAGCTATGACAGTTAAAACTTTTAAACGAAACTTTTCAACCTTTCACGTTACAGCGCAGGCTGTTTTCAACTCTCAATTGAATTTTAAGCTTTAAAATTCGGTTTTTCCTATTATGTGACTTATGTCACAGACTGGTAAGGCATTTATTGATAGATTGATGCTGCATTTTAAATGAAGAAAAAGATATTATCTATAGTGTAAAAGTAAGATATTACCACCGATAAGAGCAAACTTAGAGCAATCTAAGGGCGCAAAACTACCTGTCCAGACCCATACTATCCCCTCTCCACTTGAGAGGGGCAGGGTGAGGGGTTTGGGAAGAGGAGTTGCCGA
>MGQA01000079.1:13456-43703 GCA_001797665.1 Deltaproteobacteria bacterium GWF2_42_12 | reverse complement strand
TGGAAACCATGGGTAATGCTCCAACCCTGCAGACACCCTTCTCGCCCTTGAAGCGATTTACCCTGCAATTCCTTGGACAAAGACAACAATCTTCAAGTATTTTATTTAATAATTCTATTCTTTTATGGAGCTCGCCTGTTTCGTAGAGTTTAATGTATGATGGCTGGAACATACCGTAGGCAGTAGACAGTACGCAGTAGGCAGTAGAAAGCAAGCAGTATATTGTTTTTATTGCCTACTCCATACTGCATACTGCCTACTGTCTTTTCATAGCGTTGGTTTTTTCTCTTCCCTTTTTGCCTGGCAATTAACACAGTATGGTGTAAATGAAATTACCTTTAATCTGTCCTCACTTATTTCAACCCCACAGTCTTCACATATCCCATAGGTTCCTTCATCCAGTCTTCTAATCGCCTCATCCATATTTGTAAGCTCCTCTCGTCTTATATCAGCAACTGCGAGGCCAGTGTCTTCGATTGCGTCAACAAACGAAAGCTCTTCTAAATCCTGCGGATTGTCAAATTGCTTGCTGTATTCCCTGCCGAGTTTATTGAAAATCTCATTTCTCAGTTCATTCCACATCTTGCGCTTTCTTTCGATGAGCATCTTCTTTAGTCTCTCTTGCCTTGTCTTATTATTTCCTTTCATTTTATGCCTCCTGCTCTAAGGTGCGAGTCTTAAGTCTTGCAACTTGTAACAATTCTTAATATCAACAAACCGGATATTTACCTTGTGCCAGCTCCGTACAAAATTTGCCTATATTGGAAAGACCTTGCTCTATTATCCCTCTTGCAGTTTTGATAGCCTTCCTTTCGTCAATCCCTCTATTTAAAATAATCTGAACTGAGGCAAGATGCGGCTTATCAATCCTCATTCCTATCTCGCTTAAGAGCCACACATAAACCTCTTTTATACCGCTAACATTATCATAAATATCTTTAGCCATACGGTGACTGAGGATATTATAAATCTTACCAACATGACTCACGGGATTTTTGCCGGCAGCGGCCTCTGTGCCCATTGGCCTATTCAGAGATATAACTCCATTTACCCTGTTACCCCTTCCAACTTGTCCAGAATCTGCATCCTCGGCTGAGGTGCCAAGAAAAGACAGATAGATACCGCCAAGCCCTTGTGTCTTTTTATCAAGGGTGTTGTAGTGGACATTTATTTTTGCAAATTCAGAGCCAAACCGCTCCCGCACAAAATTATTTATAATCCCTTTAATCCTTTTCTTACTTAAGAAATAATCCTTTAAATCTTTTACATATCTTGAGAGCAATGGCATGGCAATCGTTAAGTCCAGCATCCTGCCTTTACGCAGCCCCATCACCTTTACATCTTCGCCTGTTTCAGGAAGTATATCTTTAACCTTCTCTGAGTTTAAAAATCGTTCAACCTCATAAACCACCTTCTCTGTGGAACTAAATGGCGCATAGCCAACCGCAGCCGATGTATCATTAGCGCCTTTAAGTTTCCCTTTTCTTTTAAATATATCAGTAAGTTCTTCTGAGCCTGGGGCAAGCACCACCCTGCATTTTATATCATTTTCTACATCAACAAACCTTAAATTATCTTTGAACCATGTCTTTGCTGTTTTAACAGCTATACCCTCAACATCTATCGTCTTCTCCCCCACCCTGAATGTTGCCCGGTCACCGATGATAAGCTCCATCGGCTTTATAACCCTGCCGCCGCCGAATTTTCTTTCTACCTGGCCTGCCACAAGAAGCCCTTTGTCAATATTGTGATGAAGTATATCGCCAAACCTCTTAAGATATTCCTGGCTTAAGGCAACAGAGATACTCTCCATGATTGCATCACAGATATAGTCTGGGTGGCCAACCCCTTTCCTCTCAACGATCTCCACATCCTGCTCTGCCACAGGTTTATTAGCAAGTATTTCAACTGTGATGTTACGCATATAGCCTTCTTATCTATTTAAGAACACTTTGATATCTTTCCTTTTCACTAAATATGCACCCACAATACTGCTGTCGGTAAAGCCCCATGTCCTTTGACTCTTTAATCCCATCTTTCCAGCCGATACGAAAATCCTCGTAATAGAATGACACCCCGTATTTTTCTGACAATCCCGTTCCAATCTTTTTTATCATCTCATGGTCCTGGTATTTGCTGTAGAGAAGCGATGATGAAAAATAGTCAAAGGCATTTTCCTTTGCAGCCTTTGCAGTAGCCTCAAGCCTTGAGGAATAACAGTATAGGCAGCGAGCAGGTTTATTGCAGGGCAATCCTTTAGGTTTGCTGAAAGCAGGGCTAAAGCCATGCCTTACAGCTTCTATCGCTACGGTATTTTTCAGGAACTCTTCAAGATTATACTCGTCCCGATATATCATCCTGATGTCCATCTTATCCGCAAGGATTTTTACAGCCTCAAGTCTTTTCCGATATTCGGTATAGGGATGGATATTGGGATTAAAGAAGAATCCCCAGACTTCCATCCTGCCTTCAAGGATTTTTTTCAGGGGGTAGACTGCACATGGACCGCAGCAGATGTGGACGAGTAGTTTCATAAATACAGATTATAGGTTACCGGTGAAAGGTCTAAGGTAAATACCACGAACAAGATGAATAGCTCTGCGCCTTACACCTTTCTCCTGACTTATTAAAACAATTTCGTCTGCGCATTATTTTGATTGCCTTTATACACCCTCCCAAGATGCTCATACGCCACCTGGGTTGCGACACGACCTCTCGGGGTCCTGTTCATAAAACCTTCCTGTATCAAATACGGCTCATATACATCCTCAAGTGCGTCCTTTTCTTCGTGGAGTGTAGCTGCAAGGGACTCTATACCAACAGGACCGCCGCCATATTTGTCAATAATTGCCATGAGTATCTGCCTATCCATTTTGTCAAAGCCCTTATTATCTATCTCAAGCATCTTTAATGCCCCGTCAGCAACATCTTTTGTTATAAATCCGTGAGCCTTTACCTGTGCAAAGTCCCTTACCCTTTTGAGAAGCCTGTTTGCAATCCTCGGTGTACCCCGCGAGCGCCTTGCAATCTCAAACGCACCATCCTCATCCACCTCTATATTCAAAATACCTGCTGAACGTTTGATAATGGTTTTTAGCTCATCAGGAGAGTAAAAATCAAGCCGTGAGATTATTCCAAATCTATCCCTCAACGGAGATGTCAAAAGCCCTGCCCTTGTTGTAGCGCCAATTAATGTAAATTGTGGTATCTTTAGTTTCATGGTCCTGGCTGAGGGGCCCTGACCTATTATTATGTCAATATTATAATCCTCCATTGCAGGATAAAGGATTTCTTCCACAACAGTATTTAATCTGTGAATTTCATCAATAAAAAGCACATCCCCTTCCTCAAGATTGGTAAGTATTGCTGCAAGGTCGCCTGTCCTTTCTATAACAGGCCCTGAAGTTACCTTTATATTCACATCCAGTTCATTTGCAATGATATAGGCAAGGGTTGTTTTTCCAAGGCCAGGCGGTCCGCAGAAAAGCACGTGGTCAAGTGTATCTCCCCTGCCCTTTGCAGCCTCAATAAAAACCTTGAGGTTTTCCTTTGTTGTGCGCTGACCCACATAATCCTTTAGGAGTTTAGGCCTAAGCGCTGCATCAAATGCCTTCTCATCTTCCAGCACTATTGGTGTGATATCTCTCTCATCCATGTGCTAAGACCTTCAGTGATTCTTTTAACAGCGCTTCAAATGTTGTAACACCTGTATAAACCTTTCTAACCCCTTCTATCGCCTTATCTGCCACAGGTCCTTTATAACCAAGGTTAATAAGGGCTGAAAAAACATCTCTGTATAAACTATCTTCTTTGCCCTTTTCTGCAGGTACGCCGACGCCCTCTCCATGCTCCCTGATAGCCTTTCTCATCTTATCTTTCAGTTCAAGAACCAATCTCTCAGCAGTCTTTCCGCCAACCCCTGGGATAGATCTAAGTCTTGCAATGTCGCCAGATGAAATAGCTGAGATAAGGTCTTCTGCTGGTATACCAGAAAGGATATTTCTTGCAAGCTTTGGTCCTACACCTGATACACTAATCAACAGTTGAAATATCTCTTTCTCCCGTTGGGTCAGGAAACCATATAATTGTAAAGCGTCTTCTCTAATATGCGTGTAGGTATTGAGACTGATATATTCCTCTGTATCAGGTAGTTTATAATAGGTAGATAGCGGTATATATACCTCGTATCCAACGCCTGATACATCAACCACAACTGATTCAGGAGATTTATATATTATTTTGCCTTTTATATGGGCTATCATATCAACTACAGGGATCAGGTATCGGGGACCAGGGTTTTGTTTTTGACCCCTGACCCCTGACCCCTGACCCCTGACCCCTGTCTATAATGGTGTATATGACATATCGCTGCTGCCAGAGCATCAGAGGCATCTGGTTTAGGCATAAGATTTATATTCAGGATGGCCTTCACCATCTTTTGAACCTGTTCTTTTGTGGCATTTCCATAACCAACTATAGCCTGTTTTATCTTCATTGGACTATATTCAAACACAGGAAGACTGTGCTGCGCTGCACATAGCATAGCAACACCCCTGGCATGACCAAGCATAATAGCGCTCCTGGCATTCTTTGCATAAAATATCTCTTCAACAACAACTGCATGTGGCGTGAATTCACAAATCACTTTATGGATTGAATCAAAGATTATATTTAATCTTACGGTAAGAGAATTTTTGGAATCAGTTGCGATACTGCCATTGCAAATATGAGTTAGATTGCCTTTATCACTGTCAACGATGCCGTACCCTGTAATATGAGAACCCGGGTCAATCCCTAAAACCCTCAAAAGACCTCCCTCTGAAAACAGTAGGCAGTATGCAGTAGAGAGTAGGCAGCAAAAAATTTTCTTGCTTTTTTACTGCTTACTGCATACTGCTTACTCCTTACTGTCTTTATGCTACTTTCTCCATCTCTTCCTGTGGTATGTCAAAATTTGCATAAACAGCCTGCACATCATCCTGCTCCTCAAGTTCCTCCATTAGCCTCAGGACCTGTTGTGCCTCTTTGCCTTCTACCTTCACTGTATTCTTTGGTATCATGCTAATCTCTGACAGAATATATTTAAGACCCTTTTTGTTAAACGTCTCTTTAACCCTGTGAAAATCAGTTGCTGCGCTATAAACCTCGAATACCCTGTCTTCATTATTGGTTATCACATCCTCTGCGCCAGCATCAATAGCAACCTCCATAAGCTTATCCTCGCTGATAGTTCCCATATCAAATGTAAACATCCCCTTCTTCTCAAACATCCAAGCAACCGAACCGCTCTCCCCAAGCCTTCCACCGCACTTCGTAAATATATGTCTCACATCACCAGCAGTTCTATTTCTATTGTCAGTTGTAACAGATACAAGAACAGCGACCCCTCCTGGGCCGTATCCTTCATACACATGATCTTCGTAGTTTACACCTTCCAGTTCGCCAATGCCCTTTTTTATTGCCCTCTCTATATTATCAGAAGGCACATTATTCTCCCTGGCCTTATCTACGGCTGTCCTGAGACGCGGATTTCCATCTGGATCGCCGCCGCCAATCTTTGCGGCAACAATTACTTCTCTAATAAGTTTTGTAAAGACCTTCCCTTTTTTGGCATCGCTTTTGGCCTTTTTATGTTTAATGTTTGCCCATCGTGAATGGCCTGCCATACTCAAAACCCCCTGAAATATTGCCTATAAATTAGCACAAAATAAATTCTGTTGCAAAGAGATTGTAATAAAAATTGACAATAGAGTTTTTTGTTACCTGTAATCGTAACCTTAAGTGCCGCACAAAATCTCCGGTGTGAGCGCAAAAAAATTCCATAAAATTTTTCCATAAAATTTAGCTTGATAACACATTTTACATCTGCTACTATTGAAAACTAATCATTTGGGATGAATGCTCAAAAGTTGATAGAAATTAAAAACAAACAAATCTATAATCGGATTTAAAAATTTGAGAGGTACAAAAAAATGGTTTTCAATCATATTTTAGGCATGTTTTCCAATGATCTTGCAATTGACCTCGGGACTGCCAACACCCTTATCTATGTAAAAGGCAAAGGGATAGTATCCAATGAGCCTTCTGTGGTTGCGGTGAAAAAGGACGGCCGTGGTGGAAGAAAGGTCTTGGCGGTGGGCAAAGAGGCTAAGTTAATGCTCGGCAAAACCCCTGGCAACATCACAGCAATAAGGCCGATGAAAGATGGTGTTATTGCCGATTTTGAAGTTACAGAAGAGATGCTAAAGTATTTCATAAGAAACGTACATAAAAGGAGATTTGGATTAAGACCGAGAATCATCATCTGCATCCCATCTGGCATAACGCAGGTAGAACAGAGGGCTGTCAGAGAATCTGCCCTGTCAGCAGGCGCACATGAGGTTTATCTTGTTGAAGAACCAATGGCTGCTGCTATTGGAGCCGGCCTACCTATAACAGAACCGTCAGGAAATATGGTTGTAAATATTGGCGGTGGGACTGCTGAAATCGCAGTCATATCCCTTGCAGGGATAGTTCAAGCCATGTCGGTTCGCGTCGCTGGCGATAAAATGGATGAAGCTATTGTTCAGTATATTAAAAGGAGACACAATCTTTATATAGGTGTGGAATCCGCCGAAACTATAAAAATAAGTCTCGGATTGTCGCTGCCTGATGAAGAAAAAAGGGTAATAGAGATTAAGGGTAGGAACCTGGTGACAGGCATACCGACCACAATGGAGATAGACAGCACAGAGCTGAAAGAGGCCCTTACAGAACCTCTGGCAGCTATCATTGAGGCAGTAAAATCGGTATTAGAAAGGACCCCTCCTGGTCTGGCTGCAGACCTTGTTGACAAAGGCATTATCATGACAGGGGGAGGAGCGCTTTTGAAGAATCTTGACGTAATTTTGAGAGAAGAAATAAAATTACCTGTAACTGTTGCTGATGATCCGCTGACATGTGTTGTTCGCGGCGCCGGTAAAATCCTTGATGAGATAAAACTTTTAAGAGAAGTGACACTACAATAAAATCGGTTGTTCGTTGTTGGATTTTAGTTGTTGTTAGAAGATCAAGGACTATGCATAACAATAAATGACGAACAACGAATAGAAGCCTTTGAATTATGGTGAGTTTCCTAAAAAAACACCGCGTCATCCTCACATCCCTTGCCTTATGCATTCTTTCGCTCCAGATAGCTTCGACTAATACAAAAGGTATTGGTGGCAATGTAATTGCCATCAAACTTATCTCAGCAATCACCTCGCCAATTCAGTATACAGTAACCTCTACCCTTGGGGGGATCAAAACAGTATGGATGTCTTACTTCTATCTCGTGAATGTCAGTAAAGAGAATGTTTTATTAAAAAATGATATCGCAAGGCTAATGGAAGAAAACAATCAACTAAAAGAGACTGTCTTCTTAAATAAAAGACTGAAGGAGCTTCTGGAATTCAAACAAAGCATTTCTGCGTCAGCAGTTGCGGCTGATGTCATTGGAATCGAAAATACAGGGTGGATTAAGACAGCGACAATAAACAAAGGGGCTTCTCATGGAATTAAACGTGATATGGCTGTTGTTACGCCTAACGGCATTGTAGGGCGAATAATAGATGTGCAGCCTACAACCTCAAAGATTCTTCTTGTCATTGACCCCAGATGCAATATAGATGTTATTGCACAGAGAAGCAGGATTAAAGGTATTGCAGAGGGAAACGGAACTGACAAATTAATTTTAAAATATGTAAATCATTCCGATGATATCCAGATTGGGGATATATTAATATCATCGGGTCTTGGCGGTATATTTCCAAAAGGATTGGTAATCGGAGAGGTAGTTCGTGTTGAAAAGGGCGATGATAACTTCTTTATATATATAGAGGTTAAACCAGGCGCAGAACTTAGAAAATTAGAAGAAGTCCTCATTATTACGGAAAATAAAAGCCCTATTTCCCCTCTCCTATAACCTATTATATCTGATTGCACAACATATTATAGGATAGCAATCCTTATTATATGCTAAAGTTTGCGCAAGCAGGTATAATCCATATGAAATGAAAAAAACTCTCATTTATTTCACACTTGCCGTATTATTTCTTATAATAGAAAGCACCCTCGCTCAGGCGGTTCTTCCGCCGCTTCTCATTCCAGATGTCATACTGATAATGGTCTTTTACCTCGGCTTCCATAGAGTAAGCATTGAAGGGGTGTTGATAACTTTCATATTAGGATATTTAGCCGATGCATTTGCAGGAGGTATAATTGGACTTTCCTCCTTTACTCTCTTATTGATATTTATTCTAACGAGCAGACTCTCAAAGATAGTTGCTTTAAACAGCCTCCTCATAAAAATTGGCGGCACTGCCTTTATGAGCATATTGAAAGGCACTGCAACATACATATTTCTACGATTCTTAAATCAAGAAATCCAATTTTATATTATATTTCCAATAGCTGTATCTACAGCTGTAATAAGTCCATTGGTAATCAATGTCCTGCAAAAAACAGAGCTATATTTTGCTTCTCGTAAAAGTGAACCCCGTTACACCCCGCCCTAAATAGGGTGGGGCTTCTCTGCCCCGCTAAGCGAGGTCTGAGGACTTGATCTTAAACCCCATAAGACCTTATAAGACCTTTGGTCTCTTACGGGGTAAACACCATTCCTCCCCACCCCGACCATTCGGGGTGGGGCGTCCTGGGTGTAACGGAGTGAAGACAGGTTAGCAAAATTATGAGCCCCGTTAGACCCAATTTGTTTTACCTTTATATAGATAATTGGAGTTGCAGATTTAAATCTAATTCAACTTTTAAATTTTTTTGATTTTTTTTACTTTTTTAGTGGAATACGAGGAGGTCTAACAGGGTGAGCATCTATTTAGGACAAAATGAATCAGTAGAGCTTAAGAGAAGGCTCTTTATTGCAACTGGCATAACCTTAGCCATATTTTTTCTGCTCGTTATAAGAATATGGTATCTACAGATTTTTAAAGGGAAAGAGTTTAAGGAATTAGCAGAGAATAACAGGATAAGGCTGGTCAGGACAATGGCCCCCAGAGGTCTACTCCTGGACAAAACCGGAAAAGTTATAGTTGGAAACAGACCAACCTTTAACCTATCTGTGCTCCCAGAGGATGTAAAAGATTGGGCAAAGATAAAAGGTATCATCCCCAATATCGTTAATGTAAAAGAAGATGAGATCGATGCTAAGCTTAAACAAGCAAAGGGGCGTCCTCCCTTTCAGACTATCAAACTAAAAAATGATTTGACTTGGGAGGAAATAGTTAGAGTTGAGACATTCAAGATAGATTTGCCGGGCATAGCGCTGGAGATAGAACCAAGACGGATATATCCCTTTGAGGACGCTGCATCTCACATTATCGGTTATCTTGGAGAAGTAGATGAAAACCAGATAAAGAAGTTAAAAAGGACCAATTACATACCAGGAGATTTCATTGGAAAGTATGGGGTAGAATATCAATGGGAGAAATATCTGCGTGGCATTAACGGCGGCAGGCAAATAGAAGTAGACGCCCTTGGAAGAGAGATAAAACTCGTTAAAAAGATAATCCCGGCGCAGGGATACAACACTCATCTTACAATCGACCTCGACACCCAATTGGCTGCACAGATGGCAATGAAGGATAAGGTTGGGGCAGTAATTGCCATGGACCCGCAGAATGGTAAAATACTTGCTGCTGTCAGCAACCCATCATTTGACCCAAATCTCTTTGCAGCCGGAATAGATAAAGAGACATGGAATAAACTCCTTTCAAATCCATTTCGCGTAATGGAGGCAAAGACTATTCAGGGACAATACCCGCCAGCATCTACATTCAAGATTATAACAGCAGCAGCAGCCCTGGAAGAAGGGGTAATTACTCCCTCGACACGGATATATGCAGGTGGCACATTCTGGTTCGGCAACAAGAAGTTCAGGGATTGGAAAGAGGAAGGACACGGTGTTATAGATGTGCACAAGGCAGTTGTAGAATCCGCAGATACGTTTTTCTATCAAGTCGGGTTAAAGGTAGGAATAGACCGTCTTGCATATTATGCAAAGGGTTTTGGACTCGGTAAAAAGACAGGCATTCAACTTACTGATGAGAAACCAGGACTCGTGCCGTCCTCTAAATGGAAGAAGGACACCTATGGAGCACCATGGTATGAAGGCGAAACGATATCCGTAGCTGTTGGCCAGGGTTATCTACTTGCAACGCCGCTTCAAATACTAAATGTATATGCGGCTATTGCAAATGGCGGAAGACTATACCTTCCCCAAGTAGTAAATATGGTAGAAACATCGGATGGAGAAATTTTATGGAGGTTCATACCACAGGAGATTGGAAGGCTTCCAATATCTCAAGCAAACCTAAAGATACTGAAAGATGCCCTGAAAGGTGTTGTGAATGAGAATGGCGGAACTGGCTGGCCGGCAAGAATACCAGGAGTAAATGTAGCAGGTAAAACCGGAACTGCGCAGGTAATACGTTTGAAAGAAAACACACCGAGGCGCAAACCACAAGATACACCATATGAACAAAGAGACCATGCATGGTTTGTTGGGTTTTCACCAGCAGAAAATCCTGAAATAGCCGTAGCGGTTCTTGTTGAGCATGGCGGTTTTGGCGCAGAGGGCGCTGCCCCTGTTGCGCGTGAAGTTATGAAGGCATATCTTAAGCCCAAAATAGACTTAGCGAAGCCACAGGAACCTATGACAGACAAGAATGCTACCGTGGAGATATTCAATGATTGACAGAAGACTTTTTGTTCATTTTGACTGGCTTGTTTTTGCAGTAACAATATCCCTCTCAATCATAGGCATTATAAACATCTATAGCGCCACGCTGATGGATGGAAGTACGACAATATATTACGAAAAACAGCTCATCTGGTTTATAATCGGCTTTTGTTTTATGATGTTTATCGCTTTCATTAATTATATACATTTAGAAAGACTGGCATATATAATCTATTTTGTATCCATAATATTTCTAATTATCACCTTTTTTGCGGGCCGCACCACAGCCGGCGCTACACGGTGGCTCAATATAGGATTCATTTCATTCCAGCCATCGGAATTCGCTAAGATTGCATTAATAATCATTTTATCAAAGTATCTTATTTCAACAAGGATTCAGCATAAAGGCATGTCATTGAGAGATTTACTGCTGCCATCTCTTATAGCCTTCATACCATTCATACTTATTCTAAAACAGCCAGATATGGGGACCGCTGCCATCACATTTTTGATATTTGCTTCTATTATTATATTTGCAAATGTAAGAATGAAAACACTCATCGGCATTATTTTGATTTTTCTTCCTTTGATACCCTTTACATGGCACTTTCTGAAAGATTATCAAAAAACGCGCATCATGAGCTTTATAGACCCTTCTGCTGATCCATTAGGCACAGGCTATCATATACTGCAATCAAAGATTGCTATAGGCTCAGGGGGGTTCCTTGGAAAGGGCTTTACCAATGGAACTCAGGGACAGCTAAGATTTCTCCCTGAACACCATACTGATTTCATCTTTTCCGTATTAGCAGAAGAATGGGGATTCATAGGTTCATTTATAGTCCTGAGTTTACTGTTTGTTCTGGTTCTCTGGGGATTAAATATCGCGCAAAACGCAAAAGATAAGCATGGGGCATTCCTTGCATTTGGCGTATCTTTTATGTTTCTATGGCATATCCTTGTAAATATATGTATGGTAACTGGTATGCTCCCTGTTGTGGGAGTCCCCCTCCCATTTATCAGTTACGGCGGCTCTTTTCTTGTTACTACCATGATTGGGGCCGGAATACTTATGAATGTAAGCATGAGGAGGTTTATATTTTAAATACAGCCGAGATGATAGAGGTTAAAAATAATAGAACACCTTTAATCCAAAAGCTGGCAACATTTCTTGCTACAGGGCTATATGTAGGTTATTCTCCCTATGCCCCTGGAACCGCAGGAAGTCTTTTAGGTATAATTATATTTTATTTCTTACCATCAACAAATCCGCTTCTATATGGAATTATATTATTCTTCAGTTGCGTAGCTGCAATATGGATTGTATCAGTAGCCAAAGCGTCCTTTTCCACGAAAGACCCGTCCCCTATAGTATGTGACGAGGTTGTTGGCTATATGGTAAGCGTATTTCTCATACCGTTCAGCATATTCAATGCGATTATTCTATTCCTCTTGTTCAGGTTTTTTGATATAGTAAAACCCTTCCCGATAAGGGCTATAGACAAAAAGATAGAAAATAGTTTTGGGATAGTGCTGGATGACATTGCAGCAGGCATATATGCGAACGCTCTCTTTCATCTGCTCAGAAAATTTGCAGTGTTATGAAAAGATACACAAGGACACCCGAACTGGTCGTGGCCAGCCTCATGAAAAGTTCAGGACTTACCCTTGCTGTAGGGGAATCATGCACCGGCGGACTTCTGTCCCATAAAATAACCAATGTATCAGGCAGTTCAGAATATTTTATAGGTGGAATTATAGCCTACGATAACAAGATAAAAGAGGCATTGTTGAATGTCCCAATACAGATATTAAAAAGATTCGGCGCTGTCAGTAAAGAAACTGCCCTTGCAATGGCTCACGGCGTTAAAACAAAACTTGTTTCAGACATAGGCATAGCAATAACTGGTATTGCTGGCCCAACAGGAGGGTCTAAGATAAAGCCGGTCGGGACGGTATTTATTGCTATATCGGGTAAAACAAAAAAAGAGTGTAAAAGATTTTTATTTAAAGGTAACAGAAAGACTATAAAGCTTTCTGCCTCAAACAAGGCGCTCAATATGCTGAAAGAATTCTTATTGGCAGAAGGATAGAATGGAAGACGATAGATTTGTACGCTCTTTTATAGCAATAGAACTTTCGCCAACGATAATTGATAATATTAGAAAGGTTCAAGATGAGCTAAAAAAAGGAACCAGCCAGGTGGCATGGGTAAAACCAGAAAATATTCATCTTACAATTAGATTTCTCGGTGATATAAAGACTGATATAATAAATGATATAAATAAAATAATAGAATTAGCGGCAAGCCAGCTCTCAAATTTCAAGTTATCAATAAAGAGAATTGGAGCCTTTCCTAAGATAGATAATCCAAGGGTAATATGGGTAGGGGTGGAAGATGACTCAGACTTATCCAGACTTTATAATGAAATTGAAAATGGTCTTGTAGCGCTTGGTTTTAAAAAAGAGGAAAGGTCATTCAAACCGCATCTGACATTAGGCAGAATAAGGATTTTGAAAAATAGACAAGAGCTGAGAGAGATGTTGGAAAGATTCGCAGATACAAATCTTGGAAATTTTGCAGTGCTTGGTATATCATTATTTAAGAGCAAATTAACGCCAACAGGGGCTATTTATACAAAAGTGAAGGAAGTGAAATTAAAAACAGGCGAGAAGCAATCGGCAATAGGCGATAGGTAAAACCCATAGCCTAAAGCCTATTACCCATAGCCTGTATTTCAAGGAGGCAACATGGCTGCAACTGAAAAGGAAAAGGCAATTGACCTGGCAATAACCCAGATTGAAAAACAGTTTGGAAAAGGCTCTATCATGCGGCTGGAAAAAGAAACAGCCGTCGCTGCTGATATACCGATTATATCTACCGGCTCTCCGGCGGTTAATATAGCCCTTGGGATTGGCGGTGTCCCGAGGGGCAGGGTTGTTGAAATATTCGGGCCAGAATCCTCTGGAAAGACAACACTTACACTCCATATTATAGCTGAGGCCCAAAGAGGAGGCGGCACAGCAGCATTTATAGATGCGGAGCATGCCCTTGATTTAGAATATGCTAAAAGGCTTGGGGTTAAGACGAATGATCTGCTTTTATCTCAACCAGATACAGGCGAACAGGCCCTGGAGATTGCTGAGGTATTAATAAGAAGCGGCGCAATCGATGTTCTGGTTATTGATTCCGTCGCAGCCCTTGTGCCTCGCGCTGAACTTGAGGGTGAAATGGGTGATGCGCATATGGGCCTTCAGGCCAGGCTTATGAGCCAGGCCCTGAGAAAGCTCACATCCACGATAAGCAAGTCAAAGACCTGCATGATATTCATAAACCAGATAAGACATAAGATCGGCGTCATGTTCGGAAATCCAGAGACTACCACAGGTGGAAACGCATTAAAGTTTTATTCATCTGTACGAATAGATATACGAAGAATCGGCGCTATCAAGCAGGGAGAGGATATTATTGGGAACAGGACAAGGGTAAAGATTGTAAAAAATAAGCTCGCGCCTCCATTTAAAGACGCTGAATTTGATATACTTTATAACGAAGGCATATCCCGAGAAGGAGATTTGATTGACCTTGGCGTTCAATCATCAATTATTGAAAAGAGCGGCGCATGGTTTTCTTATAATGGCGAAAGAATTGGACAAGGCAGAGAGGCTGCCAGGCTTTTTCTCAAAGAACATAGCGATATAGCCCCTGCCTTAGAGCAAAAAATATATCAGCACTTTGGTTTCAACCCTTCCAAAAAAGAGGTCCAACCTATAAAGAGCGAGGAGAAAACAAAATTACCTCAGGCAGCAAAAGGCAAAAGGGATAATTGAGCATATGATGACAGGGGGATGTTGTTCAAAAGGTTCTTTTATAGAGTAATTTTCTGAACTTTGCGAATTGAGATTTGAAAGGGGGATAAAAGGATATGGAACTGCATGACATCTTAAATCTTTCAGTAAAGGAAAAGGCCTCCGATGTCCACCTTAAGGCGGGGTTGCCTCCTATCTTAAGGATATATGGCAATCTGATTCCTGTCAAAAATCAGGAAAGACTTGCGCCTGATGAAATCACTAAGATAGCTATGAGGCTCATGAATGACCAACAAAAGGAAGTATTTAAAACAGCGCATCAAGTTGATATGGCGTATAGCGTACCAGGGCTTGGAAGGTTCAGGGTAAATATATTCCAGCAGAGAGGGGCAACGGGTATAGTCTTCAGGGTCATACCTGTAGTAATTAGTTCTGTTACTGAACTTAATCTTCCAAAGATACTGGAAAAGGTCTCCGGCGAATCAAGGGGATTAGTTTTGGTAACAGGTGTTACAGGCAGCGGAAAATCTACAACCATAGCCTCTATGTTAGATTATATTAACAATCACTTTACCTATAATATTATAACCGTAGAAGACCCTATCGAATTTCTCCACAGAGATAAAAAATGCATCATAAACCAGAGGGAGATTGGAGTAGATACCAGAAGCTTTTCAGAATCCCTGCGCAGCGCTCTAAGACAAGACCCGGATATTATCATGGTAGGCGAGATGCGCGACCTTGAAACAATAGAAATAGCCCTCATGGCTGCTGAGACAGGACACCTGGTAATGTCAACACTCCATACAATAGACGCTATGGAAACGATAAACCGCATTGTTTCAGTGTTTCCTCCGTATCAGCAAAAACAGATAAGGATACAACTTGCAAGTGTTATCAGGGGAATTATATCCCTGAGGCTTATTCCTACAAAGGACGGAAAAGGCAGGGTGCCCGCAGTTGAGGTGCTTGTCTCTACAGGAAGGATAAGGGAATGCATAGAGGATAAGGAAAAGACAAAGGACATAAGAGACGCTATTGCCAAAGGTCAAACAACCTACGGAATGCAGACATTTGATCAATCAATAATGGATTTGCTTAACAAAGGATTTATCTCTTATGAGGAGGCGCTTGCACAGGCAAGCAACCCGGATGACTTTGCCTTGAGAGTCAAAGGTGTAACTGCAACAAGCGATGAAGGATGGAAAGAGTTTGAAGGGGCAAAGGAAAAAGAAACTGCTAAGAAAAAGGAAGAGCATAAGATAGATATTGAAAGATTCTGATAGGACAGTTAGGCAGTAAGCACTAAGGAGTAGGCAGAATTATTTTTCTGCATACTGCAGACTGCGTACTGCTTACCTTTAAGTAATTACGATGTCTCTGAAAAATGATATTTCTTCTGCCAAAACAATCGCCCTCAAATATTTATCGCATGCGCCCAAAAGCAGCAGGGAGGTTGAGCTCAAACTAAAAGAAAAGGGTTTTACTGAAGGTGAAATTAGTGAGACTATAATCTATCTAACAAATCTTGGATACATCAATGATGAGATGTTCGCAAAAAATTGGGCGAATTCAAAAATAAAATCTCGACTCTGGGGAAAAAAGAAAATATTACTTGGACTCAAGCAAAAAGGCATACCAGATGCACTGCTAAAACAAGTGGCACATGACCTTACGGAAACGTCTGAACTCGACACAGCTAATTTCGCCCTAAAAAAATGGCTTAAAACTAAGAAGATAGGCCTAACATCTGATAAAGACAACGATAGTAAAAAATTGATGCAAAAGGCATTTAATTATCTTCAAACAAAAGGATTCTCCACATCTGTTATAATTACTGTAATAAGAAAATATAATAGCGAGATTGAGATATATGAAGGCCAATGAGATAAGAAAGTCTTTTTTAGATTATTTTCAAAAAAATGGACATACCATATCCATGTCAGCGCCGCTCATCCCAAAAGGAGACCCTACCCTCCTATTTACAAACGCAGGGATGGTCCAGTTTAAAGGCGTTTTCCTCGGCGAAGAAAAGAGAGACTATAACAGGGCGGTCTCTGTCCAAAAATGTATGAGGGCAGGCGGCAAACACAATGACCTGGAAAATGTCGGCAGAACTGCGCGCCATCACACATTCTTTGAGATGCTGGGAAACTTTTCATTCGGTGATTATTTTAAAAAAGAGGCAATAGAATTTGCATGGGATTTCATGACAAGGGCTATGGGACTTGACCCTAAAAGGCTATGGGTAACTGTATTCAAAGAAGACAATGAGGCAGCCACTCTCTGGGAAAAGGATATCGGCATCCCTAAAAACCGCATTGTCCGATTAGGGGAAAAGGATAATTTCTGGGCAATGGGGGATGTAGGTCCGTGCGGGCCGTGTTCAGAGATTATTATAGACCATGGAAAGGATGTTGGATGCGGCAAACCAACTTGTGCTGTAGGATGTGACTGCGACAGATTCCTTGAGCTCTGGAATCTCGTATTTATGCAGTACAATAAAGATTTGAAAGGCTTGCTCACCCCCCTTCCAAAACCCAGCATTGATACTGGCATGGGTCTTGAGAGGCTTGCAGCAGTAATACAGGGCAAAAAGAGCAATTACGAAAGCGACCTTTTTATGCCTATAATTGATTTTATAGAAGAACTTTCTGGAAAAGAATATGGCGAAGGTGAGATAAATAATATATCCATCAGGGCAATCGCTGACCACAGCCGCGCTGTTACATTCCTTATAACTGACGGCATACTGCCAAGCAATGAGGGACGTGGGTATGTGTTGAGGAGGATTATACGAAGGGCCTCAAGACATGGAAAACTGCTTGGCATGAATGAGCCATTCCTCTACAAGGTTTGCGGTAAGGTAATAGAGGGTATGGGAAAGGTATATCCTGAAATTATCACTGCCAGAGATTCAATTATAAAGGCAATAGAGGGTGAAGAGGCGCGGTTTTTAGAGACCCTTGAGCGAGGGTTGAATATGTTGGAAAGTGAAATTACTACCTTAAAACAAAAAGGCAAGAAGATTATTCCAGGCGCTGTTGCATTTAAACTTTATGATACTTATGGATTTCCTCTGGACCTGACCGCTGACATCATAAGAACAGAGGGCTTTACAGTGGATGAGGATACCTTTAACGCAGCTATGAATGAGCAAAGAATCAAGGCACGCGAGGCATGGAAAGGCTCTGGAGAAACAAAGATTCAGGAGCTTTATAGAAAACTATCCAGCGACGGTCTTAAAACAAATTTTATTGGCTATCACGCGGATGTTGCCTCATCCAAAATTATCTGTCTTATAAAAGATGGAAAGATTGTCAATAATGTATCTCAGGGAGATACTGTAGAGGTCATAACACAGGAAACCCCATTTTATGGCGAATCAGGAGGACAGGTCGGCGATATAGGCTCAATTATGGGAAAGGGTTTTGAGCTCACCGTAGTTGATACAAAGAAACCATTACCTGATATCATTGTCCATCACTGCACTGTAAAGGAAGGTAGGGTAGCAACAGGAGATACGGTAGAGCTTGTTCCAGATTTGAATGTAAGAAAATCCATAAGCAGACATCACACAGCAACCCACCTCCTCCATGCAGCGCTGCGCGGCATCCTTGGAGAACATATAAGACAGTCTGGTTCTCTTGTATCTCCTATGCGGCTAAGATTTGATTTTAGCCATTTCACCTCGATATCTGAAATAGAGCTTAATGATATAGAACTACTCGTAAACAATAAAATCATGGAAAACCTTGAGGTAAAGGTAGATGTCCTATCCTATAAAGATGCACTCGCAAAGGGGGCGCTGGCATTCTTTGATGAAAAGTACGGAGACTCAGTAAGGTTGGTTAGCGTAGAGGGATTCAGCAAAGAATTGTGCGGAGGAATTCATGTTAAGAGGACAGGCGATATAGGGCTGGTCAAGATATTAAGCGATTCGTCCATTGCAGCAGGTGTCAGAAGAATAGAGGCCATTGCAGGCGCAGCTGCCCTTAAGACCATAGCAGAGGAAAAAAACAATATCAAAGAAGTAACATCTCTGTTAAAGGTCTCCTTAAATGAGCTGCCCGATAAAGTAAATAAACTCATTCAACAACAAAAAACCCTTGAAAAAGAAATAGAAACCCTGAGACGAAGGCTTCGGAGCAGCGAGGCATCAGATATCCTTAAAAACATTAAGACCGTAAAGGGTATTAATGTCCTCTCCTCACAGGTTGATGTTACAGGACCGGATGATTTGCGCCAGATGGCTGATGTACTGCGGGCAAAGATCCATTCTGGCATTGTTGTGCTGGGAAGCAGGAGTAATGGAAGGGCATTTATACTTGCCGCAATAACACATGACCTATCAAATAAATTCGACGCCAATAGTATCATAAAAGAACTTGCGCCAATAATCGGTGGAAAAGGCGGCGGGAAAAAAGATTTGGCGCAGGCTGGCGGCAATAATCCCTCTGGGCTTAAAGATGCAATAGAGAAATCATATAAAATTATTGAAATAATGTTAACCTAAAGAACGGAGGTGTGTATGTCAATAGACAATATCTTAAAGAAGGCAGCCCTTATGGGTGTTGGGTTCATGAGTCTTACAGAGCAAAAACTGAAAGACCTGATAAAGGAGCTCGAATCCAGAGGTGAGGTAAGTGAGAAAGAGGGCAAAGATTTATTGAAAGAACTCCTTGACAGGATTGAAAAAGAAAAAAAGACTGTAGGGGAAACAATAAAGAAAGGCATTAAGGAATATCTCGGAAAGCTCGACATAGCTACCAAAGAGGATGTCATAAGCTTGAAGAAAAAGGTCAACAGTCTTGAAGAAAAGGTAAAAGAGCTGACAAAGGCAATGGAAGAGTAAAAAGCCAGATTAAGATTGAGGTCAAGGTTAATGTTGATGAAGGCTTGCACTGATTCTGCTCTTAAGCTTGACCGTGAATTTCAGCAACGGGGCCTTGACGGAAAAAATAGATGTTTCATTCTTTGCATCAGATACCTCTATATGTGTTAGATTGCAATACAAATACCATCAATAAAAACATCCAGAAGATGTCCTCGGGTAAATCAGGGAAATTCTCCACATCCTGATAGGTAGCGGAAGAGGCCATTGTCGGAGCTAAACAAAAAAGCCCGAACAGGAAAACTATAATTATTTTAAGGAACCTCTGAAAAACCAATAGAATGTCATTGCGAGGAGCGATTTTTGCGGTTGCGAGGTGCAGCCGAAGCAAACTCGGAGATTTTTGCTATATGGCAATTGCGTAAGCAAGAGATTCCTCGCTCTGCTCGGAACAGGCTCCGCAATCTCGAATATATTGATTTATATAAAAACGAGATTGCTTCGCTCTGCTCGCAATGACAAGTTGGTAGTTTTTTAGAGAGTCCTTAAGCCTAAAGTCTTTCACAACAAATCCTTATTGAGATCACTCATAACCTGCTCTCTTTATATATCCTCTCAGATCATCTATAAATCTACGGGTCTCTGCCTCTATACTATTACAGTCCTCTTTTGTAAAGGTGTAAAAGGGATTGTAATCAGACTCTTCCCTGTATTTCATTAAGGTAGAAAATATCCTCGCTGCTTCCATCTCAATAAGACCTGGCTTCACAAAATCCCGGTGAAGGAGGCGGTCGCATCCCTCATGGGTTTTAGGCTCAAGCCCCTTTGTTAAGAGGGCAGCCCTGAGGGTATGAAAGGCTGCGTAATAAAACCGGGAAACTGCGTCTTTAAAAAAACCATTCTCTTTAAGAGCCACTGCCCCTCTAAACACCTCTTCAGCCTGCTCAAGCTCTGCCTTTATATTCTTTTTCTTATTCTCTTCTGTCAAAGGTCAACACCCTCTTCTTCTATATCCCGGATAATCCGCCTCTCCAAAGACTTCAGCATGTTATACTGTTCCTCGGTCAGGATAAAGGGGGAAACCCTGACAAGATACTCACACATAACATCAGCACTTACATCAGTAATCTGTCTGTCTATCTTATAGCTTCGTTCGGATACGAGCACCAGCACATCCAGGTCTGACTCCCTTTCATAATCACCTCTGGCCTTTGAACCGAAGAGACGAAGCCTTTTTAGATTTTCCCCCAGGCCATGGCTAACACCTTTCTTGAAGTCCCCTATCGCCTTAATCTCTTCACTTGTGAGCCAATCTATAACCTTCATATCAAAGTCTCTTCCATTGCCTCATCAACCCTATAGTGGGCGCAGTCTACCCTACTTATTAATGGTCTCATAATTGTCTGGACATAAAACCAACCGTCATCCCCGAGTGCTTTAATCGGGGAGCCAGTAATAACATAAAAAACGCCTGGATTCCCGCTCAGAATCGCTGCGGGAATGACGTTCTAAACAAGAGCGTAATGTCGTTTCTATTATGAGACCGTTAATAACTGACTTTTTAATTAGGTTAAGAAACATTCCAGTTCGTCATTTCTGCGAAACTTGTCCCTGCATGTATTAAGCAGGGAGCAGGAATCCAGTATTTCGGGCTTTTCTGGATTCCCGTTCCCCGCTTACGACCTGCGAGGACAAGTTTCACGGGAATGACATTTTCACGCAGGTTTCAGGTTAAACGGCTAAACTTTTTTTAATTTTGCAATTTGCAATTTGCTTTTTTTGAATTATTTCTTCTCTGCCACCAGATTCAGATACATCTGGGCCTTTTGGTCATTTGGATTTTTATGGAGGACCTTTAACCATTCTGCCTTGGCCTTTTCTATCTGGCCAAGCGCATAATAGGTAATACCAAGACTTATTCTTACAGGACTGTAGTCAGGATTAATAGCTATTGCCTCTTCCAATTCCTTTATGGCCTTGCTGTAATCGCGCATATCCCGGTATGCAGTACCCAACTTGTTTTTTATATCAACAAATGTAGGTCTTAACGCAACAGCCTTTCTGTACTCATCTGCTGCATCCTTATAAAGACCGATACTCTGATATACATCCCCTATCTCTGCGTGCATATTGGCAAGCTTGCCTTTGGCATAGGGGTCAAGATATGAAGTAGAACCAGCCTTTCCTGCATCTTTTGCCCTGGTATAAACCCATTGGGCCTTATCAAATTGCCCCATTTCATTGTAGACCACTGCTAAATTTAATGACACCTCGGTATAATTTGGATTAATATTCAGCGCCTTCTCAAAATAATCTATGGCATCCTCGCGTCTGCCATCAGAATAGTATATGAAACCGAGCATATTGTAGACATCTGCAAAATTATCCTTTTCCTTTAAGACCTCTTCAAGGAATAGCTGGGCATCTTTATAATTTTTATCATCAAATGCCTTTTTGCCTAATTCATACGACTCCTGCCAACTACGCTTCATTCAGATTTCCTCCTACCCTTCCTGATTGTTATTTAGCCATTTCTTTGCTTCATTAACATATGAACTGTTCGGGAAGTCTGTAATCAGTGTGATAAATGCATCTTTAGCAAGATCTTTCTCGCCAAGACCTACATATGATTTTCCGATATAGTATAAAACCTTGTCTGATAAACCTGCCTCAGGATATTTGTTTAATATCTCTGCGAATCTTGCTAATGCGCCTTTATATTTTTTATCCTTAAAGTAAAACTTCCCTATATAAAACTCTCTGCCTGCCAACCGCTTTCTAAGAAAGATACTCATCTCTTTAGATTTGTCTGCATATATACTTTCTGAATATAAAGAAAGCACATCACTGAATGCGAGGAGGGCCTTTTGAGTATTCGTCTGGTCCCTGTCTATGGTGAGCACATCCCTGAAATAACTCATGCCTTTCTGAAACATGGCATAGGATGCCTTTGAATGCCGGGGGTGAAGCGTAACAAAGTTAGTATAGTAGGAGGCTGCATCACTGTACTGGGCGCTTGCATAATATGCATCTGCAAGAAGAAGTTGCGCATCTTCAGCAAACGGGCTGAATGGATGGTCTTCTATAATCTTCTTATATTTATCAATCGCCTCGCTATAATCGCCGTCCTGATAGAGATTATTAGCTTCTGAATACAGTAAGGCAGGATTTTCTTTCGATACTTCTTTGGTAGTAGCGCAGCCGATAAAGACAGTAAGCACAAAGCAGTAGGCAGTAGGTAGTAGGTAGTAAGCAGAAATCATCTTCTGTATACTACCTGCTGCATAATGCTTACTATCGCCTAATTTCTGATTTTTGGGGTTTGCCATTCTATTCTATCTTGAGAAGTTCCTTTATTACAGCTAATACCTGAGGCGCCTGGATTGGTTTGGTTATATAGGCATTGGCTCCCAGTGAAAGGGCCTTTTCCCTGTCTTCTTTGCCGCCTTCTGTTGTAACCATTACAATAGGGATATCCTTGTAGGCTGGATTGCCTCTGATAATACTCACCAGTTTAAGGCCATCCATAACAGGCATGTTTATATCTGCCAACACAAGATCAAACTTACCGCTTGTAAGCTTTTTATAGCCATCCACGCCATCGCTTGCCTCAGCAATCTCCACGCCATTTAGTCTCTTTAGGGCAAAAGCCAACAACTGCCTCATGGTAGGCGAATCTTCTACTATAAGTATCTTATATGACATACTTCTATTTAGTTAAAAGATTTATAAAGCCCTGAATTGTAGTAAGCTTCCTCTCAGATTCAGAATATAGCTTTGAACTGAAGATAGCTGTAGCTGCATGCCCTGCCAAAAGTGTAAAGAGCTCATAATCCAACTCTGAAAACTTTGGTTTCTGCTGCAGAAGTTTATATATAGCTATTACACCTATGACATGCTCCTTTATCTTCAATGGTATACAGACAATAGGCGCTACTGGGTCAAACCTGGTAAACGGTTTTATTTCTTGAATAAAGTAGTTTTCTCCGCTCTTGGCAACGCTGCCGATTGTGCCGATCCCTATCTTGATGAGAGGTATCTCCTCTTTATCAACCCCTTCAGTAGCTACTGCGATAAGCTCGTTAGTCTTTTCATCAAGCAATAGGATTCCAAACATCTCAGCGCCGATAAGGTTTATTATAATCTCCTGAATAATCTGGAGAACCTCTTTAAAATCCAGGGTGGAATGGAGCTGGTAGCTGGCAACATAAAGGTTTGCCAGATTATTGTTTTCATGCTCTATCTCGAGATATCTGTTGGCAAAATCTTTATTTTCAGCCTCAACTGCCTTATAACGCTCTAAGAGTTTCTGCATTTCCTGCTCAAGATTCTGAAGCTTTTTATTAAGCTCTGCTACAGCCTTGTCACTGCCGCCACCGCTGGATAAAAGCCTTCTCTCCTCTTCGAGCTGGACAACCTTAAAGCGGAGGCGCTCGTTTTCCTTCAAAAGTTCCTGAGTAAAATCAGCCCCTTTTTTAAAGAGCTGCATGAACTCTTCTGCCCTCGAAAATATATTTTTTTCATCAGTCATTTCTATTTTTCCCTGTATAACTTTATAGTTCTTCTGTTTTGAAAATATAGCACATGTAGTTAATATACATCAAGCTTTTTTAGTAGACCCGCAGACAGTGTTTAACAATTTTAGGGCCAATATCATAGAGGGGAACAATCTCATCTATCTTTCCTGTAGCAATGGCAGACTCTGGCATGCCAAAAACAACTGATGTCTCGTCAGACTCTGCCATCGTATAACCGCCTTCTTCCTTTATCTTTGCTATCCCTTGAGTTCCATCATTTCCCATACCAGTTAGAATAATGCCAAAAGCCCGTTCACCCCAAAGAGACGCACATGTTGTAAACATCGCATCTACAGAAGGCACATACTTATCTTCTTTTTTCTTTTCAAGAAGACTGGTTACAATCCCTCGCCTCCCTTTTTTAAAACACAGATGATACCCGCCTGGCGCAATTATGATATCATTTTTATTTACCTCCTCATTATCCCCTGCCTCCCGCACATTCATATTGCATATCTTATTTAACCTTTCTGCGAACGGTCTTGTAAAACCAGGCGGCATATGCTGCGCTATCACCACACTTGCAGGAAACCCTTTTGGAAGATGCGGCAATATAGCAGAAAGGGCAGGCGGTCCCCCTGTAGATGCTCCTATTGCTACGACATCAAAATCTGTCCTATCAAGAGTAGCTATACCACGGTCAGACACAACGTCATTTTTCATTAAACTATCTGTATCAGAAGTTTTTTTCGAAAGTCCCCTTTTAATCTTATCCATCTTAATATAAGGGATCATTCTAATCTTTCGGGTAAGCTCATCCTTTATATTGAAGAGTTCCATGGATGGCTTATGAGTAGGTTTTGGGATAAAGTCAACAGCGCCAAATTCCATTGCCTTAAATATATTGATATCATCATCTCTGCTACTTATAACTATCACCGGGAGGGGGTTAGTCTTCATGAGTATGCGCAGGAACGTAAAACCATCCATAACAGGCATTTCAATATCCAGGGTAATCAGATCTGGCGCAAGTTTCATAACCTGCTTGAGCCCCTCATTTCCATCGCACGCAATACCAACAACATCTACCCCTTCAATGGATTCAAAGAGTTTTGTTAGGGTGCGACGATTGAAGGCAGAATCATCAATTATAAGTACTTTTAGCGGTTTAGTCATAAGTTATTTTGGACTAAGGCGACCATGTCGCCGTGTTTACGCCAACACGGTTGGCTTGCTCCATATAGTATTTATTCTCTGAAACGGCTTCCTGTAAACCATATCATTTTTTAAATGTTGCAGGGCGTATGCAGTAGATATATTCATAATGGATTCAGCATGGCCAAGCAGCAGATAGCCTCCTTCCTCAAGCTTGTCATAAAAATTCTGTATAACCTTCTTCTTGGATTCAATATCAAAGTATATCAATACATTCCTGCAGAAAACCACATCCATATTCCGCAGTAAACTCATCTTATTCCTATCCATAAGATTGAGATAACCAAATCTGACCATGTTTTTTACTTCGTCCTTTATCTTATATTTCCCTTCGATTGGGTCAAAATACTTATCTATGAAGCTTTTGTCAGTGCTTCGGAAAGAGGTTTGTGTATAAATCCCTCTCCTCGCAACCTGTAATACCCTCTGGCTTATATCATTTCCAAATATCTCAATACCCCAGTCTCGAAACAGGCCTGTTTCAAGAATAAGCATTGCAATAGTATAAGGTTCCTCGCCTGTAGAACAGCCTGCGCTCCAGATACTTAGATTCTTTTCTCTTGCATTGGCATCCTTTCTATTCTTTATCTCAGGGAGTATCTCTTCGCTGAAGGCCTTAAGCTGGCAGGACTCTCTAAAGAAATATGTCTCGTTGGTAGTAAGTATATCTATAACAGATGATAACTCTTCATTGCTTTTTGGGTCATATCTCAAAAACCTATAATATTCCTTAAAATTCTTGAGTTGATGCGTTCTGACCCTATTGGCAAGTCTCTTCTCAAAGAGAAATTTTGAGGAAGTATCAAATGAAAGGCCGCAGTGATTATATATATAATCTCGTATAAGTCGAAACTCCTCATCAGTCATTAATATATCTGGCTCGACAAATGGCATGTTGTTATAGCGAATAAGTATCCTCCGGCAAAGCCGAAGGTTTTATGATTGCCCCCCCTCAAAGGGGGCTAATCACAATCTGTTAAAATCAAAACCATCGAATCGTCATTCCCGCAGAGCCTGCCCTCGAATGTATCTATCGGGGGTATTTAGCGGGAATCCATATTTTATGACTGGATGCCCGATAGAACCATTCGGGCATGACAACAGTGAGAACCGAAATATTTATAGCGGAACAAAGCACAATCCTGTAAATGTCAAACTCTGCGAGTCCCCCAGCAAAGCGGGGGTTTACCTATTGTTAAATTAGAGTATTAGATAATTAGAGAATTGAATTTTTTCTAATTCGCCATTCCCCAACAGATTGCTGAAAAAAATTCCAACCTGTCAATCCCGCGATACTTGTCCCTGCATGTCTTAAGCGGGGGGGCGGTAATCCATAACTTATTGCCCCCGACAGATTCAATCGGGGGTTACTAAAACTGGATTCGTCCCCGAATGGTTCTATCGGGGATAAAAACCCCTGATTAAATCCTTCAGGGGCAGGCTTCGGGAATGACAAAAAAGAGTTTTTCCGCAACCTGCTAATTATCTAATCTCTGCCCTTTCAGCACCTCTCCTATTCTCTGTTTAATCAGTTCGTCTGTTTCAATTTTGAGATGTTCTTTAAGGCGTTCTCTCGCAGACTGATTTGTTTTTTTTGAGAGGATGTCCACAACTTGAACTCTTACATCCCAGCTACCATGTCTCAACAATGGCACTATTGCTTCTATTACACCTTCGCTGTCAATCCTTCCAAGGACTTCAATAGCAATCTTAACTACTTCAGTGTCACTGTGTGATAGACACTTGGCCAGCACCGGCTTTATTGCATAAATAGTTGAAGGCTCTCGAGCAGCAATCTTTGCCATAGCCTCTAAGGCATTGCAAATGAGCATCTCATTATCCTCATCTACAATTTTTTTAAGGACTGGTAATACGCTTCCTTTTCCTATCTTGCCTAAACTTTCCACTGTAGTTGCCCTTACCCAGATGTCCTCATCTGATAATAAAGGAAGCAATGGCTCTATCGCCCTGTCGGATTTTAAATTACCCAGGGCCTTTGCAGCTGCGATCTGGACCTCCCTATTTTCATCTGCAAGGGCAAGGATGATATCTTGCGCATACTGCTCTTCTCCCCACTCTTCAATTGCTCGGATACCAGCCTTTCTCACTATAGGGCTGACATCTTTGAGGGCAAGCCTTACCTTTTCAATCTCCTCTATTGCGCCTACCCTGCCTAATATAATAATCGCCTTTTCCCTTTCGCTATGGTCAGGGGCAGAAAGCAAAGGCAATATTGATGGAAGAACATCTTGCGCAGTATCCCTGGCTATAAGACATATCGCATCCACCGCAGCATTCTTTACATCATCAAATTCATCATGGAGAAGCTTGATAACCTCAGACAACGCCCTTTCAGGGTTTATCCTTGCTAACGCAATAGTTGCATTCGCCCTCACATGGCCATAGTCATATTTTAGTGCGCTGATTAGGAGATTTTCCGCCTTTCCCCGATTAGAACTCTCGGGGACAAGCTTATTGCCGATCGCTCCTAACACAAAACATAATATGGCCTTTACCCTGTCCTCTTGGTTTTTATAGGTGGTTATAATTGTATCAACAGATACCGCACCTAATTCTATTAATGCCTCCTGCGCATCATAAGCTGTATCGTCAAAAGCCAAGGCCTCAATTAAAGGCAGTACAGCCTCTTTTCTTCCGCTCAATTTCAGGGCAAATATAACCCCTTTTTTGACATTTATATCATTACTCTTAAAAGACAATGCAATCTTTTCAATATTGGAAGAGCTAAATTGCGCGAGATAAGGTTCAAGCTGCTGTCTCTGCAATAGTATAGAGGCGGCGAGCCTTTTCAGCGCAACTATGGCCGCATCTCTTGTTGATGTTGAATTATCCTTAAGACCCTCTATAAGATATTTAAGCGCTTCTGCGCCGCCTACCTTGCCAATAAGGTCATACGCAGCCCTCTTTAAGAGTTTATCTTTGCAGGCATTATATACTTCCTTCATAGAGATTGACCTGCCAATGCCCCCTAATGCCTCAAGGGCAGTAAATTTAAGCGCCACATCCCCAGTTTTAAGTATCTCTACCAACATATCTACTGCCTTGCTGCTGCCTACCTTGCCAAGCCCCTCTACAGCAGAAAGCCTGACATTTTCATCAGTGTCTTTCGCTGCCCCTATCAGGGCATTCACAATATTATCCTTTGTAACAGTATCAATATTCTTGTCCGAATAAATATCACCAAGGATATCTACAATAAATTTTCTAACATCATGGTCACTATCAGTTATATTCTTTATTAGATATGGTACAGCTTTTGAACCAAGCCTTATTAATCCTTCTACAGCAGAATTCCTTAAACCTGCATTATCCTCAGAATGTAGAAGTTCTGTCATAAGCTGTACAATAGAAGATATAGCGCTATCATCCTTAAATGTAGCAGTTATATCTACAGCGCTTTTCCTAACCCTCCAGCTCATATCTGCCATAGCCCTTTTAATGAGCAATAACAGTTCCTTGCTGAAAGGCATGTTAATTAGCGCTTCAACAGCCTCTCTTCTTACTTCCTCATCAGGACTATTGATTTTTTTTCTAAGTTCATCCATGGACATTGAAGTAATCCCCATCAAGAGGTTGGGTATTTCCTTAACCTTAACCTTAATCTCAGCCTGAACCTGTAGTCGTCTGATTATATCCCGCGTTCCTTTTTCATCTTTGCAATAAGTTCTTCAAATGCATCTCTCAGATACGAAGTATTCTTGCCTATTTCAGGCGACACACGATTGGCATAGTAGGCTACCCCTTCTTTTATATCATCCTTCAAAAGGTCATATAGATTACCCTTTCGTATGCCATCCTCTACAGCCTCCTGATTGTACAGGATTATATCCGAGGCAATTATCCGTGCCAAACGTTTTGCCTCTTCATAAACCTTATCCAATTCTTTATCTGCTGATACCTGTATCTTTATATCCTGGGCTGTTATTTCCTTTATCTTCTGGGAAAGCGTCTCCTCAATTATGACTGCCTCAAATTCCGCTGTTCGCATCTGTATCGGAGCTCTTACAAAATCCCTATCTCTACCGAGCAGGCTATTTATCTTTGGTATAAGTTCATCCGGTATATGATGCATCTCTATATAGTCATCTGCGCCATAAATGGAAGTAGGCATCCTTTTGTAGCGGGTTTTATCATAAATAGAGGCAAGGAGAATAATTTTTATACCTTTGAGTTTTTCGTTGGTCCTTATAAAGTCACATATCTCAAACCCATACATCCCCGGAAGTGCGACATCCACCAGCGCCACATTGGGTATATCAATCTCCAAAGATTGCAATGCCTCAACACCATCCTTTGCAATGACAACTTCAAGCCCATGCCCACTAAGAAAATCTTTAATAGCAGAGCAAAAATGCGGGTTGGCATTTGCAACCATTACTTTGTCCCTATCTATCCCAAACTGAGGAATAACTTTCACCTGTCTTATAAGAAATGGAGCTTTGCAGTTATTGCATATGACATTCTTTCCAGACTGGGTTATTTCATCCGGGTTAAATGTATTTGATGACTTACATTGTGGACATTGAATATCCATTGTCGCTCCACTTTGGACCGAGGCGACCATGTCGCCGTCTTTTACGGCAACCATGTACCATATGGTACATGGCAACACGGTTGCCTTGGTCCATAACGCCGACACAGTCGGCTTGCTCCATATTTATATTGAAAACTTCCCCATCTCCTCTTTGAGCGTGTGAACCTGGGAAGACAGCACCTTTACAGCCTCTTCCATATCCTTCACACTGTTGCTATTTGCCTTTATAACACCAACTATATTTTCCAGATTTTTTATAACCTTTTCACTCTCTATCTTCTGACCATTTATTGCCTTATGGATGTATTGTATCATCTCATTAACAGTAACCGCAGAATCTGCTATCTGTGTACTGCCTTTTGTCTGCTCTACCGTTGCCCTGTTGACCTGGCTTGTAATCTCCTTCATATTCTCCATTATCCGGCTGACAAATTCAGCTGCCTCGCTCTGCTCATGGGTTGCCTTGGCTATCTTTTTAATCATATCATTGATCCGTTCTACTGCCTGTGTGACCTGTGACGTCCCTTTGGCCTGCTCCTGAGTTGCCCTCACTATTATATCAACTATATCCCTCGATTTTTCTGAAGACTCAAGTATTCGTG
>MGQA01000079.1:5164-13438 GCA_001797665.1 Deltaproteobacteria bacterium GWF2_42_12 | reverse complement strand
TGAGCGCCAGTGTAACACTCTTGTTTATGCCTTTTTCTGCGCCGCGCATAACATCCACAGCCTTATTCGTCTCAGTCTGAAGATTGGTAATCAGCGCAGCTATATCCTTTGTTGAGATACTGGTCTGGTCTGACAGCTTCTTAATCTCTGCTGCGACAACACCAAAACTCTTGCCATACTCCCCTGCCTGCGCGGCAATAATAGATGCATTCAGGGCAAGAAGATTCGTTTGCTGAGCTATCTGATTTATTATGACAAGTATCTTCTCTATCTCTTTGGATGACTTTCCAAAATCCTCTATTATTTTAGCAGACACCTTTATCTCGTCTCTTGTCTCTGTTATTCCCTTTATAACCTCTTCAACTGCTATCTTTCCATCGCTTGTATCCTGGACTGCCTTGTGCGATATACCTCCTGAGCTTGCAGCATTTCCCTCAATCTCTTTCAGAGATGTGTCTATCTCTACCATCGAAGAGGCAGTTTCTGCTGTGGAATCAGATAATGTCTTGGCGCTGCCGGCAACTTCTTTAATCGAATTTATCATCTCGGTAACTGAAGAGATTACCTCATGGACAGCGCTATCGAGCTTCTCTCTGTATGATGCTATTTCTTCAATGGAAGCTGTCATCTCAAGAACAGAGGCAGAGGTCTCTTCTGATGTTGCAGTAAGTTTTGCGACACGGTCAGATATCTCTGTTACAGACCGCCTCATCTCTTCAATGCCCTTTGCTGTTTCAGCAGCAGACCTTTCCTGAATATCAACGCCTGACTTAAGCCTCATTGCTTCATCCTGCACACTCTTTATGCCTACATCAACCCAACCAGTAGCCACGCCTACTTTGGAGACAAGGTTTCTCAAACCCTTTGTCATGGTATTTATACTATTTACAAGCACACCTATTGAATCCTCTCTGCTAATATCTATATGGGTTGAAAGTTTACCTTCTCCTATCTTTTCAACCGGCGCTATAATTTCATCAATAGGTTGAGTTACAAGACGCCTCAAACCAACATACGTAACCGATATCAGGGCGATATAAGTTATTATGCCTGCCATAAGAATGTTTAATAACTGAGACTCTGCCTCCTTAGTCTCAACATCTACAAGCAGCATGCCCCTGAGCTTCTCTTCCTGGGTATGGCATTTATAACAACCTGGCCTTTTAACAATAGGGGCAACACCCCTTAAAACCCTGCCCTGACCAGGGATATCCAGTATCAATGTCCTGGGCATATTCTCAACAGCAAGCCTATGGCACACAAGACACTGCTCTTCCTTTTCTCTGTTTACAAATGTCCCGCGTTCAGATGAATGATTTGTAAATGCCTTTCTCCCATCGTGACCAAAAACATAAATATTCTTAATTTCTTTGCGTTTGTCTCCCACGGTCTCGAATATGCCCTGAATAGCTCCAGGGTCTTTGACTGCAATCTCAGCCAGCATTGCGCCTGCAAGGCTGCTTTCCAAGGCAGTGGCAAGCGTTAATGCCTCTCTCTCCTGGGCCTTCATGAGCTGTCTCTGAATATTAAAGTAAATATACGCAAACGAACCTCCACCCAACACAGTCAAGACACTAATAATCATCACTATTACCTTAAAACTTAAACTCTTTGATAATAGCCCTTTTATCATTTTTTATCCTCCACTCAGACTGCGCTTATGTATGCCGTTTACCCCCACACCTTGTTGGGAATGCCCTGCGGTCAAGGTGTGGGGGTTGCCTGTATAATTTAAGACAGCTTAAACCTCTCGATACCATTTCTTAATGTATCAACTTCCTTCTTGAGCATATCAACTACCTGTCCTAAACGCCTCGCCTGCTCCCCTCCAGTATCCGCAATAGATTTAGTCTCCATTATCGCATCAGTTATTTTCTTGGTCTCCTTTTCTTGGTCAGACGATGCAATATTAATGGATTGAATAGAGCGCATCATATTTTCTATATTTGAAGCAATCACCTTGCTGCCGCTTGCCTGCTCAGCAGTTGCCTTTTTTATCTGTGATATAAACTCTTTCATCCTTTCAATGGTTGTAACTATCTGTGAGCTGCCCTGAGACTGCTCCTGAGTTGCCCTGGCGATTTGATGGATATTTTTGGTAATTGCCTCAAGGCTCTCTGTAACACGTTTGCTTCCTGCTGTTTGTTCCTTTGTCGCCCTTGCGATCTTAAGGCTCATTTCCTGGAACAACTTAAACCTATCCATTATCCCTTCAAGCACAACAATGGTCTCCACAGAGAGCTTCCCACCCTCAGTGACCTTTGCTATGCCCTCTTCAACTGAATTGATGGCCTTTCCTATCTGTTCCTGAATGCCTGATATGATTTCAGCAATCTCCTTTGTTGATGCAGCGGTCCTCTCTGACAGCTCTCTTATCTCTTCTGCAACAACGCTGAATCCCTTGCCATGCTCCCCTGCCTGGGCTGCAATAATCGTTGCATTCAATGCCAATAAGTTTGTCTCTGTCGCCACATCATCAATCACCCTCAATATCTTTCCAATCTCCTTTGATCTCTGACCAAGCTCATCTACAATAGTTGCAAGGATATTTACCGACTCCTTTATCTTCTCCATACCAGAATGGCTCAATTGAACTGCTCGCAACCCCTTTTCACCTTCCTTTGCCACTTCATTGGATAATGCCGCAGCCTCTCCTGCATGCCTTTCTATCTCTGTTGCTGAGGCGTCTATCTCAGATAGGGAAGAGGCAGTCTCATCCGAACTTGTGGAAATACGGTTGATCCCTCCCGCGACTTCCTTTAGCGAACCGGCAATCTCTTCTATCGAGGCAGAGACATTTCCCACAGCAACACTCAAATCAGCGACATTTTCATCTACCCCTTCAATAGATGCAGCCATCTCTAAAGTAGATGATGATATCCCTTCAGATAATCCTGAAAGTTGTTCCATACCTCCGACAATATTTTTTGCTGTTGCATGTAGCCCCTCCGCAGACAAGGTAATATCCTTCATATTATGGGCTTGCTGGTTTGAACCTGTATTTATACTATCTGCACACTCGTCAATCATATCAACTGCGTGGGTTACATTTGTAGAAAGCTCCTTTGTCTGAAGAATGATACTCCTCATACCATCCACCGCCTGATTCACTGCAACAGTTAAATCTCCTATCTCACTCTGGCTAAGCACCTTTGCATCGTGTGAAATATCCCCGACAGCCATATGTTGCGCATGGGCTGTAAGTTTTTGCAGCGGAATAGTAAAATCCTTGCGCATGATATAGTAAGAGACGATAAGATAGAGTATGATTAAAAGCAGGCTCATGCCAATGGTAATAAAAATAAGCTTCCTGAATCTTTCAGTGGCTACATTTATCAATTCCTTAGCCTCGTCTTCTTCCATCCCAATCAACTCATTACTTAAGTTGCTCATCTTTTCATATCTTTCGGCTTGTATCCCAAAGGCAAGCGCCTTGGCCTCTTGCATTTTACCCTCATAGATGAATGGTATGAGCTGGGCGTCTCTGGTTGTTTTGAATTCATCCCATACATTCCTCAGGTCTCTCAGCGCCCTGTTCATTCTCTCATCTTTGACCTTCAATCCCCTTTCAAACCACTTAACAAATGCATTATCAACCTCCCTGCTCAAATCCTTAATCTTTGTATGGTGTTTATCCACTTTATCTTGCTCAGTCTCGCTCATCATTGCAAGGAGTTGGGCCCTTACATTGCCCATCCTTGCCTTTAAGTTGGCCGCAAGCATAGACGCAGTGTAATGTTCCTCATACATCTCACGGAGAAACGTATTCATTTCTTTTAAGTTGCTGTAACCAACATAAGTCCCTGCACTGACAATAACGATTAGCGCCAGAAAACTGATATAAAATTTTGTCTTTAGATGATGAATCATCATTGAAGGTTTCAGCCTCCCAATTCGAGCCAAAAAATGCAACTGCATTTTTTAGGATTAGCCTTATCTATAAATGGATTATTGTTGCAGGGGCAAATCAAGAGAACCCTTTTCCTCTGTTGTAAGTATCTTATCGAGATTCAGTATTAGGAGCAGCTCATCTTTTCCGACGCTCACCATACCATCAAGATATTCAGCCTCGCCCTGCCTTAGTATCTTGGGTGGAGCTAAAAGGCTGGCCTTTGGCAGATTAATTATATTTGTAGCATCATCAACAACTAATCCTATAACCCTTTTTTCAACCCGTACAATAATTACTTTGGTTGCTGACGTGACGCCTGCAGGCAGATTAAATCTCTTTCTTAAATCAACAACAGGTATCACAACGCCCCGCAAGTTTATTACACCTTCAATAAAGGGCGGCATCTTTGGCAATGGTATGACCTTCTGATAATTTACGACCTCTTTAATCCGCATTACATCAATAGCGTACTCATCCATGCCTAATTTGAAGCAGACAACCTGAATATCAGTTGAAGGACCTAATGCCCTGGCAGCATTATGTCTCATACTGCTGCCTCTTCTGTCTCGAGAAGGACCGGCAGATTTAACATAATAATAAGCCTGCCTTTATAGTGAATAACCCCCTTTATAAACCTACTGCATGTCCCACCCTGAATATTTGTAGTAGGTTCTATATTCTTGGAATTAACCCTCACAACACCAACTATTCGGTCAGCCATAAGCCCCATCTTTACAAGCCCAATTTTTGTCTCCGCCAATGCTATTATTATTCTGTTCTCTGGTGTTATATCTCTTTTCTTTAGGCTAAGGCGCTTTTGAAGATTCATTATATAAATTATTTCGCCTCTAAGCGATATTATACCAGCCATAAAATCTGGGATATGCGGAACATCGGTTATATCCCTCAGCTTAATAATCTCTGCTATGACACTCAGTTCAAGGGCATACTCTTCGTCATCAACATAAAAGCAAAGAAATTGCAGCACGTCCTCTTCTTTCTTATCTGCGCGTCCCCCCTCGTAAAACTCCTCATCAGTAGGGGCAATGTATCGCTGTAATGACCTCTGGGTCTCATTCATATATATCTCTTTCAGGACTAATATGAACGCAGTCTAAAACCATTTCTTGCGTTCGTATGTGCCACTATTAAATGCGTTTGTATTAATCTCTATGCTGCCCTCTTATTCACGCCTTTACTTGCTGCATCAATAATTCCGGCAATATCAATAACAAGAAGCGTTCCTAATTCACCAAGGTCAGTTGCGCCGGCAATGCCGGGAACCTCGAATAGCTTGGCCAGAGGCTTTATAACAATATCCTCCTGACCAATGATGTTGCCAACCAATATGCAAAATATGGATTCAGCAAGGCCAACTATTATGCCAGACATTTCTGTTTTTGCCTTTGCTGAGGATGTAGGATAAAAAAACTGCTCAAGCCTTAAAACCGGAATAGTTTTATCCCTAAGCACGATGACCTCTTTCTTTTCCATAGTCTTTATATCCGAGTCTCTTATATTCAGAATCTCCATCACGCTTCCCAGCGGCACCGCATATCGCCTATCGCCGGCTACTACTATTAGCGCCTGAAGAATGGCTAATGTGATGGGGAGTGTAAGCACTATCTTTGTCCCTCTCCCTTCCTCAGTGTCTATATCAATAGTCCCCCTCAATGTGGATAGGTTCTTCTTAACAACATCCATCCCTACGCCTCTTCCTGATATCTCGCTAACCTTATCTTTTGTAGAAAAGCCAGGGATAAATATAAATTCTAATATTTCATTTTTTGACAACGCATTAGAAGCAGCCACGTCAATAAGCCCCTTTTCTACCGCCTTTTTTCGTATTGCTTCTGCACTCATCCCAGCGCCATCATCCTCAACCTCAATAACCACATAACTTCCTTGCTGATAAGCCCTAAGGGCTATTATGCCTACCTTTGCCTTACCCCTCATCTCCCTATCTAAGGGACGCTCAATACCATGGTCAATAGCATTCCTCATGATATGCATGAGAGGATCAGCTAACTCTTCTATAATCAGTTTATCCAATTCAGTCTCTCCGCCTAAGGTAATCAGTTCTATCTCCTTGTCCATCTCGTCAGAAAACCTTCTTACTACCCTGACAAATTTGTCAAAAAGCTGGTTTATAGGCACCAATCTTACTTCAATCATCCTTTCCTGCAACTCTGCCAATCTCTTTTCAAGATACTTATCAATCTTGGAAAGTTCCGCAGCAAACCCTGCGAATCCGGTTTCAAGCCTGAGCCTATTCACAATCTGAGCTATAGATGTTTTCAATTGAGACAGCTCACCGACAGTATTCATAATATTATCAAGCTTTGTGATATCTACCCGCACGGTGTTACTCACACTGCGAAGAGTGCCTTCTTCCATCTTTGATTCTATCTGAAAATCTGGGATAAATCTCTCTACACTCTCAGCCGCTTTTGTAATAAGGCGTCCGCTCACAACCTTCACAGTAAGGTTCCGCCCTCTGAGCATATCATTAATGCTCGCTACATCCTTGTTAGCGCCGAATAAAATATCGAAGTGCAGTTTCTCTTTATCATCACTGGCAGAAGGGAGTATAGCTATAACCTCACCTATTGATTTAAGGTATTCAGTCATCTCAACAAGCCCTGCGTCAAAAACAGTAATCGGAAATTCTGCGCCTATGACCAAAATAATATTGCCAGTCCTGATATTTTCTTTAAGCCTGAACTCTTCGTATTCAGAAAGCACACTGAGTATATCTCTATCAATATCCACCTCTTCCGGATACGGAGACACAATAGAGGCAGAAGCGCCGGCGACGTTATCTAATTTTAAAATAGCTGAATCAATCTTATCCATTTCAAAGGTATCGCCTTTTCCTCTTGCAAGCACTATTTCGTTCAGCAAGTCAACAATCTCAAACAGAACCTTTACACCCTCCCGATTGATGGTAATCCTTCCCATCCGCAGGGAGTCCAGAATGTCTTCCATCTTATGGGTAATAATCTGCATCTCAGTAATGCCGAACATACCGGATATTCCCTTAAGTGTATGGGCAGAGCGGAAGATGCTGTTAACAACCGCCGGCTCAACAACCCCGGCATCAATCTCCTTCTCGAGCTTTAAAAGATTACTACTCAGTTCTGCAAGGATATCTTCTGCCTCAGCTAAAAATTCTTTTATGTCATGTTTAAATTCGCTCATATATATTTCTCAAATCATTTTCAGTTCTTTAAATATTTTTTTACAAGCCTTTGAAGGTCTTCAGGATTAATAGGCTTTACTACATATTCGTTAGCGCCGAGGGAAAGTCCCTTTTCCTTATCCCTTTTGCTCCCCTCGGTAGTTATAATAATAAGTGGAATATGTTTGTAATCCGGATTTTTTTTCACAAAGTTTACCAACTCAAGGCCATTTATATCTGGCATATTTATATCTGTAAGGATTAGATTGAAGGCGTGATGGGGAAGAAGTTTTAAAGCCTCAAAACCGCTCTTTGACTCAAATATTTCAAGGTCATCTATAACCTCAATAGCCGATGCTATCATGGCGCGTGTCGTGGTTGAATCCTCAACTATAAGCACTTTTAATGGCAAGCGTTACTCCTTTCCTTTCATGCTTAATCTTCTTTCCAGTAAAGCCTTTTCCATTGCAATCCCAGCCTGGGCAAGGAATATCTCAAGACTTTCAGTATCCCCTATTGGCTTTTCATCAGGCACATTATCGCCATACAGCAACGCTGCAACCCTGCCGTTCACTAAAAGCGGCGAAAGAAATATCTTATTTGGCCAATCCCCTCCAAGCTCTTTTACAAGATATTCATGCACTGGGCTAATTTCAAGCTGTCTTTTTATCGTCACTTTTTTCAGAATCGCCTCTTTAAATATTGAATCATCAGCAGCTTTAAGCTTTATCCCCTTTATACGACGATTAGGGTCTCCGCTTTTAAGGATTACCCCAAACTGCCCCAATCCCTCCACAGAATCCTTTTTTACAATAAATAGCACAGCCCTGTTCATAATCTCGCTTGCAAAGCGCAATATCATCAGGGTGATTTCACTTGAAGAATGGGGGTTCTGTAGTTCAAATATCATTGACCTTAGCAGCGCAAGACCAGGACTTGACGCAACATGTTCAACATACTCTTCTTCCGCAATGCCAGCCTCTGCCCATATACTGCTTGGACTGAAACTCTCAACAGGCGGCTGCACGGTCTCTTGCTCCGCAGGGATAACCTCTGTTTTTTTGGGAGGAGCTGATGGCGCCTGTGGTTCTATAAATGACTCAGATGGCTCTGGCACGGGAGGTAGAGGCGGTATCTCTTCTGTTACTAAAGGTGGAGGGGCTGACTTAGCCCTTTCCCGCGCCTCGTCTAATAACCGAGC
>MGQA01000079.1:90-5144 GCA_001797665.1 Deltaproteobacteria bacterium GWF2_42_12 | reverse complement strand
GCGGATTTAACCCTATCTCTGAAATAAAGATTGAATCAGGCTTTTTCTCTTTAATCTCTTCGTCCGGGTCCTTAAGTTCAAAGTCAAAATTTCCTTCTTCTATAAAAAGACTAAAGACTGCATCCTTGGCGCTGACGCTTATCATCTTTTTTGCAGGAGAGATGTCTGTTGAATAAGCGGCTATTACCATGCCGTCCTTAAAATATATCTTCCCTTCAACATATTTGCCCCGAATGGCAAGGACTCCTGACCTTCTGCTTAAAAATATAATCTGGAAGATATCACTAAGACTAAGGTCCTCTAAATTGCCAACCAGACTCATCAAATCTCTCCAAGTATTGGTATTGCCTTATAAAACTGTTAATATCTATGCGTAAGCCCAATATTTTTTAACACAGGGATATATCTATGTAAAGGCTTTTTGTTTTGTGGATGATAAATTGGGCGATTTAATAAGAATGCCTTGCATTATTTGGCAGAATATGAACCGCCTTTTCAATCATCCGCATATCTAATAAAAATTTCTCATCCTTTACCCTGCCTAAGATCGGCGGCTCACTCTGCAAAAACATCTCAAATATCTTTTCGGGTGCAATAGTTTTATGAGTAACTGAAATAACCTTTGTTGGAATCGCATCTTCAGGCAAAGAACCGCTCCCTATCAGAGTCTCACTGTCTTCTATCTTGATATTATAATCCATTCCAAGCCTTTGTTTAAGAAGTTTAGTTGCCTCATCTGCAATCAATGCTATTTCAGAAACAGGTCTTAATAAAAATCTCATGGTGGGCAAGTCTTTAACCACCGCATCAGGGTTTAAATAAAGTTTAAGCGTTGCCTCAAGCGCCGCAATAGTAAGTTTATCAACTCGCAAAGCCCTTTTTAAGGGATTTTTATTCACCTTCTGAATATACCTTTGTTTCCCCGCTATAATCCCTGCCTGTGGACCACCGAGGAGCTTATCTCCGCTGAAGGTGACAACATCTGCCCCTGCCCCCACACTCTCCATTACCACAGGCTCTTTCGGAAGGTCATACTGGGATAAATCTAACAATGAACCGCTTCCGAGATCTTCGAATACTGGAATACCATGCTGCGCACCGAGGGCTACCAAATCCTTGAGGGCAATACTTGAAGTAAAACCAACCACCTTATAATTGCTTGTATGAACCTTTAACAGCATTGCAGTATCTGGATTTATTGCAGATATGTAATCAGACAAGTGAGTCCTGTTTGTTGTCCCTACCTCAGTTATTTTGCACCCGCTTTTTTGGATAATCTCAGGTATCCTGAAAGACCCCCCTATCTCTATAAGCTCGCCTCTCGAAATGATGACCTCTTTTCCCTCAGCTAAGGTATTGAGAACAAGAAAAACCGCTGCTGCATTATTGTTTACAATGGTAGCTGCCTCAGCGCCTGTAAGACTGCATATGATATCCTCTACATGACTGTCCCTCTCTCCCCTGTTCCCCTCTTTTAGATTAAACTCAATATTAACAGGATTAGCAGCAGCAAGTTTAATTGCCTCAATAGCCCTGTCGCACAATATCGCCCTTCCAAGATTTGTGTGCAGTATTGTGCCGGATGCATTGACTACCTTTTTTAAAGATGGCTTCAGCATCTCCACAATATAACTTCTAACCTTTGTTTCAATATTAAATATGGATACATCAAGATTCTGGCCATCAATCAGCCCCTGCCTCATTTCTTCAAGAATATATCTGACCGCCTTAGTAACCAGGGTTCTTGAGTGAATTCTTATTAACTCGCTTAATCCGTCAGACCTCAAGACCTCGTCAACCGACGGTATCTCGCTCAGTTGTCTTCTATCAGGCATATACAAAATCTATCATGGAAAGGAAATAGAGGTCAACCCTGATGTATTATTGAGCCATTAAATTCCGGACAAACTACTCTATTTGATTAGCTTTCCCATATCCGCTCTATTACAAATATACGTCAAAATATTTTGACATATACTGGTTTAACCTGTTATTCTAATAGAATATGATTCCCATAGTTTCCATAGTCGGAAAATCAGGCAGCGGAAAGACGACCCTGCTTGAAAAGGTCGTGGCTGAATTGACAAATAGGCGGTACCGGGTCGGGACTATCAAACATGATGTGCATGGCTTTGAAATTGACTACGAAGGAAAAGATAGCTGGCGTCATAAGAAGGCTGGGGCAGTTACAGTAGTATTATCCGGTCCTGATAAAATAGCTGTAATAAAGGATGTTGAAGAGGAGTGGCATCCGGATAAACTAATCTCCTCATTTATTGAAGGAGCAGATATAATAATAACAGAAGGGTATAAAAGGGCATCTTATCCCAAGATAGAGGTTGTCAGAAAGGCAAAATCTCTGAAACCAATATGCAAAAGAGACAAAAACCTTATAGGCATTGCAAGCGATATAAAATTCAAGAGCAGGGATGTGCCGTATGTTAATATTAATGATTTTAAGGGAGTAGCAGATTTAATAGAAGACAGATTTTTAAAAAAACAGTCAACTATTGGAAAGAGTAAAACAAATCTCATTGTAAATGGGAGAAAGATTTCCCTGAAACCATTTATTGAGGGACTACTGACAGAATCTGTAAAGGGAATGGTAAGCTCTTTAAAGGGATGCAATAATCCAAAGAATATAGAGATTAAAATAAAGGAATAGTATAAGATTGCAAAATGCAAATTGCAAAAGTAAGAAGCGAATTGGGAGAATTAGCAGTTTGTTGAAAAACTCAACAAACTCTGATTACACAGATAAAAAATTAGATTTCACAGACTAAAACCCATTGAAATATCTGTGTAATCGTTTTTCTAATCTGTGTAATCAAGGCTGGTGAAGACTTTTTCAACAGCCTGCTAATCAACTAATCTCTAACAGAAAATTTGCATTCTTCAATTTTCAGTTTACAATGGAGTAAAACGACATGACAGGTATAATCTTAGCAGGTGGAAAAAGCAGCCGTATGGGTTTTAACAAGGCTTTTATCGATTTTGATGGTGCGCCCATTATACACAGGACTGTAAACCTGTTTAAAGAATTATTTGATGAAATCATTATTGTCACAAACACCCCCCTTGAGTATGAAGGACTTAATATAATCATCGCTTCTGATATATATAAAGACGCTGGAAGCCTTGGCGGCATCTATGCAGGTCTTGTTCATGCCCCGTCAGAATTTTGTTTCGTCGCAGCCTGCGACATGCCATTCCTGAATAAAGAGGTTATCTCAAAGATGATGATAATCCTGAATGGCTGCAGTGCAATAGTCCCATATATTATGGGCAGATACCAGCCACTCCATGCAATATATTCTAAAAAGTGTCTCAAACCTATGGCAGAGATGATAAAAAATAAAGACCTGCGTATCACAAATCTCTTTCAGAAAATAAAGATAAAGCGACTTGAAGAAAAAGACTGGCTTTCCAGCGAGCCTGTTCTGTCATCTGTAGATAATATCAACACAAGAGAAGACCTCCACAGGGTATTTCAATCCATGTCTTCACAACCACGCCAAGGATGAAACCAATTATACCCTATATTTACCTTTAATAAGGATGTCTAACTGGGTGAAAAACAATTCTGCCTTTACCAGGTTAGTGGCAATCATGCAGCAGTTGCGAGGGCATGATGGTTGTCCATGGGATAAAGAACAGTCCTTTGAAACCCTTATACCATTCATCATTGAAGAGGCCTATGAAGTAATAGGCGCCATTGATGCCAAATCTCCCAAACTATTAAAGGAAGAGCTCGGAGACCTCCTGTTCCAGGTTATCTTTGTCTGCCAACTTGCTAAAGAAGAAGGATATTTTAATATAAATGATGTTATAACTTCATCAATTGAAAAGATGATAAGGCGGCACCCCCATGTTTTTGGAAAAACAAAGGCAAAAACTTCTAAAGATGTCTTAAAAAGCTGGGCAAAGATTAAAAAGGCGGAAAAAAAACATAAAACACACGGCGGCTATCTCTCTGATATACCGGAACACCTCCCTGCCTTGCTCAAGGCGCATAAAGTAACTGAAAGGGCATCCTCTGTGGGCTTTGACTGGACAAATATAAATCAGGTATTCGAAAAGGTAGAGGAAGAGATGGCTGAATTTAGGACTGCGTTAAAAAAAGGAAATGCATCAAGGATGGAAGATGAATTTGGAGATTTGATTTTTGCGCTGGTAAATGTCGGAAGATTTGCGCAAATTAATCCAGAAATGGCTTTAAGAAAGACAATCGGAAGGTTTGTTACAAGATTCCATTACATTGAAGAGCGATTGCATCAAAAAGGAAAGGCGATTAGCAGCGCATCCTTAGCTGAAATGGAAAAATTTTGGAATGAGGCAAAGAAAAAAGAGATAAAATGATTGCACAGATTTTTTTAGAGATAGAAATTTTTTCCGTAAACCCTTTTTTAAAAGATTGAGTTCCATCCGCAAAAAAATCAAGAAGTTCGCAGTGTTAAAACGATTTCCCCACATCATGTGGATAAGCTGTGAGTAACAGTGTGAATGCAAGAGACTCGAGCATGAAGGAATAAGGCTTCGTAAGATATTGCATATTTTTTAATCACGACATTGTTTTTTAAATTCAACTGGTTATCCCATTTCTTGGCTTTATTCAATAACATCTCATTTTCCCTTCACTTTACCCCATTTCTCTGCAATCATATTCACCAAAAAAATGAGTTCTGGGCTTTTTAAAATATGAGCAAATAATACATAAACAGCAATGCCTGCAAGGATAGAAAGAGATAACACAGAAACCTTTGCTATTGTAACACCAGCGCTTGACCAGTCTACAAGAAGTGAAAGGCCATAGACCGCAATCCCCATTGGAGTAGACGCAATAGCAACTTTAATAGCAGAGGTAAATATTTTTCTTCCGCCAATTCCTCCTAATTTTTTCCTCAATATAAGAAATAGAAGTAAAAGATTTACAATGGATGAGAGCGATGTTGCAAGGGCAAGGCCGCCGTGCTGTAAAGGGCCAATTAAGATAAAGCAGAATATTATATTGGCAATAACTGCTGCTATCCCAACCTTAACCGGAGTAAATGTAT
>MGQA01000078.1:46516-47514 GCA_001797665.1 Deltaproteobacteria bacterium GWF2_42_12 | reverse complement strand
TGAAATGTATATTCTATTATGGACTCCCTTATAACTCTTTGATTCTGCAATATCTTTATTCGGTGTAATCTGCCTTTCTCATCTGTGTGATCGCCCTAAATGAACAGATTTACATTGGATTCCTTTGCTATAGAAAGATACGATACAGCGCCAATAACATCCTGGCACTCGTCAATAAAATCCTCTTTTTTAAGCCCCATAACAGTCATGCTCATCTCGCAGGGATAAAACTTTACCCCCATCTGATGGGCCATCTGTATGAACTCCTGTAAAGACGGCACCTTTTTTTGGGACATCATGACTTTGAGCATTGCAGGGCCCATGCCCAGCATATTCATCTTTGAAATGGCCAGCTTCTTTGCATGACCGTAGTTCATCACATTTAGCATCTTCTGCATCCAGTTCTGACCTTTTATAAGGCCGCCCTTTTTCTTAATCACATTAAGGCCCCAGAATGTAAAAAATATATTTACAGCCATTCCCATTGATGCTGCAGCAGTTGATATTACAAAGGCGGCAATGGCCTTATCCAAATCCCCGCTGAAAAGCACGAGGGTAACAGAGCCTTTATTTTTTATCTGTTCAGCCATAATCTTTCAACCATCCTTTCTATTGTATATTCATTATATTACAAGTCCCTATCATTTATCCAGCGCCTCTCTTACTTTCTTCAAAAGCTTAGTTGGTATAAAGGGCTTTGAGACAAAACCCAATCCCTGTTCAAGGATTCCCTTTCTATAGATAATATCATCAGTGTAACCACTTGCAAAAATCACCTTAATATCAGGTTGCAGCATTTTTATTTCATCATAAGCCTCTTTGCCATGTTTCTTTGGCATAATAACATCCAGGATAAGAAGCTTAATCTTACCCCTATTCTCTTTAAATTTATTTACTGCATCTTCACCGTCCACTGCCTCTATAACCTTATAGCCAAACTCTTCAAGAAAGGCCTTTGTAAATCTTCTTACGTCAGCCTCATCCTCTGCTATAAGCAC
>MGQA01000078.1:45323-46373 GCA_001797665.1 Deltaproteobacteria bacterium GWF2_42_12 | reverse complement strand
CTATTCCATAGACAATGGAAAGCCCAAGCCCTGTTCCTTTTCCAACCTCTTTTGTTGTAAAGAAAGGCTCAAATATCTTTTCTTTTGTCTCTTCATCCATGCCCATGCCTGTATCAGTGACAGTAATCAAGGCATACCTGCCTGGACTGCCATATGCGTGAGCCCTTATAAAACTATCATCCAGATTTATCAGGTCTGTAGTTATAGATAAAAATCCGCCATCAGGCATTGCATCCCTTGCATTTGTCGCAAGATTCATCAGAACCTGCTCTATCTGGCCGCTGTCTGCCACGACAATAATCTCCTTATCTGATAGTTTTACTTTAAGCTCAATATCTTCGCCAATAAGTCTTGTTATTAGCTTTTCAATGCTTTTTATAATATTGTTCAAGTCTACTGATTTTACATCTATCGCTTGTTTTCTGCTGAATGCAAGGAGGCCCTTGGTTAGATTGGCCCCCCTTTCTGATGTAGCAAGTATTTCTTGGGCGTAAGAAAACAATTTGGAATCTCTATCCATCTTCATCTGTAAGAGAGTGGCATTGCCGATGATTGCTGTGAGGAGATTATTAAAGTCATGGGCAACGCCGCCAGCAAGCTGGCCAATTGCCTCTAATTTCTGGATATGCCTGAGCTGTGCCTCAAGTTTTACCCTTTCTTCTTCTGCATGCTTGCGTTGGATTAAATTGCCAAGTTGAGCAGAAACTGCTGTGATGAGATTTACCTGTTGTTCATCCTCTGCGCTCGGCACAGATTTATAAAAAACCAATACTGCAAGAACATTTCCATCATCTGTAATCGGTACCCCTAAGCCGGCCCTCAGGCCAGACTCCATTGCTGTTACTGTGCGCAGATATACAGTGCCATTTATGCTTACATCTCCAACCCATTCCGGTTTTTTTGACTGCCATACACGGCCAGGCAGACCAATGCCTTGCGGGAAGGTATATCTTTCACTATGTAATCTGAATTTCGCATACTCCTTACCGCATGCCTCTATACAGAGAGATTCAAGCGCTGAGCCGTCTGATTTAGGAACCCATGCCTCGC
>MGQA01000078.1:41079-45279 GCA_001797665.1 Deltaproteobacteria bacterium GWF2_42_12 | reverse complement strand
GTGATAGCAGATCTCATATCTCCTGCGCTTGTCATTTCCATTGCAATTGTCTTTAACAGACGGTTTTCCTCATTTGCCTGCTCATGCGCAATTCGGGTCCGCAATGTAACAATTCCATATGCCATGTCATCAGCTAATTGCATGAGTAGCTTCACTTCTTCATCATCAAATGCATCAGACTCAGAGGCATAGATATTTAATGCGCCAAAAGGCTTGTCTTCATTCATCAATGGAATGGCAATAGATGATGCATAACCGCGTTTAATCGCCTCATTCCGCCATGGTGTGAAACGGGGGTCGGTCAATATGTTCTTACAGATGACCGGTTCGCCTGTTCGAATAGCTGTGCCAGTCGGTCCGCGGCCATGCTCAGTATCTGCCCATGTAATATTAACTGTATCTATATAGCCTTCCGTATAGCCTGCCTGTGCCGCAGGTCTTACCGCCTTTTCTGCATCCTGTTCAGCAAATCCTACCCATGCAAGCCTGTATTTGCCGGTTTTAATTATTATATTGCAAATAGTTTGCAAAAGTTCTTGTTCATCCACAGCCTTTACCAAAGCCATGTTGCACTCGCTAACAGTCTTAAGCGCCTTGTTCACCCTCTGCAGATGCTCGTCTGCAAGGGCGCGCTCTGTATCAACGCTATTTAATCTCCCGGCATACCGCCATATCAGAAACACAAATATGCTGATATTGGAAATAGCAAACAGCAATAAACCAAATTCCATAGAATAAAATCCTGCCTGTTCACCCTTAAGCCTTATCCAGCCAAGAACCAGCGGAAGAATAATAGCAACTGGCAATAGACGTCTCGCAACAAAACCGCCTAAGTGTTCGCTTGCAATCAATGCCATAAATCCTGTGTCTGGATGTAAAGCGAGTATGCCAAAGGAGAGGATAATAAAGGCTGTTGCAGTATGCAGGGCCATCCCTGTCGCATAGGTAATTGAATATAAATGGTTGATGCCATATGCATAGCCAACAAAGGCCAGCAGGGCAATGAAGCCTGCTATAAGGCTGAGCGTTTGTGGAAGATAGAATTCCCTGGATTGAGAGCGTCTAATAAGAAGTAGAGATAAACCTATAAAGAAAAAACTAACCGCAGTATGGGGCGACATCCTGCCTGGAAAGGACGCTTCATGATTCTTAAATAATATCTGGTCAATGCCAAGATTTATGTTAAAGCTATATTCGCTCAGTGTAAGAACGCCCAGCAAGGCAACGATGAGCGCGCATATCAGCGCAATGCGCCCCCTCACCCTATCCTCTCCCCTGTGGATAGAGGATGCAGGCAAGAGGGAATTTTGCTGCCGCAACCAAAGAGAAATGCCTGCAATGACAAATCCAATGGCTGTATTTGCCTTCATCTCAGGCAGACCGGGCATTAAACTCTTCAGAAATGAAATATTAAACAGCCATCCAGCAAATACAACACTGCCTATACATATAACTATAATGCTTGCTGCCTTTGAAAGGGATTTAAATGATGCGATGATAGGAGAGTTGGTCTGAATAGCTATACCCCCTTACCTTCTTACCTTTGCCTCGTGAGTTGGCAATTGTGTGGTATGTAAGCAATATGGAAGATTAATGGCTACAACTATAGCAGCAATTGACAAATTGTCAATTGTATTGAGGTGTTAAGGTGTTAGAGATGCTTCTTGACTCTATCTACAACCCCTTTTTTTCCTAAAAGCATAAATACCTTTTCAAGTTCAATACCTGTTACCCTTCCAGTGAGCGCAACCCGTATAGGCATAAAAAGTCGCTTGCCGCTTTCCCCTGTTCTTTGTTTAATCTTTGAGATAATCTTATTGTAAGTATCTGAGCTTAAATCCGGTTCTTTTTGTATTTCTTCTGCCAATATACCTAATATTTTTTTTGTATAAGATTCTTCCAAAATCTTTTCTGCGTCTTTTTCAAAAATAGGCGGCGCTAAAAGAGGCAGAATAATATCTGAAATCTGTTTCAAAGTCATAGCCTCTCCCTTTGAGGCGTCTACTGCATTTTTTAGCCATTCTTTTGAAATAGATTCCTGCAAATGCGGCCCTACAAGTTCTACAAGTCTCTCAGTATCTGCCTTTTCTATATATGCCCTGTTAAATGTCTTAAGTCTTTCTATATCAAATATGGCAGGGGATCTGGAAAGCTTGTTTAACGAAAATACTTTAATTGCATCTTCCCTGAATAGAAACTCTTTGCCCGGTGAAAAACCGAGATGGCAGAGGTGATTTAAAATAGCCTCTGGAAGAAAACCAGATTCCTTTAAATCATTGATAGATGCTGCGCCATGTCGTTTGCTTAAAGGTGTCCTGTCAGGGCCAAAGATTAACGACATGTGCGCATATTCCGGAACAGGAAAACCCAATGCCTCAAAGATTAAAATCTGCCTTGGCGTATTTGAGAGGTGGTCTTCCCCCCGGATAACATGCGTTATGCCCATTAAGGCATCATCTATGACAACCGCAAAATTATAAGTCGCAATATCATCTGAGCCAACAATGATAAAATCGCCAAATACATTAGAATCAAACAAAAGTTTTCTATGGACTTTATCTTCAAAGGTAACAGTCTTTTCAGGAGACTTAAATCTTAAAACCGGTTTTATATCTTTTGGCCTTTCATTCTTTGGCAGCGTTCTGCATCTGCCATCATATTTAGGCGGCCAACCAGCCTTTATCTGTCTTTGCCTCAATTCCTCTAACCTTTCATGGGTGCAATAGCACGGATATGCGTTGCCTTGAGTAATAAGCTTGTCTGAATATTCTTTATAAATGCCAAACCTCTCTGATTGCCGATATGGGCCAAAAGGACCTCCTTTATCAGGGCCTTCATCCCAATCCAGACCCAACCACTTAAGGTCTTCTAATATAGACTGCTCAAATGCCTTTGTAGACCGCTCTACGTCAGTATCTTCTATCCTTAAAACAAATTGCCCGGCCTTCTGCCTTGCAAAGAGCCAATTAAATAAGGCTGCCCTTGCATTTCCTATGTGCAAGTGTCCGGTAGGGCTTGGAGCAAATCTAACCCGTATTTTATTATCAGTAGTCATTTCTTTTTTATCAATACAGAGGCATAAGCAGCCATGCCCTTGCCTGTTCCTGCAAAGCCGAGGCCTTCAGAGGTGGTAGCCTTTATATTTATCTGTAATGTATTGCAGCCGAGGGTTTTAGCGATATTTTCTACCATAGAGGGGATGTGTTCGGCAAGGCGGGGTTTTTGGGCAATGATGGTAGAATCAATGTTTGAAATGGTATAACCTTTTTGTTTGAGCAGCCCTGAAACCTTTGCAAGGAGTTTAAGACTGGATATATTTTTATATTTAGGGTCTGTGTTAGGAAAATGCCTTCCTATATCACCTTCTGCCAATGCGCCAAGAATCGCATCGCATACAGCGTGCAGAAGCACATCAGCGTCAGAATGCCCGAGGAGTCCTTTGGGAAATGGTATATCCACGCCTCCAAGCATAAGCCTTCTGCCTTTTACAAGCCTATGGACATCGTAGCCAAAACCAATACGCATAGTATTAAAAACAAGGTTAAGATTAAGGTTTAGGTTAAGGATTTTCCTCAACCTCAGCCTTAACCTTGACCTATCTTCTGCCTTTTAATATCGCCTCTCCCAACACCAAATCCTCAGGTGTTGTTATCTTTATATTGTCGTAGGAGCCTTTCACTACAGCCACTTTATGACCAAGCCTTTCAACAAGAATACTATCATCTGTTCCAATAAAACCTTGTTTTAAGGCGCGCTCATGCGCTTTTTTAAGAATATCAAATCTAAATGCCTGAGGAGTTTGTATAGCCCATAATTTTTCTCTCTGCAATGTCTTTTTTACAAACCCTGAAGATGTCTGTTTTATTGTATCCTTGACAGGCACTGCTACTGTTGCTGCGCCATTTCTCTTTGCTGAAAGTATAGCCTTATCAATCATTGGCGCTGTTACAAAAGGTCTTGCCCCATCATGCACAACAGCTATATCCCAGCCTCTGCCTGCCGCAATAATCCCTGCCCTTACAGAATCCTGCCTTTCTTTTCCACCTGATATAATTTTACCGACCTTTTTAAACTTATACCGTTCCACTATATTTTTAAAACAATAATCCTCAAAACCTTTGGCTACAACAAGAATAATTGCTGTCACATTTTTACTGTGTTCAAATGGTAAAATAGTATGACTAAGAATAGGTTTGCCTG
>MGQA01000078.1:31851-41056 GCA_001797665.1 Deltaproteobacteria bacterium GWF2_42_12 | reverse complement strand
TCGCTTAAGCCCATTCTCTTACCCTTGCCTGCTGCTGTGATTATGGCGATTGTCTTAACCACTTTAGAAGCCCCTTTGTCAGGGATATTCGCTCTGCTGCCTTTTTCTGAACTTGACCCGAAAATCCATATTCAAATCTCCCCCTGCGTAATACATGCAGGGGCAGGCTCTAACCCCTCTTTGCCAACGAGGGAAACTATTAAACCTCCCCCTTTGAAAACTTGTCCTCGAATTGTTTTATCGGGGAAGGGGGATTGAGGGGGATTTTCATGTCCGCCGCCAAAGGCGGATGAGCTTATGGCTCATGCTGGTTTATCCCGAAAATCCCTCAAATTCACATTACCGTAGCATTGCCCTTTATGGGCAACGGTTTATAGTTGGGGATAAACCCCAACGCTACGAAAATCCAATTTTCATGCCCCTTTGGCACGCTGAGCGTGACTTATCGGCCCGTTCAGGGAACGGGCCTACAATCGACACGTTATTTTCATCCCCTCCGCCAAAGGCGGATGAGCCGAAGGCTCATGAGAGTTGCATATTTAAATTTCTAACGGGGTTTACCCTGTTACACCCAGACGCCCAAGCCTTTAGGCTGGGGAGGAACGGTGTTTAAGAGACCCCGCTAAGCGGGGCAGAGAAGCACCACCTTTTAGGGTGGGGTGTAACGGGGTGAACCTATTCTCCAAAAAATAAGGGGCTATTGGAAGGATAGAGACATATTTATTTGTAGTCTCTAAACCCTAATCCATAGCCCCACAGCTTCTTAGTTGCACCTACTTCTCTTGTTAAGAATCAATAGATAGGTTAATCGGCTACTGCTAAGCCTATGATAATTAAGAGCGCATCGCCTTTATCAGCTTCGTTTCCCTACATAAATTTAAAACGACGGAGTTTTATTATTGTGAGAACCCTCCATTAGATACTTACAGTTTTTAGGGAGTCATAAGCTTATTCAGCTCGTCTTCTATCTTTGCCTCAGTTACTCTTCTGGCTATTGAGAGCTCTTTTATGAGAAGACCCTTGGCTGTATTTAGCATACGCCTTTCTCCAAAAGAAAGCTCCTTATCTGCCTTTAAAAGATAGAGATTCCTAAAAACCTTTGCAACCTCCATGACGCAACCGGTCTTGACCTTTTCCATATATTCCCGGTATCGTCTATTCCATGTCTGCTTATCTTCAACCGTATCACTCTTTTCTTTGAGAACCTGATATACCTTTGACGCAGTGTTTCTGTTTATAACCTTTCTAAGGCCCACTGCCTTCTCATTATCCACAGGCACCATAATGGTCGCACCACTGGCTAATATCTTTATTATGTAAAATTTTTGAGTGGCGCCGCCTGAAATCCTTCTGGTTTCAATAGATCCAATACTACCCACCCCATGTCCGGGGTAAACTGCTAATTCTCCAATACTAAACATTTTTTCACCTCTCTTTCTGTTAAATTTGAATTTAGATTAGATTTTAAGCAGCGTTTTAGGTTAAAATTTTATAGATAGAACTATATATGAAACACTCATGAGCCGTTGGCTCACAAAGGGGTATAAAAACTATTGCTTCATTCTGTCGTTCCCCCTCCCCCTGTCCCCTTCATGGAGGGGGATAAAGGGGGGAGGCCAAAAATCCAGTGACAGCGACCTTCAAGGCAGGCCTCAGGCATGACAAAAAGTATTTTCGGCGCAAAAAGCCTGATCTTGAACATTTCAACTATATCACAAGAATCTTATAAAGTCAAAGGCTTTTAAGGCCCCAAAAATAGACATTGATTTTTGGGGAAACTGGCAAGTTGCCTGCCAGACGAGGCGGAGGCCATTTTTGCGATGAGCCGTATGTAACCAATACGGTGAAGAGCAAAAATGCGCCGACAACGAAGTATGGCAGTCAAATCGCCAGTTTGTAAAATAGCGAGGTTTTCAATCGCTATTTTACGGAAGGCGCTGGCTCTTCTATCTCTGGCATTGATGGCATATTAAATAAGTCTTCTGAGATATCCTGGTTTAATTCTATCTGGTCATATTTTAGAGAGATGCTGAAAGATTTATTGCCTATAGATATAACTTGCGGAAAACTTAGCCCATCTATCTCGTTATAAGAACCCATTGACACCTGTATTTTATCAATTCCTTGTCCGCCTGTTTCCTCGCCTGATAAAATTATCTCTTTTATATTGCCTTCTTCGTCTATTATTATCTTCTCATCTCCTGAATGATACATGCACAGAGCCGAATTTTTATTATGACTTTTGAGCTCTGACCCCTGCCCCTGATTGATTCTATCAGGGGCCTGCTTAAAACCCCCGATAGAGCCATTCGGGGGCAGGCCTGCAGGGGCAGGCTCTTGGCTTTTAACTTCTTTAGCAGGCAGCCCTAAAAGATATTGGGGAAGGGCTGAAACATCCATTGGCAACGGATAGTTCCTGTACAACCTGTTTTCCTGAAACGACAATAGCGATAGGGTTTTTTCCCGGTATATTATCAAAGCAACTGCCTGATTGAATGGCCCTAAAATCTCCAGCCTGAACATATCAGGTCTTTTAACGAGAACAATTGCCCTCCCTGATAGCTTTTTCCCATCTTTAAACTCAAGCTCCACTTTGGCTGTGTCTTTAAGGGTTTTTAAAAAATCAACCCTATCCTGTAATAAAGCAGTGAGATTGCCTGAACAGGTATCATATTCAGCAATAGTTTTGGTAGAAATTAACGCAGGCGCGCATCCGTAAAAAACAGCAAATAGTAAGAAATAAAGCTTAAGCACAACCTGCCTATTTTTTCTTAACTGATGGTTTTTGATTATTATCCGCACTTAATCCTGACAGGTCTTTTTTAATTCCCTTTCTAAGCCTCTCTAATTTCTCCTTTAATTTAACATTCTTTGCATCAAGCTTAGAGGCCTTTTCATACATATCAAGGGCCTTCTCTTTCTGTCCTATTTTTAAATAGGCATCGCCAAGATGCTCAAGCACTGCAGGGTCATCAGGTAAAAACTTTGCAGCGCGTTCTAATTCCTGAACCGCCTTTTCTATTTCACCCATTTGATAGTAAACCCAACCAAGGCTGTCTATTATATGACCGCTCTCTGGCTTTATTGAAAGCGCCTTTGTAATTAGATTTAATGCCTCTTCCAAATTTATCCCTTTTTCGGCATAAGTATATCCGAGGTAGTTCAGCGCATTTGCATGTTCAGGATTTAACCTTATTGTGGTCTTCATTGCCTCTATTGATTTTTGTTCTTTACCAGCATCATAATAGAGGGCGCCAAGCGTAAAATGCAGTTCAGCGTTATTCGGCTCAAGGTCAAGGGACTTTTCCATTATATGTATAGCATCATCAAAACGATCGGCCTCTTTATAGACAGAGGCAAGCAGTCTGTAAAGCTCGGTATCCTTGCCTTTTACCTCTATTGCATCCATTATTGCCTTTATAGCCTTATCTGTTTGTCCTTGCCTTTGATATATGAATGCCACATGTATTTTTGCATCCACGAAAATAGGGTCTTTGGATGGAATCTTCTCAAATTCCTCTGCTGCCTTTTCTGATTCGCCCTTCTCTTCGTATGTTGTGGCAAGATAATATCGGATTTTATGGGCATCCGGTTCAATGCCGAGGGCAAGGCTGAATTCCATAATAGCCTCGTCATACTTTTTTTGTTCAAAATATATTAAACCCACCTTTGTCATGGCATCCAGTCTTGTGTTTCCAATGGTTTCAAGCTGCTTAAATTGAGTTAGGGCCTCGTCGAGTTTATTCTGTTGCAGCAAAAGCTGGCCAACCCTGTTTCTTAGGTTTGTATTGTGCGGCTGCAGTTGAAGAGCCTTTTGGTAGGTTTCTATAGCCTTATCAATCTTTTTCTGAGCTTCATAAGCCATCCCAAGCTCTATAAGAACAATATCTAATGATTGATTGATATCCAGCGCCTTAAGATAATACTCCTCAGCATTTGAATAGTTCCCTCTTTCAGCTTCAATTCTGGCGAGATAATAATACCCCATAATAGACTCGCTATTCACCCCAATCAACTTTTTAAAGACCTCAATTGCAGAGTCATAGTCCTTTTTATCTGTATATAAGATGCCCAGATATATATATGCCTTGTGATTTTCCGGCTCAAGGGAAATAGCCTTATTATACGCCTCCATTGCCTCATCATCCCGTTTTAGGGCGGTATAAACATTTCCAAGGAGTAAATAGGCAGGGGTATAGTCTTGTGCAATTTTTACAGCATCTTCCAGATATTTTAGGGCTGTATTATTTTCGCTTTTCCTAATATAGACGGTAGCAAGCTCTACATGGAAAACCGGTGTTTTTGGCTCTAACCTAATAGCCTCTTTATATTGCTCTATTGCGCCATCCACATCACCCTTTGAAGCAAGCAGTTGCGCTAAAGAGAAATGATAGTATGCATTTCCACCCTGAACAGCAGCGCCCTTTGCCATATCGCTTGCTGGCATTATCCCCTCTTTAAGCGCAGTACAGGAAATAAGGCTCGCAGATAAAAAAATTAAATATATATATAAACCCCATCTTTTAGTAATTTGCATCGTTTTCCTCCAAATACTTCATTCGATTAGAATAACATACACTTACACATTGAGTCAATTAACTATTGACAGAGAAATTCGCTGTCCTGTGTCAAGAATCTATTTTCTTGCAAGTGAGTAGCAAAAATGATATACCCCGCTACAGATAAAAAAAGGAGGGTGCGCTATGAAGCAATACTTGAAGGTAGGAGCATTGGCAATAGGAGTTTTGTTTTCATTATTTTTAGGAAGTGCCAAGGCAGCCAGTGTTGGTTTGGCTCCAACCCAAGCTGGGCCCAGTGTCTCAGTAGAGTACACTCATGTGTTTGATCAGGAACTTGAAGAGCAGGCAACGGTAAAGAATTTAGAGATAGATGAAAGCCAGGCAGTGTTGGTCAAGCTTAATTACGCATTTAATGATAGGGTGGGTCTCTATGCAAAAATGGGAATGGCAAATTTGGAGAGCAAGTTAACGACGGCTAGCGGGGCTGATCGTCTGCCGTATGACTTGAAATACGAATATGGATTTGTATGGGCTGTGGGAGGCCAGGTTGGTCTCCCAGCCGGAGACAGTGGTGTACGCATCCATTTCGATTTTCAGTACTTACGATGGGAGTCAAGTGTGGATTCAGTGCATGTGAGCAATGTAGCAGCCTCATCTCTTTCAGCAAGCGATGCGACAGTTTCTGATGTAGGGATTTCTGCGATAGTATCTAAAGATTTAGTTCCGGGATACGGCACTACACTCACACCATATGTGGGGGTGAAGCTTTCTTCAGTAAAGGTTGACTATGGCACTGTTAGACATGCAGGGGTCACAGTTGGCGGTACGACCTTTTTTAGGATTTAGCGGCGACGTGGTGTCAGAGAACAATGTAGGTATCATTGTAGGTGCAGAATATGACATTACAGAGGGCGTTTCATTAAATGTAGAAGGCAGATTTATTGATGAAAGTGCTGCAACAGGTTCTCTAAGATACCGGTTTTAGCTAATGATGAAAAATGATGGTTGAGAAAAATGAGAAAGGGCCTTTCATAACCGAATAACTCCGTGATTGACAAGTTGTCGTCTTCATGTCGCATATGTTCTCTATAGTCTCTATCCCCAGACCAAAACCTCTGGTGCAGGGATTTACTTACTATAACAAACCTGCTAAAATCCCCAATCATGCGGTACGGTGAAAAGGCCATAAAAAAGGCAAAGCTTGAATTCTGGGACAACCCCTCTCCTGAAAAGGACTACACTATTGATATAGCCTATCCAGAATTTACTTGTCTCTGTCCCCGGTCAGGTTATCCGGATTTTGCCACAATAAAAGTAACCTACATCCCTGACAAAAAAGTCGTTGAACTAAAAAGTCTGAAACTCTATCTTAATAGTTTCCGCAATAAATACATCTCCCACGAGGCTGCAACAAATGAGATATTTGATGTGTTAAAGAAAAACCTGAAGCCAAGGCACTTAGAGGTTACCGGAGATTTTAATGTCCGGGGGAATGTAAAGACAGTAATAAAGGTTACAACATAGCCTGTCTTACATTTACCCTCTCCCCTTAAAATGGGGAGAGGGTAGGGTGAGGGGTAAAATTTGTGCAATCAATTCAAAGGAGATGGATTTATGAAAAAGACTTTTCTTATAGCGTTCGTAGTTTTCTTGATGCCTGCTCTTTCATCGGCCCTTGATTTTGAATTAAGTCTTAAAGAACAAATAGACTCTTTGAATGTCGAGGCGTCTCTTTCAAGTAAGGGTGAAAATGTTGCCGGCGCCCTTGCCATAGAATTCGGAACAAAGGAAGATATTATTCAGAAACAAAAAATTGATTCAGGTTTAAGCTGGGGAGACCTTTCAGTAGCCCTCTACATATCAAACAGGACAGGCAAGGACATTAACATTATTGTGAAGGATTACAAAAAAGGCCATGGATGGGGAAGAATTGCAAAGGCATACGGCATACGCACAGACGACCTTTTAAGCATGATGGGCAAGGCGCACAATGCAGCAAAGCACGGCAAAGGGCATAAAAAAGGAAAGCACAAAGAACAGAAGGAGCATGGTAAGGGGAAAAACAAATAGATTGGAGTTATAATTTGCGCGTAATTAACATATGGCATTAAAAGATATTCAGCATAAAATAAGAAGTGGCGAATATAACTTCTCGGACCATGCTGTGTCACCGCCGTCAGTCGTGATAATCACAGTTTATGAACCAGACCCTAAAGAATGGGTTGATTGTAAAATCAGGAGGTAATAACAATGAAAAAATGTGTATTCTGCGGAGGCCATGTGGAAAAAAAGACGGTAACATTCACATACGAAGATGATGATAAATACCTCTTTGTAGAGCATGTTCCGGCTGAAGTCTGCATAAGGTGTGGGGAAAAGATGTATTCTACTGAGGTTACCGATGAATTGCTGAAATTCGCAAAGGATAAATTTAAACCTGTAAAGACCATCAAGGTGCCGGTATTTGACTTTGCAACTCCTCGGTAAGGGCGGCGGAGGAAGGGGCAGGGGACAATAATTAACCAAAACTGAAAATATTGCAGTGGATAAGTTGATAAAATAAGGGGCTTGGAATATATGCCTTGGTAAATTGTTGCATCAGCATAAAAATAAATGTTGCCGCTGCGCCAACAATTCGCTCAAGCGGAATTCCGCATAACGCTCAGCCCCGACAAGTCAGGCTTCGCTATGTGGAATCCGCTTAGCTTCGCCGTTATGATGAATAAAATAGATAAAATTTAAAAAATAGCTGATATATAAATAGAAAAACGAGGTGAGAAATGGCTGGTAAACTAATAGAGATATTCACCGATAAAAACCTTGTAGAAAAAATTAAGAAACGATTGCCCTATTTATTCCAACTTGCTGAATTAGAAAGTTCTCGGGCTGGCAAAACAGGAATGGAAGTCGGCTCGGTTCGTGAAAGGATAATAGTGGCTCTGCTTATCTATAAATTCGGAGAGTCTAATCTTGAAACTGAAATACCAATTACCGAATCTGAAGTTGATGCGAAACTGTTTGGTGAACCAGTATCCGTTAAGACTATTACAGGTAAAAGTTTAGGCGGCGTGAAACTGATATGGACGGTTGATGCACAAAAAGCAATAGAATTCAGGGAGAATTATTACCCCTCTTGCGATATTTTACTTGTCCAGATTAACTGGGGCGATACTGGTGGATTCTTTTATATTCCTGTAGAGCTACAGGAAAAACTGTTTGACAAGATGGGCAGAGAAAACTATATTAAATTACCAAAGGCCGGAACGAATCCTCGTGGCGCTGAAATTACAAAAGAATCGCTATCAAATCTTGTTGCAGATAAACAATGCCAACGTATTATTATAGAATGGCAAAAGGTCAAAATAGATTTTAATCCATACAAGAAATGGGTTGACTTCTGGGAGGAAGACTAAAATGGCTCCATATCAAAAGAAGATAGGTACTAAAACGAGCGCCTTCGGGTCGCCCGGCAGGATAAATCATGATTCGTCCTCTTTTTACAAAAGCAGATTATATGAGGGACTGCCTAAAGAAGAAACGATAAAATACGAAGAAAACCCTATTCCGCTTGAATTCTTGGATAAAATCTTTACTTCATCCAGTGAACAGATGATTGAATTACCTGATAATAGTGTTCATCTAATGGTGACATCACCGCCTTACAACGTTGGTAAGCAATATGACGAGAATCTTTCGCTCAATGAATACAGGGCATTTCTTAAACATATCTGGAGCGAGGTCAAGAGGGTTATGGTGCCCGGCGGTCGTGTCTGTATAAATATTGCTAATTTAGGCCGCAAGCCCTATATTCCGTTACATACTTATATTGTAGAAGATATGCTTGATTTGGGCTTCCTGATGAGGGGTGAAGTTATCTGGAATAAGGCATCAAGCGGCAGCCCTTCCACGGCCTGGGGGAGTTGGCTGTCTGCCAAAAATCCGATTCTTAGAGACATTCACGAATATATTCTAGTTTTCTCTAAAGGGCTATTTTCCAGAGAAAACACCAATGGTAAAAAAAGCACTATTTCTAAAGAAGAATTTTTAGAATTCACTAAAAGCGTCTGGACATTTTCTGCCGAGTCTGCTCGAAAGATCGGTCACCCGGCACCTTTCCCTGTTGAATTACCACTCCGAGTGATTAAACTATACACTTTTGAAGGTGATGTAGTGTTGGACCCATTTATGGGAAGTGGCCAGACCGCTATAGCCGCCCTGAAGGCAAGTCGTCATTATGTCGGCTATGAGATCTCAAAAGAATATGTAACCCTTGCCCAAAAAAGGATAAAGGGATATTTGCAGGAACAAATCACTTTATTCCCTGAGCCAATAGATACTAAACCGCTGGTAATCGCCGAAAGACCAAGAGGGAAAGAATATCAAGTCAAAAGTAAACATAGAAATAAGCAAAGAATCAGAAGCACTGATAGAAATATAAAAGAAATAAATTCATAACAAGACAATCCAGCGGACGCGGATTAATCCCGCTGCTGATTTCAATCGTTAGGCCATACACCATGATTGTTACGGACATTAACCACATAGAGCATCAGGTTTCAATGACTGCTTTTTTCAAGAAGGCGATTGAGTTTTTGCGGAGGCCGGATATTCACAACATGGCTGACGGAAGGGTGGATATAGACGGCCAGGATGTGTTTGCCCTTATAAACCGATATGAAACTGTA
>MGQA01000078.1:25631-31811 GCA_001797665.1 Deltaproteobacteria bacterium GWF2_42_12 | reverse complement strand
TTGACATCCAGTATATAGTATCCGGCGAGGAGGTCATTGGCTGGGCTCCAGTTGAGCAGATGACGATTACTGAGGCGTATGACTTGGAAAAGGACATCTGCTTTGGCATAGCGCCAAAGAAAGAAATAACTATAGTGCACCTTCAGGTGGGGCAATTGGCAGTCTTCTACCCGGAAGACGGCCATGCCCCCAAACTGGCAGCAGGCTTGCCATCCGCTGTTTTCAAGATTGTTGTCAAGGTTGCCGTAAAATAGAGAAACCTCTCTAAATCTTGACCCTTCTTCACCTAATATGCTATTCTGCGTCACATGAATCCCGTTAGAAGCTCACCCATAAAGAAATCATCTGCCTCCGCCAAAAATTCGCTTAAAACAGAAAAGGCTTCTAACGGGATGAATATTCTTGTCACCGGCGCCGCGGGCTTTATCGGCTCTAATCTTACAGATAAACTCTTGGAGAAAAATGAAAGGGTTATTGCAATTGATGACTTTAATGACTTCTATGACCCAAAGCTCAAAGAGGAAAATATTCAAGGGGCGCTCAAAAACCCAAATTTTAAACTTTACAGGGGCGATATACTGGATAAGGCGCTCTTAGAAAAAATCTTTAAAGAAAATTCTATTGATGTGGTGTGCCACCTTGCGGCAAGGGCTGGCGTAAGACAATCTTTAAAAGACCCCATCTTGTATGAAGAGGTAAACTGCCTTGGAACATTGAATCTCTTAGAAGCAGCAAAAAGACATCCTGTAAAAAATTTCGTATTTGCATCGTCATCATCTGTATATGGCTTAAACAGCAAAGTGCCATTTTCAGAGGATGACCCTATCTCTCAGCCTATATCGCCGTATGCTTCAACAAAAAGGGCAGGGGAGCTCATGGCCTTCACATACTCCCATCTCTATAAGATTCCTATTACATGCCTTCGATTTTTTACTGTATATGGGGAGAGGGGAAGGTCTGAGATGTCTGTTGCGAATTTTACGCATCGTTTATGGGAAGGCAAAGAACTTATTGTTAATGGCGATGGAACTGCAAAGAGGGACTTCACGTATATAGGCGATATTTTGCAGGGCGTTTTAGCATCTATATATAAACCATTCTCTTATGAAATAATTAACCTCGGCGAGTCAAGGGTTGTAGAGCTAAGTTATCTCATATCCCTTATAGAAAAAAATCTTGGAAAAAAGGCAAAGATTAAATACCTTTCACCAGAGCCAGGTGATGTGCCTATAACATATGCGGATATCAATAAGGCAAAGAAACTCTTAAATTATCAGCCGAAGGTGCAGATTGAGGAAGGCGTAGAGCGTTATGTGAAGTGGTTTCTTAAAAAGATGGCAAAAAGGCAGTAGCCTCTTCTATTCCTTTTCCATCTCCTGAATTGATTGATTTTCTTCTTCTGCCCTCCGCTCAACAGCACCCGCAGCCTTTTTGGCCTTATCCTTTGCAGTTGTCAGGGTATCAACATACTTATTTATTATCTCCTTTGTTGACTCTGTCTCCTGAGATTGCTCTGGAGATGTTGAGGTTTCTTGGGAGTTGTTTGATGGGCTTGAGCAGGATGATAAAAAGAGAAGGGCAATTAATATAATTCTATAATATCTCATTATATCTTATGAACAGGGCTGGCATAAGCCAGCCCTGTTCGTTTAATGGCCTGCTTGGATAGGCTCTGCCACATGAGTATGCTCATGTGATGCCTCAGAGGTCTTTTTCTCCTTATCTGCTTCAACTTCAACGAGCTCTACTTTGCCTGTAGCCAGATTATATACACCCGCAGCTATCTTTACCTTACCCTCCTCGACAAGATGCCTTATTATAGCGCTCTTTTTAGTAAGCGCACCCGCTGTTGCCTTTGTGTTCTCAAGAATTGCTGCGTCAAGTAGTTTATTCTTATCTTTCACCTTTGCCTTTGCCCTCTTTACTGCTGGAGATATCTTTTTTACAATAGATTCTATGTTACCTTCCGGCTTTCCACCATCAACCGTAGCCTTAACAGCGCCGCAGCTTTGATGCCCCAGGACAAGGATTAGCGGAACTCCGAGATGTTCTACTGCATATTCCACACTTCCAAGTTCAATCTTATCAGCAATATTGCCTGCTACCCTTACAACAAATATGTCGCCGAGCCCCTGGTCAAATACATGCTCAGGCGGAACCCTGGAGTCAGAACAGCTTAATATGACTGCAATGGGGTGCTGACCTTTTGTAAGCTCTGTTCTCCTATTATCGCCAATATCTTTTTGTGCCTGTTTTCCTTCTACATAGCGGGTGTTGCCATCAATTAGCTTCTTAAGCGCCCCATCTGTTGAAATGCCAGGACCTCCGCCAGAAGCAAGCATCGTCCCCGCGTATGCAAACATGATAGCAATAAAGCTAAAAACCGCAAGGAATCTTCTCATTTTTGTCATGCCTTGTATCCTCCTTTAAAGATAGTCGGTTTAATGTGCGTTGCACTATACTAAAATAGGCTTATTGTTGTCAACAGATTTTGCCCTTTGCCACTGTATGAATTTTATGCTAAATATTCAGAGTATGAAATACTCTTGAGCCCGCCTAAGCCCGCCCAAGGCGGGGGCTCACAAAGGCACGCTTAGCATGGCAAAGGGGAATGAAAATTGGATTTTTGTAGCGTTGGGGTTTATCCCCAACGGCACGCTAAGCGTGCCAACGAAAAACCGTTGCCCATAAAGGGCAACGCTACGGTAATGTAAATATGAGGTATTTTCGGGTGAAAAAAACAGAGCTAAAAAAAGAGATTGAAAAACTCAGGGAAGAGATAAACTATCACAACTACCGCTACTATGTGCTGGACAACCCTGCAATCTCTGACGCTGAATATGACAGACTTATGCAACAATTGGAAGTTTTGGAGAAAAAATATCCGGAACTTATCACGCCTGACTCACCGACTCAGCGAGTAGGTGCAAAACCCCTTGAGGCATTTGGAACAATCACCCACACTATACCAATGCTCTCATTAAATAATGCCTTTAGTATTGATGAGGCAAAGGAATTTGACGACCGCATAAAAAGGCTCTTATCCCCTCACCCTGCCCTCTCCCCTGTCTGCCGCAGCACAGGCAGGCGCAAGGGGAGAGGGGAAGAGGAGATTGAATATGTTGCAGAGCCAAAGATAGACGGCCTTGCCATAGAGCTTGTGTATGAAGACGGCGGGTTTACTGTAGGTTCAACACGGGGTGACGGCTATACAGGCGAGGATGTAACCCTGAATTTGAAAACGATAAAGAGCATTCCCATGAGGCTGCTAAAAAAGCAGGGGTCAGGGGTCAGGGGTCAAGGGCCTGCGCCTGCAGGCTTTAAGCAGGGGTCAGAGAATAAATACCCAATACCATCTCGCCTTGAAGTCCGGGGCGAGGTCTTTTTACCTTTAAAGGTTTTTGAAAAAATCAATAAAGAGCGGGAAAAAACCGGCGAACCTCTCTTTGCAAATCCGAGAAATGCTGCTGCCGGCTCGCTCAGGCAATTAGACCCAAAGGTAACAGCATCCAGGCCGCTTGATATTTTCTGCTACGGAGTTGGCGTTGTTGAAGGTGTTAAGTTTAAAACCCACTGGGAAACATTAGAGGCTTTAAAGACATTTGGCTTAAAAATCAATCCTCTCATAAAAAAATGCGATGGTATTGAGGCTGTTCTGGAATATCATCAGGAGATAGAAAAAAAGAGAGACAATCTGCCCTACGAAGTTGACGGTATCGTTATCAAAGTAAATGATATTGAGCTTCAAAACAGGCTTGGCGTTATAACCAGAAGCCCGAGATGGGCGCTTGCGTATAAATTTAAACCAAGAGAAGAGACAACAAAAATAAAAAGCATAGAGATTGGCGTTGGGAGGACAGGCGCATTAACACCGGTTGCAATTATGGAGCCTGTAGAGGTAGGAGGAGTTACCATAGAAAGGGCAACGCTCCATAATCAGGATGAAATAGATAGAAAAGATGTGCGGGTCGGCGATACTGTTGTTGTGGCGCGGGCTGGCGATGTGATTCCGGAAGTTGTGATGGTCATAAAAGAGAAACGGACTGGCAAGGAAAAAACATTTAAAATCCCAGAAAAATGCCCGCTCTGCAACTCAAAGGTTGAAAGGATTGGGGCAATACATTTTTGTACAGGCGGGCTTTCTTGTCCCGCTCAGGTCAAGGAGACAATAAAACACTTTGTATCAAAGAGGGCAATGGATATTGACGGACTGGGCGACAAGCACATTGAGCAGTTTGTTGACGACGGCCTTATCAAGGATGTGGCGGATTTATATTATCTAAAAAAAGAAACCCTCTTAAAACTTGAGAGATGGGCTGAAAAATCGGCGGATAATTTAATTGATGCGATTGAAAAGAGTAAACATCCAACCCTTCCAAGACTTATCTATGCCCTTGGTATAAGACAGGTCGGCGAACACATGGCGCATGTAGTGGCAGAGGAGTTTGGAGCCCTTGAGGCAATTATGAAGGCGGATAAGGAGAGGTTATTATCTGTTCATGACATCGGACCTGAGACAGCAGAGAGTATCTATGATTTCTTTCAGGAATCGCACAACATCAAGGTTATTGAAAAACTCAAGAAGGCTGGCGTTATTTTCCCACAGATGAAAAAGGTTGCCGGAAAACTCGCTGGCAAGACATTTATATTTACAGGCGCGCTATCGTCATTTAGCCGTGACGAGGCAAAGGAGCTTGTGGAAAAACATGGCGGCACAACCGCCTCAAGCATCAGCAAAAAGATTGACTATGTGATTGCAGGTGCAGAGCCAGGCTCGAAATACGATGACGCAAAGAGGCTGGGATTAAAGATAATATCAGAGGAGGAGTTTAAAAATCTTTTAAAAGAGTAATGGCTGATGGTTTAAAGTGGGAGATTTTGTGAGGCTGCTTCGGCTCCTAACCCTTTACCGTGGAATCGAACCCCTTTATATACCTTATCCTCTCCAGAATAGGCGGATGAGAATAATATAAGAGGACATAGAGGGGATGGGGATAGAGATTTGTAAGATTCTCCTTAGAAAGCTTTACAAAGGCGCTTACCATACCTGCAATATCTCCGGTAAGCTCATAGGAAGCCCTGTCAGCCTCTCTCTCATGCCTCCTGATAAAGAAATTTACCAGGGGTTTCAATGGCAACGTGATGATTCCAAAGAGAAAGGCAAGTATGATAAATTTTGCAAAAAGGGTGTCTATAGAGATATTAAAAAGGTTTGAGAGAAGATTGCCCTGAGTAAGTCTATAAGAAAAATATAACCCGATAAGAGAAAAAATTTCAAACAACACCATCATCTTTAACAGATGTTTCTTCTTCCAGTGTCCTATTTCATGGCTAAGCACAGTCATTATCTCATCGTGGTTCATGTCATGCAGAAGCGTGTCATAAAGGATAATCCTCTTTGTCCTGCCAATGCCTGTAAAATATGCATTGGTATGCCTGCTCCTCTTTGATGCGTCAATCTGGAGTATCTTGCTTGCGCGGATGCCCACCTTTTCTGCTAATCTCACGATTCTCTCTTTGAGCGACTCATCCTCAACAGGGGTAAATTTGTTGAACAAAGGCTCAATAACATAAGGCGATATATACATGACAAACATGCTGTATGCAAAAACAAAACACCATACCCAGAGCCACCAGTAATCCTGGTTCCATTGAATAAGATAGAATGCAGAAAATAGCAGTAGTGATGCCAGTGTAGTGGAAATGACCAATGACTTAAGAAAATCAGATATCCAGAGCTTTACAGTCATAGTATTGAATCCATATCTATTTTCTATTTTGAATGTGTTGTAAAGGCTAAAAGGCATAGAAAGGATATCTTCAGCGTAAGAGAGAAGCAGGAAGAATAGCCACCCTGAGACTATAAAGGAAAGAGTGAGTGACGCTATCCATGAATTGTAGGAGTTCAAAAAGCCGCCAAAGAGAAATACAATCAAGACAATGCTGCTAAATAATGATGAGACAATCTCGAAGCGGGACTTCTCTATCTCATAGCCCTGCGCCTTTTTAAGAAAACCTTCATCTATCTTCCCTTCAAACTCAGGAGGCACAGATGAGCCGCGCCTTTTCATGTGTCTGAGATTAAGATACAGGACGACATATTCAAAGGCTTCTTTTAATATATAAATAACTAAGATTAGTAAAAGGTATAATTTCAGGACAGTAACTCCTAATGAACTT
>MGQA01000078.1:0-25548 GCA_001797665.1 Deltaproteobacteria bacterium GWF2_42_12 | reverse complement strand
TGTAATCAAGGCTGTTGATAGCTTTTTCAACAGCTAATGTATAGAACCGGCATCCATTACCGGCCCCTTGGATTCTTCTATCGTTCCAAAATTATCTTCAAATTTTCTAACATTCTCCTGTAATGCCTGTAAAAATCTCTTGGCATGTTTGGGGCTGAGTATTAGCCTTGACCTCACCTTTGCCTTTGGAGACTGGGGCTGAAGGAATATAAAATCAAAGATAAACTCATTCTCGCTGTGATTGATTGCAGCCAGATTTGTATATATGCCCTGGGCAATGTCATCATCTATCTGAATCTCTATCTTTACCTCTCCCTGCTTAAAGCTTGCAGGGACATGCTTTGCTGCTGTTTTTTCGTCTGCCATAACCCCTCCAGATTATAGTATTTTTTATCCTTTTACCTCCATAAATACCACACTCAACACTTTTAGTAAACCCCCGCACCTCGACCGCAGGGCATTATACCCTGCGGCAAGCCCCCACACCAAAATCTTTGGTGTGGGGGTAAACCCCATTATAGAACTTTGCTTCTCTAACGAGGTAAAGCCATTGCTACTTACAGGCTCTTGAATTTATTGACATATACTGGGATTAAAAGTATTATCTTCCAAACTATGAGCGACAAACCGACCCACATCGGAACCGTTCTCATCAGAGAGAAGATGATAACTGAGCAACAGCTCGAAGAGGCATTGCAGGCTCAGGTAGTGTATGGAGGCAAACTCGGAACTATTCTGGTTGAAAAGAACTTTGTTGATGAAGAACGATTGACAAAAACGCTTGCTGATATTTTCAATGTAGACTATTTACCGATGTCAAAATATGAAGAGATAGCACCTGAAGTCGTGCAGAAATTTTCAAAAAAGATTGCTGAAAAATATGAAGTATGTCCGTTTAAATTCGACCATAAACGACTCTATCTTTTAATGACCGACCCCTCCAACTTTCCTGTAATAAATGAGATTTCCTTTATAACAGGGTATATGATTAAACCAATAGTATGTCCTGAGATAAGGATGTACTACCTTCTGGAAAAATATTATGGAATTCCAAGAAAATTGAGATATATCATACCTCCTGAAAAATTAATGTCGTCAAAAATTGAGCGTGAACAGTTAGAGGAGATAGGCGAAAAGGGAAAAGTAGAAACCACGGCTTTTACTGAAGAGACGGAGGAGATAAGCGAACCACAGCAGGTCTCTGCACAACAAGAGATTGCTTTTGAAAAAGAAGTGGAAACTATCCCTCTCCCGGAAGAGAAAAAAGAAGTAGAGACCATACCAACACTGGAGGAGGCAATCAAAAGACTTGAACGTGCAGAAACCCGGGATGATGTAATAAATATCATCTTTGGCTTTGCAAAAAATTATTTCCAAAGGAATGCGCTCTTTGTAGTCAAAGGTGTGATGATTTATGGATGGGACGGGATCGGAGAAGGGTTTTCCAAGAAGGTTTTGGAAAAATTTGTAATGCCTATGGTAGGGCCCTCCATCTTTAAAACTGTTTATAATTCCCGCGCGCCGTATGTAGGTCCTTTATCGGACAACCTCATTAACAAAAAACTTATAAATGGTATAAAAAACAGCCCTAAAAACGTATTGATGATACCAATTGTGATAAATAATAAGGTGGTAAATGTGCTTTACTGTGATAATGGCTCTGATGGAAATGTTCCATCCAACATCATAGACATTTTTACCCTCATTGAAAAAGTGCCTATGGCATTTGCAACTATAATAAAGAAGATGAAGGCAGAGATAATGAAAGATTAGTATGCCCCCACCCCGCTAAGCGGGGTGGGGAGGATAAAACCTTTAATGTATATGAGACCCAAAATCAGCCACTTTTGGCTTCACAAGCCTTTCAAAATCCTTATATCTCATTTTGACCGATTCAATGTGGTTTCCTGCCTGGAAGAATATCTCCTCATCCTCGGTTAAGGACTTATCCTCATATACATCAATGCCATACAGGTTGCCAAAAGGCGGCATAGCGCCTGGCTCGCAATCAGGAAAGAGGCTTTTAAATTCATCCTCTGTAGCAAGTCTTATATCTTTAGTTTTCAGGGTCTCTCTCAGCTTAGTCATGTCTACTCTCCAGCTTGCAGGAAGAACGGTCATGACAAAGCTCTCGCCGGCCTTAACCATAACCACCTTTGCCAGCTCCTTGCCAGGGATATGCATGGCTGCGGCAATCTCCTGCGCTGTATAAACCTCTGGGTGTGCGGTTATCTGGTAACCAACTCTATTCTCGTCTAAAAATTTTTTTAGTTTCATTGATATAGCCATTGTAAGCCCTCCTTTAATGGTTTGGATAAATTAATTATAGCACAAAAATCTGGCTCTGCAGGAAATTAGGGTAGTTAATCACCGATGAAGTTCTAATATCTTCTTTATTATATTTGTTGTTGACTTGCCTTTTACGAGCTTAATCCTTGCAACCCTTCCGCCCTTTGCCCTTACTATGTCAGCGCCAACAATCTCTTGGCTTGCCCAGTCCGCGCCCTTTACAAGGATGTCTGGAAGAACTGCATTTATAAGGTTTATTGGCGTTGGCTCATTAAATAAGACCACATAATCAACTGCCTCAAGACCTGACAGGACCTCTGCCCTTTCCTCCTGCGGCACAATCGGCCTTTTATCGCCCTTTATCAGTTTTACAGAGGCATCGCTATTAAGGCCAACTATCAATACATCGCCTAATGACTTTGCCTTATTCAGGTATCTCACATGCCCTGCATGGATGATATCAAAACAGCCATTGGTAAAGACAATGGTTTTGTTCTTCTTATTGATATTTTTAAGAGAACCCCGTAGCCTCTGTAAGGAAACTATTTTCTTTTTTTTAGTATTCATTGTTAAGGGTTAGAGAAATAAGTATAGCACCTCTTCTCACATATTAACCACCCTTGCAAGGGTAAGCACATCTATTGTCTTAGCACCTGCCTTTTTTAAAACCTTGCTGCATTCAGTAACTGTAGCGCCAGTTGTATACACATCGTCTATAAGTAAAATCTTTTTATTCTTAAAACCAGCTCCATTTTTCACTGCAAATGCGCCTTTCATATTTTCGATCCTCTCTTTACCTTTGAGATTGACCTGCGGGTCTGTAGCGCGAATCTTTCTGAGATTCAGATAATCTATTGGCAGATTATATAGTTTTGAAAGCTCTCGTGCCAAAAGCAGCGACTGGTTAAAACCTCGCTCTTTAAGCCTTGTTTTATGTAACGGCACTGGTACAATCAAATTATAGTTATTCATTGAAAATTCTTTTGTCATTAGCTTGGCCAGAGGTCTTGCAAGGGATGTCTTTCCATTATATTTAAGCCTCTGAACTGCCTCGAGCAAAACCCCTTCATATATGCCGATGCTTCTTGCTATGGAAAATGGCCTCCTTTTTTTAATGCATGTGCCGCACAAATGATCTTCTGCTTCCTGTGAAATAAAAGGCATACCACAACACCGACACCGTGGACTTTTGATTAACCGAATGCTATCAAGACATTTCTCGCACAACCCTTCACCTTCCACAATGCCGCTGCAGAGTAAACAGACTCGAGGGAGGAGCAGATTTAAAAATCCTTTTAACATGTAGAGAAATTTATTTGCTTCTTAAGAAATACTATTTTCCGAGAATCTATTTTAATTTTTTTGATTTTTCGAGAAGCTCCTTTTTCATCTTTTCTCGGTAGGTGTCGAGCTTTTTTGCTATCTCAGGATATTTAATGGATAAAATTGAACATGCCAGATATGCGGCATTTTTTGCGCCATCTATTGCTACTGTTGCCACAGGTATGCCAGAGGGCATCTGGACTGTAGAGTATAAAGCGTCAACGCCATTCAATGCGCCTGACTTTAAAGGAACACCGATTACAGGCAACGTTGTATTGGCTGCAATAACTCCTGCAAGATGGGCTGCCATGCCTGCGCCTGCTATGATAACCTCTATTCCTCTTGCTCTTGCAATCTTTGCATAATCTGCTGTCTTGTCTGGAAGCCTGTGCGCAGAGCTTATATCTATTTCATAAGGAATATCCATCTCTTTTAAAACCTCACCAGCCTTTTCCATAACAGGCATATCGCTATCGCTTCCCATGAGGATTCCTACCAATGGCTTATCCATTTTACCTCCAAATTATGAAAACAATCTACAAGATGTCTTTTTATAATGTCAAGGGTTTTCGTATAGGGTAAGAAAGTTGACCCCGACACCAAGTCCCGATACTTCGGGGAAAAAATTTTCGTGTAGAGGTTTTCCTCTTTTAAAAATTTTTGCTATACTTGACTACATGTTCAAACACTTTAGCCTGACACTGATAGCAATTTTATTCCTGACAAACACAACCTTTTCTGCTGAACCAGAGGTTATAAAGCTATCTGAAGGGATTTATGGTTTTATTGGGAAAAAAGGCGCAGCTAACTCTGGCTTTGTGGTAACAAATGAAGGTGTTGTTGTAATTGACACGCAAGGGCCAAAAGACCTTGCCCTCCATTTAAAGAAAAAGATTCAGGAGATTACTGATAAGCCCATTGTTTATGTAATCAATACCCACTACCACGGAGACCACACCTTTGGGAATCAGTATTTTAATGAGGCAAAGGAGATTATAAGCCATGAAAACACAAAGAAGAACCTTACAGAAAAAGATACGCAGCACAGAGAACAGTTTAAAAAATCCTTTGGTGAGAATTCCCTTGAAGGCTTTGAATTGACGCTTCCCACAAAGACCTTTAAAAATACTCTCTCACTGCGAATAGGCGGCAAGACCATTGAGCTTGCCTATCTCGGAAAAGGCCATACAGACGGCGATATTATTGTCTATTTTCCCATAGAGCGTATCATGTTTGGCGGTGATCTGCTTTATAAAGAAAGGCTCCCATGGCTTGGCGATGCCTATATATCCGATTGGATTGAGACGCTAAAAAACCTAAAAAATTTTGATGCAGGGATATATGTGCCTGGACACGGAGGTGCAGGAAATATTGATATGCTCTTTAACCTTCAGCAGTATCTTATTGACTTGCAGCGTGAAGTGAAAAAGTATATTGCTAAGGGTAAGACAATTGATGAGATAAAAAAGGAGATAAAACTGCCAAAATATAAAAACTGGCTTAAGTATAAGGAATGGCTGCCCTTAAATGCAGATAGGGTGTGCAAGGAATTGAGCGCTCAAAGGCAAGAATAACTCAGCGCAGTTTCTTTGTCAGAAAATTAATTATCGCATCCCTGTCTGATTTTGTCATCTCTTCTCTTCCCTGTTTATTCCTATAGTCATTCATCCTGTCTACAATCTTACTCCACTCTTGCGGTGAAAATTGTTTAGGGTCAGGTATGGCATGACAGACAGAGCAAAACCAAATAATCTTGAATGCATCGGGTCCTTTAAGTAACGCAGCATTTCCGGGTAAAGCCACAAACCCATTCCTTGTTAGATAAGAAATAATCTCTGCCTTTTCATTTGGTACAAGCATCTTTATGTCTGGATTAAGCCCTGCCATTAGCCTTGAGTGCTCCGTCATCTTCTCAAACATTATTGGCCAGTCATCTGTTGAATGCATTTTGGGATTTGGCAGATTATGGCACTGGCTGCAGTATGATGCATAAAGCCTTGCACCTCTACTGCCAGGCTCAGGCAGTTTTTCTGCTGTAAGTCCACCTGGAATAACAAGCATCTTTATACCCTTATCCACTGCTTCGCTTCCCCTGCAATAAAAAAGAAGGTTTATAATTGTTAGAAATAAAATTAGATGTTTATGCGGCCTCATATTTAGCCTCAGCATATCCCTACAGCAAATCCCGATGCTTCGAGAAAAATCTTTGATGCGGGATAAATTGTGTAAACCCCGTTAGAGAACTACGTTGTTTAACGAATTAGCGATGGCGGCTTTCTCTAACGGGGTAAAATATAGTTCAAAAACTATGGCCTGTCAATTATTATTAGAGCTTGTTGAAAAACTCAACAATCTCCGATTACATCCCGACTATTCGTGATTACACAGATAAAAGACAAGATTATACAGATTAAAACCCTTAAAATGATCTGTGTAATCATTTTTGCAATCTGTGTAATCAAGGCTGGTGAAGACTCTTTCAACAGCTTATTATTAAAATTGACCCCACAGGGTTTACCTGCTAAAATTCGATCATGCCGTATACATATCTTGATCACGAGGCTGATGTTGGAATCAGGGCAATTGGCTCTACGCTTGAAGAGGCATTTGAAGAGGGCGCAAAGGCAATGCTCAATGTGATGTGGGATATATCAACGATTGAGGAAAGGCAAAATGTTTCCATAGGGTCTGAGGCAAGGGATATACCTGAGTTATTTGTAGAGGCCTTGAATGAAATACTTTTTAAGCAGGATGTTGAAGGGCTTGCCCTTGCCCGATTTCAGGTGAACGGGATAAGCATGATGAATGGCCGATACAGGCTTACAGGAATTGCCTACGGCGAGCCGCTGAATTTTGAGAAGCATACTGTGAAAACAGAGGTTAAGGCAGCAACATATGCAGGACTTCTCTATAAGGAAAAAGAAGGTCAGCATATTGTGCAGTGTATTTTGGATGTGTGAAGTCGTAGTGTCCCCCTCTGGAGGGGGCGGGGGGAAGGCTTGCAAGCTCACAAACAGATTGTGTAAAGATAACGACAGTCCACCCCCTTAATCCCCCGCCAGCGGGGGACAAACAAGAATTCTGAACAAACAAGAAAGAGAGCCATCTATGTCTGAAAAACCATTATCAGTCGAAGTAAAAAAGATTACCCCATATCTCTGGGAGATACCCAAGAAAGGGGATATGCTTGTCCCGGGAAGAATTTACGGGGATGAGGAGACGATTCAGAGCCTTTTAAAAGATGTAGAGGAAAAAAGGGGAGGCGGATTCACGCCTGCAATTGTGCAGGTCTTGAATGTTGCCATGCTTCCCGGAATCCAGAAGGCATCCATTGCAATGGCGGATATTCATCCGGGCTATGGATTTGCCATCGGCGGCGTGGGCGCATTTGATATTGACGAAGGTGTGATAAGCGTTGCCGGAGTGGGCTTTGACATAAACTGCGGCGTGAGGGTGTTGACAACGCCCCTTGACAGAGAAGATGTGGAGGCGAAAAAGGAAGAGCTTGCAAACCAGCTTTTTAGGGATGTGCCTGCGGGTCTCGGCTCTCACGGAGATATACGACTTACCCCAAGCGAGATAGATGATGTCTTGATAAATGGCGCGGAGTTTGCGGTGAAAAGGGGATACGGTTTTCCCGAGGATTTGGAATATATTGAAGAAAACGGCAAGGTTCAAAATGCAGACCCTGATAATGTAAGCAGAAAGGCAAAGGAGCGGCAGTTCAGGCAGGTCGGCACTCTCGGCTCAGGCAATCATTATCTTGAGGTGCAGTGGGTTGAGGAGATTTATGACATCAAGGCAGCCGATGCCTATGGCATCCATAAAAATCAGATACTCATTGCTATCCACTGCGGAAGCCGCGCATTAGGACATCAGATAGGAACAGACTATCTCCAGACGTTGGCAGAGGCGAGCAGAAAATATAATATCCCCATCAGGGAAAGGGAGCTTGTATGTGCGCCGTTTAAAAGTCCTGAGGGCCAGAGATATTGGACCGCAGTCAACTGCGGCATAAACTGCGCATTTGCCAACAGACAGGCAATAAGCCATCTTACAAGAAAGGCTGTATCTCATGTGTTTGGCATTGAGATGAGGGATATAAAACTATTGTATGATGTTGGACACAATACCGTGAAGCTTGAGACCCATGAGATAGATGGCAATAAAAAGAAACTCCTTGTCCACAGAAAAGGCGCAACCAGGGCATTTGCTGCGGGCAGAGATGAGGTGCCAGCAGCATATAGAGATGTTGGTCAGCCGCTTCTTGTTGGCGGCACAATGGGCACGGCATCGTATATTTTATTTGGCACACAAAAAGGCATGGAGGAATGCTTCGGCAGCGCGGTTCACGGCGCTGGAAGGGCGATGTCGAGAGAAAAGGCTAAGAGACAGTGGCGGGGTGATGAGCTTATACATGAGTTGGCTCAAAAGGGAATACTGATAAAATCAAGGAGCAAGGCAGGTGTGGCTGAAGAAGCCCCTGGCGCATATAAGGATGTTGACAGGGTTGTTGATATTGTTCACGGGGCAGGGGTAAATAAAAAGGTGGCAAAGGTAAGGCCTTTAGTATGTGTTAAAGGCTAATCCCTCTTGCGGCTCTTTCTCTGTGGCTCTTTATTGCCCATAAAAAGGGAGGCTTTAATAAATCTAAAAGTTTTCTTCAAGGTACATATCTTCTTTGTCTTTTGTTTTTCGTAGTTTTAATGGAACCTGGCAATACGGACAATATACCTCGTCGCCAACCTTTTCATCCTCTGATATAGGAACATCAGCATCGCACACAGGGCACGATAAATAGGTTGAAATTCCCTTTAATGGCATAAAAGCCCTCCCTTATTATGGATGATTATAGAACATAGAACAACGATTAGATATAGATAGTGGTCTATAAACCATCCTCAACTCTGCCCGAGACCACCACACCAAAGATTTTGGTGGGGGTTAAATCATTTTCTACCAACCTTATTTTCTGTCCCTTGAATAATCCTTTTAATATTGTCCGAGTGTTTCAGAATGACTAAAATACTTATAATCGCGGCAAGCGGAACATAGGGGCGACTCGTTACAAAGAAACTAAGCAGTATTGGCAATGATACGGCAGAGGTCATGGAGCCAACAGATACATACCTAAAGAGTGCAACTAAAATCGCAAAAATGACAACTGCAACGATTGCCTGCAAGGGCGCAATAGCCAAAAATACGCCGAGCGCTGTAGCAACACCCTTACCACCTTTAAATTTTAGAAATACAGGAAAGAGATGGCCTAAAAATGCCGCAAGCGCCACAAGACTCACCTCAATTGGTGAATTAGCAAAGATATAAAGCGCAAGCAGGGTTATCAATAGCCCCTTAAGTATATCTCCTATAAGTGTAATAATCCCAGCAGCCTTGCCAGCAGCTCGACCAACGTTGGTTGCGCCTATATTGCCGCTGCCTACTGTCCTTGGATCAGGCGCACCCAGTATCTTGGCAACAATGACGCCTGTAGGGATAGAACCGATGAGATAGGCAACGACGGTTAATATTATCAATTGAAAATACATAAAGTTTTTGGCAGCATTCTGAATAGGAGACCTATAATCAACGACAAATATAAATTTCTAATTCCTAAATCCCAATTTCTAATAAAATGTCCAATGACTAAATTTCTAATATCTTGATTTCTTGATTTTATTTGACATTAGCAGGTTGCTGAAAAACTACTCTTTTATGAAATGTCATGCCCGAATGCTCCTATCGGGTATCTATAAGTCTTTGATTTTAAAGAACTGGATTCCCGATAAAAACTTCGGGAATGACAGAAAAAGAGTTTTTCAGCAACTTTTCTGTTAGATGTTTCATTGGAAATTAGACATTAGGATTTCAATCTTTACAACATTCCTTCATCCGCAAAACTCATATATCTCCCATTGCCTATTATCACATGGTCAAGAACCTTCACGCCAATGAGCTCACCAACCTCTTTGAGCCTCCTTGTTATATCTTTATCTTCCCTGCTCGGCGTCGGGTCGCCTGATGGATGATTGTGCACGAAGATTACACCTGCTGCCGAATCCTTTATAACAGGATTAAAAACCTCTCTCGGATGCACAAGAGATGAGGTCAGACTGCCTTCTGAAATCCTGACATCTCTAATCATCTTGTTCTTTCCGTCAAGAAGCATAGCAACAAAAACCTCTTTCTTCTTTGAACGCATGGACTCGTGAAAATGATTATATACCTGCCTGCTGCTCTGGAACTGTTCTCCAACCTCTATCTTTTCTGCTGAATATCTCTTGGCAATCTCAAATACTGCCTTTATCTGGGCAAACTTAGCAGGGCCTATCCCCTTTATTATTTTTCTAAGCTCAGACATGCTTGTCATCTCAACCTTCTTGAAACTATCATAGTTTGAAATAATAGTCCTTGCATGGTCAAGTGCGCTCTCGCCCTTTGAACCTGTTCTTAATATTATTGCAAGAAGCTCTGCATTGGATAATGCCTCTGGCCCAAACTTTGTAAGTTTCTCTCTGGGCCTGTCATCCTCGGGCCAGTCTTTGATTGTTTGAGGGTATTTGATTTCCATGTTAGAGTACCGTTGTCCGTGTCCGTTATTCGTGACCGTTGAATTTGTAAAGCTCTTTGCTTTTACGGACACGAAACACGGTCACGAATCACGATTTTTATCATTCTACCGTCACGCTCTTCGCCAGATTCCTCGGCTGGTCGACATCTGTGCCTTTCAATACAGCAATATGATAGGCAAGGAGTTGAAGCGGTATTGTTAAAAGTATTGGAGTAAGGTGATGGCTTGCGCTCGGTATAGTTATTATCTCATCGGCCTTTTGGGAAGCCTCATTATCACCTTCATTAACTAACACAATTACTCTGCCTCCCCTCGCCTTCACCTCTTCTATATTGCCGAGTATCTTTGGATATGTCGCATCCTTTGGTGCAAGCACAACAACCGGCATATTTTCATCTATTAAGGCAATGGGTCCGTGCTTCATCTCACCGGCTGTGTAGCCTTCAGCATGGATATACGAAATCTCTTTTAATTTTAAAGCGCCCTCCAAGGCCACAGGATAATTTATTCCTCTGGCCAGGTATAAAAAGTCCCTAAAGTGGAAATACCTTTTTGCAATAGCCTCTATCTTTGGCTCATGGGAGAGAATTGTTTCTATTTTTTTGGGTAGTCGGACAAGCTCCTGAATATACTCTTTTGTCATAGCGCCTTTTATTTTGCTAAGTTTTATGCCAAGTGACAGTGCGAGCAGGTAAAGCGCCGTAAGCTGAGTTGTAAATGCCTTTGTTGATGCAACACCAATCTCAGGCCCTGCATGGGTGTAAATGACACTATGGGATTCTCTGGCAATGCTGCTTTCTACGACATTACAGATAGAAATAACCTTTGCCCCTTTTCTCTTCGCCTCTTTTACTGCAGCAATAGTATCTGCTGTCTCTCCTGACTGGGATATGGCTATTACCAGGGTATTTTTATCTGCAAGCGGGTTTCGGTATCTGAACTCAGAGCCAAGGTCAACCTCTGACGGAATCCTGCAAAATTCTTCTATAAGAAATTTCCCCACAAGCCCTGCATGCCAGGACGTGCCGCATGCAATTAGGTATATCCTCTCTACAGCCTTTAAATCTTTATCGCTTATTTTAAAATCATCCAATATAACATTGCCGGTTTCTTCTGAAATCCTCCCTCTGAAAGTGTCTGTCACAGCCCGTGATTGTTCAAATATCTCCTTGAGCATGAAGTGCCGGTAGCCACCCTTTTCAGCCATTACAGGACTCCAATCAATTTCACGAGGGGTCTTTTTCACTTCTTTGCCGTTAACGGTTTTTACTTGAACATTATCTTTCGTAAGCGTGACGATTTCCCCATCCTCCAGAAAAATTACCCTCTTTGTGCGGTTTAATATCGCAGGTATGTCGGATGCAATAAATCCTTCGCCGTCTCCTATTCCTACCACAAGCGGGCATTCCATTCTTGCACCAATAATCTTATCAGGGTCCTCCTTTGACATAACTGCAATTGCAAAAGAGCCTTTGACCTCTTTTAAGGTCTCTCTGACAGAATCCTCAAAGGTCTTACCGGTCTTCATACGACGAGAGATAAGATGAGCTAGTATCTCTGTATCTGTCTCTGACTTGAATACCGCGCCCTGTTTTTTAAGCGCCTCCTTTAGGGGTAGATAGTTTTCAATGATGCCATTATGGACAACAGCAACACCTGCCTCTATGTGAGGATGAGCATTCTCTTCAGACGGTCTTCCATGCGTTGCCCAGCGGGTATGGCCTATACCAATATTGCCATTAACAGGCTCACTGTGAACCTTTTTCTCGAGATTAAATAACTTGCCAACGCTTCGGCGCACCTCTATGTTTTTGCTGGCACCAATTATAGCAATACCCGCAGAGTCGTATCCACGATACTCAAGCCTCTTAAGGCCATCGAGCAGGACGCCGCTGGCGTCTTTTGTTCCTATGTAGCCGACTATTCCACACATAATATCTCCACAAACGCAACCTTTGGCCAAATACTGCGTCCCGCTCAGCGGGACATAGCCACGCTAAGCGTGGCGTCAAAACTACCTGTCCAAATACTCACATACGGGAAATAGCATGCTCCGTCTTGTCCAGCCAGTTTTTCCTTGTCTTTGACTCAAATCTTGCGTTTGTACTGAAAATCTTTCCTTTCTTGTCGCTTCGGTTTCTGCGCTCAACATACTAAAAAGTATGCCTCCCCCCGATTGAATCTGTCGGGGGCTTGCTCCGCCTTGCATCTGGAACTTTTTACTGTGCCGTGAAATTGCCTCTTTTTGTCTTTCTGGTTGACGACAATGTGTCGATCAAGATATTTGCCCTATTACATTTCTTTGTTTCGTATTATTAACCAAAAACCTCGCTGTAATCCACCTCGATACCGTCTTTAAATTTACTATAATAGATAATTTTGACGCTTATTTTCTCACTCAGGGATTTTTTAACCTTATAAGTATCTGGTTTTATTGAAACAGGGATACCCCCGATATATCCATCAATCCCTTTGACTCATCCGTATTGTCAGATAATCTATAATCGGTCTTTCTCATTTCAGCGCCTTTCTTTAATGCGGCCTCTTGAAATTTAAGTCCAAGGAATGTTTTCACTATGACAAGGTCTTTTACCCATTCATTCACCATATGGTAATCAATCTTTTCTGCCGCATCTTTGAGGCCTTCGACCATTTCAAGGACTTTTTTATTCGCTATCTTTATAGCTTCAGGGTATTTTTTTCAAATACCATTTTTCCCACTCAGGCAAGGTTTTTCCAGAAAACTCCTGTATTAAATCGCTGAGCTGTCCTACAACTTTCGGCCTTGTACCCTGAGCATTCTGGTTGGCAAGATTAAGTATCTGCGTGACATATTAACAATCTCAAAATAGAATCTACATAAAACAAAAATCTCCCCACGCTGTCATTCCCGCAGGTATTAAGCGGGAATCCATTTTGAAGGCTCTGGATGCCCGATAGTAGCCTTCGGGCATGACAAAATTTGGTTGGTTATATTTTAAATCATGTTGTTACTATTATGAGACCGTTAATATTTAGGGAATGATGGTGTTTCAATCTCTAAAGATTCCCTGATTGCTGCGTTCGTAAGTTTTATCTTCAAGCTTTGAGTTTCCTTTTCATTTTTGCAGGGCAAAAAATTTATTTTTGTATTTAAAGCTCAATGATGAATCTACTGTTGCCAATCTATTTTTAATGAGATGGGCATTGACAAAGGTTTTATTTTTTAAATACAGATAGCACAAGAGATTACCTTCATTGTCGTATTTTGCAGCATCAAATTTAAGAAATACCTTCTGTCCATTCAGTTTCTCATTTAAAAATTGCAATGCCTTTTCATTTATTTCCTTTTTTTCTTTAACGCCTATCAATCTTACTTTTAAACCATTATTCAGAACTACTATTTCAGGGCTTACTATTTCTTTAACGGAATAGTAGGTCTCTCTATGGTGGGTTGAATTATCTATCTTTGAACCAAATCTTAATTTCTTAGGGTCAATCTTTTTATCAAATTTTACAGGGTCTTTAAAGATATACGGAAGTTTACTGATTTCCTTTTTAAAGTCTACACCTTTCTTTTCTTGAAATATTACTGTATGCTCTCCTTTTACTTTTTCTTTGATTATGGGTAGAAAATCCCGATTTATCTCATACCCAATAGAAGTCCTATCTAAATTTTTAGCAGCGAGACAGGTAGTTCCACTCCCCAGGAAAGGGTCAAGCACAGTATCTCCTGCAAAACTAAACATTTTTATCAATCTCTTTGGTAATTCCTCTGGAAACATGGCAAGATGCTTATCCTGCTTCTCGCCAGCAAAATTCCAGTGACCATAAAAGTATTCATTCCACTCTTCAGTAGTAAGCCTGGACTTCTCTTTTATTTCTCTACTCACTTTAGGCGACTCGCCCAATTTCTTGAAAATCAAAATAAACTCGTAGTCAAGTTTTATGATGCCATTTCTCGGATAAGGGAAAGACCCCATGACAGTTGCTCCGCCTGTCGTATTGCATGTCGTGACCTTCTGCCATATTATTGCCCCCATATAATCAAACCCAATTGTTTCACAGAATTTTATTATTTCCTCTCTGATAGGAATAATTTTATATCTCCCATAATAAACAGAACGGGCAAACTGGTCGCCAATATTCACACACAGACGACATCCCTTATGCAGGACTCTATAGCACTCCTTCCAGACAAGGTTTAGATTATTGATATAATCCTCATAACTGTCATTAAACCCTATCTGGCTTCCATTGCCGTAGTCCTTCAATTGCCAATAAGGTGGCGATGTGATGACGAGATGAACGGACTCTTCCTTAAGCTCACTCATGTTTCGGCTATCGCCGATGATTATAGAGGTCGTAGTTATCACTTTTGTTTTCCTAAAATTTAATCCTAATCGTCTGCATGCGCTACTTCATCACAATTCTTCCAATCCTCCAAAGTAGCCAGGACTTCATCTTCTATTATAGGCATATTCCTTGCCTTTTCATAGGCTGCATCTTCAGTCGGCGCGTCTATTTCGTAAGTGCAATAACCTGAAAAATATCTTCTTACCGTAAACTTCATATCCATACCTCACTTTGTCAAGCTTTGTTAATGCTTTTATCTTTCTCTTTTCTTCAACCCCTTCTTCTCCACCCATCCTTCAACAATCCGTTGCTCTGGCCTGCTTAATGCAAGTGAACCGGAAGGCACATCTTTTGTGATAGTAGAGCCTGAGCCAATGTATGCATCCTTGCCAACTCGAACCGGCGCAACCAGTTGCGTATCACTGCCGATGAATGCACCGTCTTCAATAATTGTTTGCTGCTTCCGAATGCCATCATAGTTACAGGTTATTGTGCCTGCGCCGATATTCACGTTCTTTCCGATAACTGCGTCTCCGATATAGCTCAGGTGATTTACCTTTGTCCCTTTGCCGATTGTTGACTTTTTAACTTCAACAAAGTTTCCTATCTTTGCTCCGTCTTCAATATGAGATTCAGGCCGAAGCCTCGCAAATGGCCCGATAAATGCATCTTTGCCGATTTGAGAGGATTCAATGACAGAATGGCTTTTTATTACAGAGCCATCTCCGACGGATGAGTTAATTATTTTGCACCCTTCTTCTATTATGCACCTCTCGCCGATATTTGTATGACCTTCTAAAAACACATTGGGATATATGGTCGTGTCCCTGCCGATTTTTACGCCTTTATGTATATATGCTGTCTCATCATCAACAAGTGTAACACCTGCGAGCATAAATTCATTATTTATCCGTTCCCTCATTTCTTCATTCGCCTCAGATAGCTCAATGCGGTTATTTATCCCCATTACCTCTGCAGGATTGATATGGGTAAGGCATGCAACCTTCTTTTTCTCCCTTGCTGCAATGGCTATTAAATCAGGGAGATAATACTCGCCCTGGACATTTTCCTTTTTTATCTTTTTAAGGCTTGAAAATAGGAATTGGGCTGATGTGCAGTAGATGCCTGTGTTGATTTCATTTATAGCTTTTTCTTTTTGACTGGCATCCTTATCTTCTACAACCCGCACTACGCTTCCACCTTTATTTCTAACCGCCCTGCCGTAACCAGCAGGATTTTCAACAATAGCTGATATGAATGATATGGTAGCCTTCTTTTTCGCGTGTAAATCCAAAAGACCGAGGATGGTCTCTCGCGTAATGAGCGGGACATCTCCGGAAAGGATTAAAATATCTCCCTTCCATGTTTTAAGGCTTTCTTCTGCGCATAAAACTGCGTGGCCTGTGCCAAGCTGAGGCTCCTGTTTAACAAATTGTATTTGGGATTTATACTCCCCCTTGCTCCTTGCCCCTTGCCCCTTGCCCCCTAATCTTTCTATCACCTCTTCACCTTTGTGGCCGATAACAACGATAACCTTTTCTATCTTAAGGCTTTTTACAACCTCAATAGGATAAAACAGCATGGGCTTTCCTGCAACAGGATGAAGCACCTTTGGCAAATCAGACTTCATCCTCTTACCAAGACCTGCTGCAAGTATAATAACCGCAATATCTTTATTTGCCATAATTCATCACACTTAGTAATACATCAAAAATATACTAACAATGCCACAAGCGTCAAGGTATTTTTAGTGCATAAAATATATGGATGGTGTAATATCCTGCTGACCACAACTAATTTTTTACGAAGTAAAAACTGGCATGAAGAGATTTTTTGTCGAACAACTAAGCCCAGATGAGAAGATAATTTCCATAACTGGCAAAGAATTTCATCATTTAAAGAATGTACTTCGTCTTAATAGAGGCGATGAAATTATTGTATTTGACGGAAAGGGATTAGAGTTTTCAGGAAAAATAGAAAGCATTGGTAAGCATGAAGCGCGTATTGCCATAGAAAAACAGGTTGAGAGCATAAAAGAAAGCGGCTTTGAGATAATCCTCTGTCAGGGGCTCGCAAAGAGTGAAAAGATGGAGCTTATAATCCAGAAGGCAACAGAGCTTGGCGTTTCAAGGATTTTGCCATTTATCACTAACAGGGTTGTACCAAGCCTGGACGCTACGCAAATTGCTCAAAAGACTCAACGGTGGCGGCGTATAGCATTGGAGGCTGCAAAGCAGTGCAGGAGAAGCATAGTTCCAAGGGTAGAAGAACCAAAAACATTTACAGAGATATTAAAAGGGTGGGATAACTATATAAAAATTATTCTGTGGGAAGAAGAAAAGAAAAATAGTCTCAAAGACATTTTGAAAAAAGATAGGTTTTCGGGCTGTATCGTTTTAATTGGGCCTGAGGGTGGATTTTCAGAGGTGGAGGTAGCTGAAGCAAAAAAGGCAGGCTTTGTGCCGGCAATGCTTGGGCCAAGGATATTGAGAACAGAAACTGCTGCAATAGGTATTGTTGCCATTATTCAGTACGAGCTTGGTGATATTGGCTTGTCTAAATAATCACTCAAATAGTGAATATCAACCTGAGAACAGTTTCAAAAAATTTTCTTGACAAATCTTGAGCACTGGATTTTAATTTTACCCTAACTTTTAATAATCCCTTGAGCAGAGGTTTTAGCATGGCCAATAATTCTTTTCAAGAAGTTCTGGATAGACTTGAGGATGTAAATAAGTACCTAAACCTTCCTCCTCCAATCTACAACCGACTCCGCTGCCCACGACGCTCACTGATTGTATCCCTGCCGGTAAGAATGGACAATGGCGAGGTAAAATATTTTGAGGGTTACAGGGTTCATTACAATACTGCCAGGGGTCCTGCAAAAGGCGGTATACGGTATCATCCAAATGTTAACTTAAATGAGATAATAACTTTAGCCGCGCTTATGACATGGAAGTGCGCTATTGTAGATTTGCCGTTCGGCGGCGCAAAGGGTGGCATTGCCTGCGATACAACCAAGATGAGCCGAGATGAGATAAAGGGGCTGACGCGTAGATATACCCATGAGATATTCATGTTAATCGGCCCTGAATCCGATATACTTGCGCCTGATATGTATACAGATGAGCAGGTGATGGCATGGATAATGGATACATACAGCACAATAAAGGGCTACTCTGTGCCGGGTGTTGTGACTGGAAAACCTGTATGTATTGGAGGTTCATTAGGGAGAAAGACCGCTACATCTCAGGGTCTTGTAACTGTTCTCTTGGAGGCAATTAAACACATCGGGCTTTCGCAGAAGGAGCTTACAGTTTCTATAATAGGTTTTGGCAATGTAGGTGCCGCAGCAGCAGACATACTTTCAGAAAAGGGATTAAAAATAGTGGGCCTTGCGGATTCAAAGGCTGCTATATACAACCCAAAGGGGTTGGATATAAAGGCTGTAAAAAGGCATAAGGCTGAAAAGAAATCGCTTGCGGGTTTTAAAGATGCAGAGCAGGTTTCTATTGATGAATTAATTGGTCTAAAATGTGATGTGCTTATTCCTGCTGCTGTAGAAGGCCAGATAAATGTGAAAAACGCAAATACCGTAAAGGCAAGGATAATCGCAGAGGGAGCGAACGATCCAACAACGCGCGAGGCAGACAAAATACTCAATGACAAGGGCGTGCTTATATTGCCAGACATCCTGGCTAATGCTGGCGGTGTTGTTGTTTCATACTTTGAATGGGTGCAGGATATTCAAAGATATTTCTGGCATGAAGATGAGATACAGAAACGATTGGAAGGCATTATGACAAAGGCCTTTAAACATGTGCTGACGATCTCTCAGGATAGAAAGACAGATATGCGCACGGCTGCCATGATACTTGGTGTGGGCCGCGTTGCTGAGGCAAGCGCTGTTAGGGGTTTATATCCATAATAAAAAATATTCCTTGAAAAGTTGAAGAAATTCTGGTAAATTCCATCCCTTCCGTGAGTCACAGAATTATCAACAGGTGTTGATAATTCTGTGGATATCTTTTGCGGGTTACCTTATGACCAATAGCGATGTTTGGAAAAAAAGTCTTGAATCGATTAAAGGCCAAATACCCAATCAGCACTTTAATACATGGTTTAAACCAATAGTTGTGACTGGTATAAACGAGACCTCTCTTGAGTTGGAGGTGCCTAACCGCTTTTTCCTTGAGTGGCTCAAGGACCATTATCTCTCCCTCATACAAGAGGCTGTTACAAAGGTAAGCCAGCGGGAGTATTCTATCGTATGGCGTATAGGGAAAGCGACGGCCCCGCGTCCTTTTACAACGCTTTTGCCTCCTCATCAGCCTATGCAGATAGCAGCTGCAGAAAGGGTTATTACAAATACTCAGCTTAACTCAAACTATATCTTTGAAAATTTTGTAGTGGGAAAAGATAACCAGCTTGCCCATGCTGCTTGTTTAGCGGTTGCCAATCAGTTTTCAAACAAATATAATCCGCTATTTGTATACGGTGGGGTTGGCCTGGGAAAGACTCATCTCCTGCAGGCTATTGGTCATAAGGTGATTGAGAGAACTGCTGGTTCGCGTATTTGTTACTATACATCCGAAGGGTTTATGAACGAATTTATTAACGCAATACAGCGGAATAAGATGGATGAATTTAGAAATAAATTTAGAAGGGCTGACCTCTTGCTTATTGACGATGTCCAGTTCTGGGCAGTAGGTGGAAAGGAGAGGACACAAGAGGAGTTTTTTCACACCTTCAATGCCTTATATGAAGCCAACAAGCAAATTGTTATCACAAGCGATAAATACCCCAATGACCTTGGGCTGGAGGAAAGGCTTAGGAGTCGGTTCGCTATGGGTTTAATAGTTGATATCCAGCCTCCTGATACAGAGACAAAGATGGCCATACTTCAAAAAAAGGCATTATTGGAGTCTGTCGTTCTACCAGATGATGTTACACACTATCTCGCATCTGTAGGGGGCTCTAATATTAGGGAGCTTGAAGGCTATCTTGCAAGAATCATTGCTGTATCATCGCTTTCTGGAAAAGAGATTACGCTCCTAATGGTGAAGGAAACACTTAAAAACATTATTAAAGATACTAAAATGAAGGCTATTACTATTGACAATATTCAAAAGACTGTTGCCTTGTTCTTTAATATGAATGTTGCTGACCTTAAATCCAAGAGAAGGTTACAAAAACTAGTTCTGCCGAGGCAGATGGCGATGTATCTTGTAAGGGAGTGTTGTAATTCGTCATTTCCAGAGATTGGTTCTGCCTTTGGTAATAAAGACCACTCTACTGTTATACATGCTGTCAATAAAATAAAAACGCTTCTTGATAAAGATGCTGAACAAAAACGGGTTATCAACACCATTAAAACACTTTTGGAAAAAGAAAAGAAATAGTTGTGGGGGTAAATAATTTCTGGATAATTAGTTCTAATGTGGTATGTTTTATGAGTCTTTGTTTATTACTGTGGGTATTGACAATTGTTATCCACAAATAGTCGACAAATAATTGTATTATATAAATTGTGCACTTAAACTATTTTCCCACATATTAAGACATTCTATAACTACTACTATTTTGATTATATTATTAAATAAGACATATAGAAGAAAAGGGGTGAGAGTATGAAATTTGAAATAGAAAAAAATGATTTTTTAAAAATTCTACATAGGGTTCAGGGCGTTGTAGAAAAACGCAATACCATGCCGATACTGGCCAATATCCTTATAACTGCTAAACAAGGAAAAATAGAGGTTATGGCAACAGATCTTGAAGTATCAATAAAAGATAGTTGTGAGGCTGTTGTATCAGTAGAGGGTAGTATAACAATAAATGCAAGAAAGATATTTGAAATAGTGAAGGAGGCCCCTGAGAATAAAGTAGGGTTATCAGCGGAGGGAAGTGGAAGGATATCCATAAAAAGCGGAAAGGCCAAGTTTAATATTGTAAGTTTACCCATTGAAGAGTTTCCATCATTTCCTACTTATGAGGAGGGTAAACTATTCAATGTGGCGCCAAAGGTGCTTCGAGAAATGATTGATAAAACAGTGTTTGCAGCCTCTACCGATGAAACAAGATATAATATAAATGGTGTGTATGTTGAAAAAGAAGGGGCAAATGTAAGAATGGTAGCAACAGATGGTCATCGATTGGCTATGATTGAGAGGAATATAGAGTGGCCAAAACTGGAAAAGGGGGTAATCCTGCCGCGTAAGGGAATTTTAGAACTAAAAAAATTTCTTGATGATGGTGAGGGCGCACTCTTTTTGGGTTTTACGGTAAATAGTATGGTGGTAAAAAAGGATGGAACCATTATAGTTGTAAGGCTTATTGATGGAGAATTTCCTGATTATAAACAGGTTATACCAAAGGGTAATGAAAGAAAACTAAATCTTGGCCGCGCAGAGTTCTTGGGTTCATTAAAAAGGGTATCCCTACTTTCTTCTGATAAGGGGCGCGGTGTCAAGTTAGAGTTATCTAAAGAAAGATTAGAACTATCCTCAAGCAACCCGGACATGGGGGAGGCAAAGGAAGAGCTAAACGTGGACTATAAAGATGAAGGGTTTGAGATTGGATTTAACGCTGCCTATATGATGGATGCCTTGGGGGTCATGGAAGCAGACAGTATTGTGCTTGAGTTTAAAGACCGTGAAAGCCCGGCATTATTAAAATCAGCCAAGACAGATGGCTATGTGTATGTAGTAATGCCTATGAGGCTGTAAACCCCATTAGAAAATCTTTACCTTTCTAACAGGGGGACTCACACGGGGTAAATAATTAGGAGGTAGCTATATGGCAGGAATAAACAAGGCTATTTTAGTTGGTAGACTTGGCAAGGATCCTGAAATAAGATATACGCCAAGCGGCACAGCTATTGCGAATTTCACCATGGCGACAAGCGAAAACTATAAAGACAAAGATGGTCAAAAACAGGAGAGGACAGAGTGGCACAGAATTGTAGCCTTTGGCAAGCTCGCCGAGATATGCGGTGAATATCTTGCAAAGGGCAAGCAGGTCTATATTGAGGGAAGAATTCAGACGAGAAGTTGGGACGATAAAGATGGAAACAAAAAATATATGACGGAGATTGTTGCCAACACCATGCAGATGCTTGGTAAACCCGAAGACGCCTCCGCCTTAGGCGGAGGCCAAACAGTTATTGGCGAAAGCGCTGCCAGTCCAGAACCATCCCCTGTGGATGAGGATGTGCCGTTCTAATGACAAAAGCTTATCAATTGAAACCTGCCTTTATTTAAACCATGCTTACCAAACGAATTATACCCTGCCTTGATGTAAAAGATGGTCGCGTTGTAAAAGGTATTAGCTTTGTTCAGCTTAGGGACGCTGGCGACCCGGTGGAATGCGCCAAGGCATATGAAGAACAGGGCGCTGATGAGCTGGTTTATCTGGACATAACAGCATCCCACGAAAAGAGAAAAATCTTTCTCGATGTGGTGGAAAGGACCGCTGCAGAGGTCTCTATGCCGCTGACGGTGGGCGGTGGTATAAGGACGTTAGAGGATATAAAAGAACTACTCCATGCAGGGGCTGATAAGGTATCAATAAATACTGCAGCAGTTGAAAACCCAGAATTTATAAAAATGGCGGCCGAAAGATTTGGGAGTCAGTGCATCGTTGTTGCTATTGATGCCAAAAGGCGAGAAGCACAATGGAACTTGGCAGATACAAGCAGTATGGGAGAGACCTTTAAGTATTATACGCCAAGCACAGCAGCCCTTGTGCCTGCGTGGGATGTATATACTCACGGCGGTAGAAAAAACAGCGGCAAAGATGCTATTCTCTGGGCTAAAGAAGTAGAGAAACTTGGTGCGGGTGAGATACTACTCACAAGTATGGATAAGGATGGCACTAAGGAAGGTTATGATCTTGACTTAACATATAATATCTCTGAGGCGGTCTCTATCCCTGTTATTGCATCCGGTGGCGCAGGACAATTAGAGCATCTCTATCTTGCATTCATTGAGGGTATGGCAGATGCAGTGCTCGCAGCCTCTATATTCCACTTTGGTGAATTTACGATTCGGCAGGCAAAGACGTTTCTTAAAGAAAAGGGAATAAATATAAGATTGTAGACCCAAAAGGTGGGTCCAAAAAATAGACATTGATTTTTTTACGGGTGGGTTGACATCTCCCAATTCTGTGATAATACTTATACAGGAATCACAGAGGAGGTGACTGTCATGTGTCAAACTTGCGGATGCTCGCCATGCGCTAAATGCGGTGCACCGATTAAGAATGGTGTATGCAGTGGGTGCAATAAAAAGTCTTCACAATGTACCTGCAAATAAACAAAAAACCTCCTGTTAATAATAAGTTTTTTTTCAGGAGGTCTTTTTGTTTTGTTTATTATTTTGGTTCAACAGGATAGCCGGCATCTGTCCAGGCATAAAATCCGCCAAGGAGCGGCCGGACATTCTTAAAGCCTTTATCTAATAATATACGTGCTGCACGAGCACTGGAATGTTCATTCTGTCAGGTGCAGTAGGTAATTATTATATCTTTACCCTGAGGAACACTTTTAACGTTCTTTTCAAGCTCATCAAGGGCAATACGCAGAGCTCCCTTTATCTTAACATGGCTTGAATTATAAGAATCGTCTGCCCTCACATCAATAATTGCAAACTCTTCTTTTTTTTCTAATTTTGTCTTTAGTTCTTCTACAGTTATTCTTGGTATAGGCATTTTATCTCATCCCTTCCCTTAATTAACTCTCCTGTGTAGTGTTCCAACTACCGGAAACCTTTCAAGCAGTTCCTCGTTGTGTGGCGCTTGCCCAAGGCAGTGAGTCAAATCTACACCAGCATCGTGCAGGGCCTGATGATTTCCGTTCTGCCACAGGAAACTGCTGGATACATCATATATCTTTCCCTTGTAGGAAATAAATGCCGAGGCACCATCCTTGCCATTGTATTGTTCAAGCTCTTTTTTTCTAAATCTTCGCTTCTCCATAAGAGTTTGAGAGGCATGAGGAGGCTCAAGTGTACATCAGGCATCCTTTTGTCCGATCCCGATTCTACTTCAGGAACTTGGACACAAAGGGAGAGGTCTCACCTCTACGCAGAAAGTGTCCAGAGGGTCCCTCGCCTAGGAATTCAGAGAACCAGGATTCGTGCTCTATTTCCTCGTTAAGGATTGATAAAGCTAAATCGTAGGTTCGGTGGTCTTTGCCGGCAGTTAGGTTGCATATGTGAGTATACCCCCGCACCGCACATCTTTCTGCATTCACCAATACCGTCAACATTGCCTTAATGTCCGTAGGGTCCTTTGGCAGACTGGCAGGAGGGCAGGCTGAAATGTCATGGAAGTCTTTCATGTTCCCAGGTAGTTTACCGCCCAGCTCGTAGATGCGGGGGAAGAGCGCCTCAAAATGATTCCGATCTTCAATACGGGCTGTTTCCGCAATCTCTTTAAGTCCCTCTCCTTCCAGTCCAATTAAGTTGACCCGGAGTATGGTGTAGTAGTAGTAAGTCGTAAGTTCGGCGGCTGCATTCTTGACCAACAGTTCCACCAATTGATCAACATTGACGCCAGACTTCTCTACCATTTCCCGTGTTACTTTAGCCATTTTGCTCACCCCTTTTCATATTTTCATAATGTTACTTGTTTTTACTATTAATATTAACGTTTTCTCCACCCACTCCAAGCAGGAAATCCATTTTCATCCCTGAGCTTAAGCATCTCTCCATCTTTTTTTATTTCAGCAGCAATAATGGCTGGTTTCCCTTCAAAGGTAACCCGCGAGCCCTTAACCTCTATCATATCTTTTGGTTTAATCTCAAAGTCCTGATTTTCAATGTACCACCATGGACCTAAATGCACAGAGATTGTCTCTTTTTCGGTTTTTACCATCAGATGAATGCCGTAGTGCATCCCTTTTATTGGTGTGATTTTATCCACACTGACCACTTCGCCGCTTATGGTCTCAACTGTTTTAGGGTCATACATCTTGTTATACTGGCTTCCCATGCCCCAGCCGCCGCTCCCCTTCCACTTCATTCCACCTTTTGCAAAGGCATCAGAGGTAAGGAATATGCTACAGATTGAAATTACCGCTAAAAAGATGCTCATTTTCTTCATAACTGCCTCCTCCTTTTAGCTAATGAAATGGCCTTGCCTGAAACAATAGGTTATTAACTCGCGGCTATCTGCATGATGTTCTTTCCACTATCTATGTTGGAAAGTCTTTTCTGGCACACAGACCAGTCGATGTTCTTCATAAAGGCATCAATATAAGGCGGCCTTTTAACGCCATAGTCTATTACGTATGCATGCTCATAGACATCCATTACCAGCACGGGTATTACGCACGCGGGTACATTGAAGTTGTGCGTATCAAGGCAATAATTATGCAGTTTTCCGTCATAGAGGCAGTGGCCGAGGATTACCCATCCACGGGCAGCTATGCCGCATGCCTTAAAATCCTCCTGCCATGTTTCAAATGAGCCGAATTCACGGGCGATTAAATCGGTGAGTTTTCCAGAAGATTTTTTCTCGCCTTTGGCGTTCAGATTTTCAAAATACAGTTCATGAAGTATAACGCCATTCAGGGCAAAGGACTCATCTGCCTTTAGGCCCCGAAAGTCACTGAATATCTGATTCGCCTTGCTTCTGTCAACTGCCTTGAGCCTTTCTTCAACTTCGTTGAGTTTGTTCACATACCCCACATAAAGTATGTCCATGTGCTGGGATATCTGGTTGTCAGATATTCCATCCAGCCCTTTGATGTTGAATTTTTTTGGTTGATGCGCCATTGCTATGCACCTCCTTATTAATAATGTGATTTAAGGATAGCAGACAAAATCTTATTGTCAACCCTATATCAAATTATCTGTTTTGTATGGAAAAATACAAAACTGCTATGTCACGCCCAGAGCAGTCCCTTGACAAAATGCGGTATTAATTTCAAAGAAAGTTGACTGAGTTGATGAGCGCCTATGAACCCTACATTACCGTAAAATAGCGATTAAAAACCTCGCTATTTTACAAACCTGCGATTTGCCTGCCAT
>MGQA01000077.1:20790-42283 GCA_001797665.1 Deltaproteobacteria bacterium GWF2_42_12 | reverse complement strand
TCCACCATGCCCTGCAGGTTGGAATAAAAAGAATCAAGCTGGGCCGCCATCTCGTTCATTGCATTTGAAAGCTGCTCAATCTCATCTCCTGTTTTTATTTCAAGCCTTGTCTTAAAATTGCCGCCGGCTATGACATCTGCGCCATTGTGAATCGCCTTTATCGGCCTGCTAAAGCGGCTCGCATAGAAAAACGCAAAGAAAATGCCGATAACTGTAAGCGCAAAAGCGCCCACAATCATGATTATCCATGAATGCACCCACGTCCTGTCCGCTATCCTTGAGGCTTCTTTGAATTCCTCTATGTGCGTCGCCCGCAATTCTTTAAGCCTTTCTATGGCAGGATATGCCCATTTGTAATCCATCTCCTCCATAAACCTTGCTGCGTCTTTATTCCCAATGGGTTCAGGGATAGCAAATATCTTAAGGGCTGTCTCTTTTATATTCTGCCATGCAATTCCGGCATCACTCGGCACCTTCCTGTCTTCCGCAGGGATTAATTCGCCTACCTTCTGCAACCTTTTTTCCACCTCATTTGAAGCAATATAAAAATTATCACTATATTTACTATCCCCTGTGATGATGTAGTCATTAGCTTGCATTATGGCCTTGTCCATCGCAAGGATGAGGTTTGTAATCTCAGCCCTTTCCTCAGAGATGCTCTGAATCTTATGCACGGAATTGTGGATGGCATCTGCGCTGTAAAGCACAAGGATGCCGCCGATTACAATGAATGGAAGGATTATGGCAAAGAATGCAATGATGAGTTTTGTGCGGATTTTGAAGGGCATGGCTATACCCAAATTCGGAATTTATGTCTGTCTATGAAATGTGAGCGCCATATCAACCCCTGTTAATTTAATGCAAAGCACAAATTCCCCGTGCCTTTCAAAACTGTGATAGGAACCTTGCCATTTAGAAGCAAAACTAAGTAAAGAAGAACTTTTTTGTTTGTCAAGCAAACCTTCGCGGGTTCAAGTTTGTAACTTGAACCCAAATAGTTTGTATCAGGCAAATACGAATTTTATGGAGCAGGTTACAAACCTGCTGCTGCGAAGGGATATGAAAATTGGATTTTTGTAGCGTTGGGGCTTATCCCCAACAGAAAACCGCTGCCCATAAAGGGCAACGCTACAGTAATGTAAATATGCAGTATTTTCGGAACAAACCCTCACGAGCCCGCATAAGGCGGGCTAACAAAGGCACGCTCAGCATGCCAAAGGGGGATGAAAGTTCTTGCTTTATTTTGTCATTATCGAGGCCTTAATCGGGAATCTGGTTTTTTAAAACCATATCCCCGATAGAAGCATTCGGGGATAACAGTTAGGGGTATTTTCGGGCAAATATCCGCATATTGCACCTGCACACTTCAAAACTTCCCTGACCTGAGTATCAAAAACGCCAGCCAGAGTCCCAGAAAGCCGGCGACTATAAAACCTAATATCCCAAAAATTGGATATCCAAAAATCATCGGCCCACCGCCAAAGGCCATTATTAGAGCGGAACCAATGATCAAGGCTGCCACGATTATGCCAAAGGTAAGCCTGTTGGATGACCTGTCCATTTCACCCATCAGGTCTTCAAGCCCTTTATGGACAAAATCAATTGTGAATTTGTCGCTCACCATTTTTTTTAGTATCTGGCTCATCTGTGATGGAAAGCTGCTAAAAAATGATTGATACTCCTTTACTGTAGCAACAGCCTCTTTTGCCGCCTGAGCAGGACCAAAGCGCTGCGCTAAAAGCTTTTTGGCAAAACGCTGGCTCTCTACGAGGACATTAGCCTCAGGATGCAGAAGTCTTCCCAATCCCTCCAACTCAAGGATGCATTTATCTAAAAGCAGCAGTTCTCTCGGCATTCTTATGTTGTATCGTGCAGCAAGCTTAATGTAGCTCATCAGGATTTCACCAACACTGGTCATTTTAAAAGGTTTGCCAAAATACGCAAGGAGCATGTCCTGATATTCTCTCTTAAAAGCAGCTTCATTTATATCCTCAGGAAGGATACCCATTCTTAGATAAATCTTTGTAAGGAGTTCATAATCCTCGCTGACAAGCCCAACAAATATCTCGGCAAGGTTTTCTTGCATTTCTCTGTCTACCATCCCAACAATGCCGAAATCCACAAATGCAATCTTATCAGACTCTACAACAAAGATATTCCCTGAATGGAGGTCTCCATGAAACATTCCAAGTTCAAAGACCTGCCTGAACAATATATCAGCTATGATGTGACTTATCTTTTCAGTATCAATTCCGTTCTCCTCAAGTTTCCTTATATTATCAATTTTTATACCTTTTATCCTCTCCATGGTAATAACCCTTTTGCTCGTGAGATCCCAGTCAATACCCGGTATAACAACCCTTGGGTCGTCAGAAAGGCTTTTCTTAAACCTTTCTGTATAGCTTGCCTCCAATGTAAAATCCATTTCTCGTTTTATCGTCAATGCAAACTCTTCAACCATGCCAATTGGGTCGTAGAGCTTGCTTTCAGGCATATACTTTACAAAGAGTTTTGCTAAATATTTCAGTATTGAGATATCATTCTCTATTACAGTTTCTATTTGCGGCCTCTGGACTTTTATAACTACCTTTTCATTGGCTTTAGTAACGGCCCTATGAACCTGAGCAATAGAAGCGGCTGCAATTGGTTTTTCTTCTACTTCTTTAAATAAGTCATTTAAAGGCCTTCTAAATTCTTGCTCTATAACTTTGATAACATCCTCAAATGCAAATGGCGGCACTTCGTCCTGGAGCTTTAAAAATCCCTTTACAAACTCTTCTGGTATGAGGTCAGGTCTTGTTGAAAGTATCTGGCCAAACTTAATAAAGGTTGGACCAAGCTCTTCAAAGGCAAGCCTTGTTCTCGTGGCGAGGGAATACACCCCTTCGCCTTCAGCGCTTGCCTTCTTGCCCATAATCCTCTGCGGAATGGATATGAGCCTTGTAAGGTGAAGTCTTTCTATAATCGGATAAAAGCCGTGCCTTATCAGGATAGTAACAATCTGACGGAGACGCTGGATATTTTTATATGCGAGATGAACTCGTAAGAAGGCCATTAAAACCTCGTAATGAGGAACCAAAGAGTCAGAGTTTTACCAGTGATGCTAAAAAATATGCCCTATTGTCTAAACCTCTTCCCTTTCCTTTCTTCTACCAATACCATATTTATCTGCCGTCTTTCTATATTCACGCCAGCTATTTTTACCTTTATCTTATCCCCTATCCTGTGCCTTTTTTTACTGCGTTCGCCGATAAGAGAATGTTCTTTTTCCATAAAAGTATAATAGTCATCCTTCATATCCGTAACATGCACTAACCCTTCCACACAATATTCTTCAAGCTCAATAAATAATCCGAAACTTACAACACCAGTGATAAAACCTGTGTAGACCTCGCCAATCTTATCGCTCATAAACTGCGTCTTTTTTAAGTCAGCAATCTCCCTTTCTGCCTCCATGGCATTTCTCTCTCTTTGTGATGTATGGACTGCTGTTTCAGGCAAGATTTTCTCCCAGTGTTCCTTGTCTTTTCCAGAATATTTTCCCTTGATTATTCTTTTTAAAATCCTGTGAACAATCAAATCAGGGTATCTTCTAATGGGCGATGTGAAGTGTGTATAGTATTCAAATGCGAGACCAAAGTGGCCTGTATTTTTTTCAGAATATTTTGCCTGCTTCATTGAGCGCAGCAAAATGTGGTTGATAAGTTTTTCTTCAGATTTTCCTTCAACCTCTGATAGCAATTCTTGAAGGATTTTTGGTGTTGGCTTTTTTCCTTTAAGGTGGTATCCGAAGTTGCGAATAAATTCCTTAAACTCAAAGATGCTTTCCTCATCAGGCTCTTCATGCACCCTGTATAAAAACGGCAGCCCTTTTCCAGTTACATAGACTGCCGCTGCCTGATTAGCAGCGAGCATGAATTCCTCTATAATCTGGTGTGCAATATTTCTCTCGGATTTAACAATATCCTCAACCTTGCCCTCGATATCAATTATGATCTGTGGTTCAGGAAGGTCAAAGTCAATGCTTCCCCTTTCCATACGTTTTTGTCTGAGCTTCAGACAGAGCTCCTCCATTAATTTCAGGTCTTCCAGCAAATGGCTGTATCTATCCCTTACGTTGGGTGAATGGGGGTTAGCGAGAATATCTTTCACCTTTGTATAGGTAAGCCTCTCGGCGCTTCTTATAGCGCTCTCATAGAACCTGGCATGGGTAATATGACCGTGATGGTCAAAATCCATCTCAGCGGTAAGGGTCAGCCTGTTAACATGCGGATTAAGACTGCAAATGCCGTTACTCAATGTCTCCGGCAGCATCGGGACGCATCTATCCGGAAAATATACGCTCGTCCCCCTCTTGTATGCCTCTTTATCCAAACAGCTTCCCTCTTTCACATAATGCGCCACATCTGCGATGGACACCCATAACTTGTAGCCGCTATTTGTTTTCTCTATGGAAACCGCATCATCAAAATCCTTTGCTGTTTCTCCGTCTATTGTAACCGTAATCTTTTTTCTTAAATCTATACGGTCTGCAATATCAGTTTCTGCGACCTCTTGTGAGAGCCCTTTCGCCTCAAGAATTGTATCGTGCGGAAACCTATGAGGCAGGCTGTATTTCCTTACGATAACCTCTATCTCAACCTCAGGATCATCCGGCTCCCCTATGATTTCAACAACTCTGCCAAGTGGATCCATATTTTCTGTTGGCCACCGCGTTATCTCAGCTACTACAATTTTCCCTTCTAATCCTCCGATACTCTGTTTGGCAGAGGGGAGAACGTGCGGGGTTATCTCCTTTGGCGGAATTATCACCTCATGCAAAATCCTTTCGTCAGACGGAATGACAATGCCAATCCCTTTCCCCTTTCCTTTTTCGAATCTGCCGACAATGGTTTTATGCGCCCTTTCAACGCTTCTTATAATTCTGCCCTCCATTTTCCCTCTGTGTCTGCCATGCCCTGTAACCCTCACTAATACTTTATCCCCATGCATTGCGCCATTAAAGTTTCTTGAATTTATAAATATATCTTCGCCGCCTTCATCAGGTGTAACAAAGCCATATCCCTTAGGATGACATGAAAGTTCTCCTCTAATAAGATTTGTTTTTACTGCCATACTTTATCTATCTCCTTTTATCTTTGTGATGTGACCGTCTTTAATTAAACCCCTGAGTAGATTTTTGAACGCATCCCTCTCTTTTTTTGCAATCATCAATTCTCTGGCCAATTCCTTAAATGTAATGGGCCTGTAGGTTTTGTCCTGCAGGAGTTGGAGGAGGGATTCTTTGGTTGGTATAGTCATAGATTTTAAATCCCAATTGCGGTTAATCTGACCTGCTATAGTTTAAGGCGTTTTTAAGAACCCTATATACCTTTTCGTATATTCCCTTAGATGTTGATTCTCTTGAGCCAGCTACATTGAGAACAGGGGGCTTAATTTTGTTCAGCCAACCTTTGATTCTTTTTACTGATTCATCTTCTGACAGGGTATTGAAATCAACGTGTAAAAAAGGCTTTTTGTATTTTTTGGCAATTTCAATGGTTAATGCAGAACCACCGCCTATTATTCCATAAGTAAATATAAGCGTAGCATCTGCGTCTGTGACATTCTTTTCTGTTCGGACATCATAGTCAGGCGCATCCAGTTCAGTCATATTTTTGTATTTAGTAGCAAGTGGTCCATCTTCTGCTATCCTGCCTTTAGGGACAGCGCCGCCGTAATCCATTCCCAATTCTATTGCCACATCCAATGCTGCCCTGTCAGCCCCTGTTTGTCCTCCGGATATGAGTTTTAACGGCTTTTTAGGCATTGGTTCTTTACTTGCCATTTGCAAGTTGTTTCTTGCCACTCTCTTTTTCACATCCCCACAATATTATATCCTGCATCTACATAGATGATTTCACCCGTAACTCCGTTGGACAACTCGCTACAGAGATACAATGCTGTTCTTGCCACATCATCTGCTGAAACATTTCTTTTTAAAGGCGCCCTTTCTTCTACATGATGGAGTATCTCCCTGAAACCTGCGATGCCCATAGCAGCCAGAGTTCTTATCGGGCCGGCAGAGATGGCATTTACTTTAATTCCCTTCTGTCCTAAATCTGCTGCAAGGTATCTAACACTTGCCTCAAGCGCTGCCTTTGCAACACCCATAACATTATAATTTGGCAACACCCTTTCACTGCCAAGATATGTCATGGTTATTATGCTGCCACCCCTCCCTTCCATAAGCAGATATGCGCGTTTTGCCAATGCAACCAGAGAATAGGCGCTAACATCAAGCGCTATCCTAAAGCCCTCTCTTGTAGTATCTGCATACATTCCCTTTAATTCTTCTTTAGAGGCAAAGGCGACAGAGTGCACCAATATATCTAATCCACCCCAGACCTCTTTAATCTTGTTAAAAACAGTATCTATCTCATCATCCTTTGAAACATCGCAGGGAAGAATCAATTTTGACCCTATACTTTCTGCAAGCGGAGTAACCCTGTCTATGAGCACCTCACCTGCATAGGTGAATGCAAGTTCCGCCCCCTCTTTGTGAAGCCTCTGTGCAATTGCCCATGCAATGCTTTTTTCATTGGCAACACCGAAGATAATTCCCTTTTTATTGTCTAATAAACCCATTTCAAACCTCCCTTTTTAAATGATTGCACAGATTTTAGAATACGATTACGCAGATTAAAATAATCTTTACCTGTGCAATCAGCCTTTGTAATCTGTGTAATCGCAACTTTATCTTTCTATCACTATTTTATTTGCCTTGCAAGACTAAATACCTTCTGCTAAATTGTTCATTACAATTATAACAGGAGGTCGTTATGCTTTTTGAACATCTTGAAGAAAAAGAGGCTGTTGAGATTGCCTCTTTAATCGAAAGGAACGGTTTTGCCTTTTATTCTATACTTGCGGATAAGGCAGAGCATAAATCGGTAAAGGCTGTTTTTAAAAAGCTTGCAAAGGCGGAAAAAAGTCATATAAAGATACTGGAAAACAAATATTATCCTGAGGCAGGATTCGGCGACCAGATTACAGAGGAAGAACTTACCATAGAAGACTATGTTGCAAGGACTGCTGACCCAAAAATATTCACTGAAGAGATAGATGTAGAAAAGCTTATCAAGGCAATAGACAGCGTAAAAAAGGCTGTGATGCTTGCAATACTTACAGAAAAATATGCGTCTGAATATTTTGAGGGGATGGCTAAAAGAGCCTCAAGCGAAGATGGAGCTAAGATGTATAGAGAACTGGCTGATGAGGAAAAGGGGCATGTGAAGGAATTAGAGGCAGTGTTGAAAACCATGTAATACAAATGTAATCCCGTGGTAGAAGCCTTCAGGGCAGGCTTTGGACAAATCATGGGTCGTTTCTGTAATAAATCTTGTCTGCTACTGCTTCATCCTTACGAGCACACTTTTACCGTGAGCCTCCAGCCCTTCCACTTCGGCAAACCTTGCTACATATCTTCCGAGCCTTTCAAGCCCGTTTCTGGAAAATGCAAGAACACTTGACCTTTTAATAAAATCCTCAACGCCAAGAGGCGATGAGAATCTTGCTGTACCGCCGGTCGGCAACGTGTGATTTGGGCCTGCCATGTAATCACCAAGGGCTTCAGGTGTGTTTTGTCCAAGAAATACTGCGCCTGCGTTTTTAATCCTTTTTAAAAGTTTAAAAGGTCTTTTCACAAAAAGCTCAAGGTGCTCTGGCGCAAACCTATTAACTATTTCAACCGCTTCATTAAGATTTTTTGTGATAATAATTGCTCCGTATCTATTTGTAGAGCTTCTTGCAATGGCCTGTCTTTTCAGAAATTTAATCTGTTTTGAAACTTCCTTTGCCACAGCTACAGCCATATTTTTCGAGGTTGTCAGTAGCACGCTTGATGCAAGCTCATCATGCTCAGCCTGAGAAAGCAAATCAGCGGCAATCCATGAAGGCTCTCCAGCGCCATCATTTACAATTAGTATCTCACTTGGGCCTGCAACCATATCAATGTCTACAATACCAAAGACAAGCCTTTTTGCAGTTGCAACATAGATATTGCCTGGGCCTACAATCTTATCTACCTTTGAAATCGTTTTGGTTCCGTAGGCAAGCGCTCCAACAGCCTGGGCGCCGCCAACCTGATAAATATTATCTAACCCTGCAACATTAGCTGCTGCCAAAACATAAGGATTTAATCCGTTTTTTGATGGTGGGGTTACCATCACAATCTCTTTAACGCCCGCAACCTTTGCAGGTATGGCATTCATAAGGACAGTTGATGGATATGCTGCCTTTCCACCAGGCACATAGATGCCAACCCTTTCAATGGGTGTAATCCTCTGGCCAAGTATAGTGCCGTCCTTTTCAACAAAAGACCATGATTCAGGAACCTGCTTTTTATGGAATCTTTCAATTCTATCAGCCGCAATTCTTAAAATCTTTAAATCTTTTTTAGGGATTTTCTTTATCGCCTTCTGTATTTCTTTGCTCCTGACCCTTAATTCTTGCGCCTGTTTTATTCTTACTCCATCAAACCTCTCTGTGTATTTCAGAAGGCTTGCGTCGCCATTATGCCTTATGTCATTAAGAATGGCCTTTACAGCAGCTTCTACTTTAGAGGTGTCAGATTCGCCTCTTTTAACAATATTATCGAGCGCTTTATCAAATCCTTTGTCTTCAGTAGAAAATATCTTCATACTCATACATTATATAAAAGGGTGATTGGTGGACAAACCGTGTCAGAAGGCTTTAAAAAAAATTTTAAAATTATGGCACATTATAACAGTGGCCTTCAAACTGGGCAAGTTTAATTTTACCCCCATGCCAAAGATTTTGGTGTTAGGATAAAACTTTATTTCGAAGTGTTTGGTTAAATTTCAGACTTTTAGGGATGGTTGATAAGATACATTGCCAAAAAATGCAATGCACTTTTTGGGTTAAAGAGGTTTTTCTTTTCTATCTATTCTTAGAGTTTTGACTTTTTGAGAGCTTTTTTGCTGCACGTCGTGCTGTGCGCTCCTGTTTCATCTTCTTGGCAACCCCGCTCCAGAAACCATAAAGGAGCACCTGCATAGATAACACAGCAATAAAGCCAATCCGGATGCCATATCCCATGGAGGTTGCCATCTGGTTTGCCATCTCCTCAATCTGCTGGTAAAGGATAAGCATATTAGTTAATGCGGTGAATAGCGTCACAACAGTACCGGCAAGCACTCCTTCGAGAACAGCCCCAGCTCCGGACTTTGTTGTATATCCAATCCATATCCCAGTGCCTAAACTCGTAAAAAGCGCCAAGAGCACAAGAAGATAAAATCCTTCATTACCCATGAGCCACGGGTGGTCTCCCCGTAAAAATCTGCTTATAGTGCCCATACTGAAACTGCCATAAGTGTTTGTAAATGAAGTGTTGTTGAAGTGGATAAACAGCAACGAAAGGTATGTTTCGAACACAATTTTAATGCAAAAACTAATAGCAACTGCTGTCAACATTCGGCTAATTGTTATCTGCTGAAAAATAGATATAAACCCTTCTTTTATATCTTCTGTAATTTTGTAGGTTTTGAATTGTTTTGTCTTTCCGCTTCTGAGCCTTTCGAGTATTTGATGGGTTATTGCATATAGAAGCGGAATAAGCGGAAAGATGCGCCCTGTGTAAGAATCCATTTCTAATGCGTGGCTAAGACCTACAAGTCCGGCAGCGCTGCTGACAGCTATGAGGAAGCTTAAGAAGAGATTCTTCATCGTAATGGACTTATTATAGCACATTGTATAAATATATAAATAATTACCGCATTTATCCGTCTAAGGCAGAGGATTTTATGGTGTAATGGTAGTTTTATAGCAGATAGGATATTTATTTTCTGTGACAATAATCACCATAAACCGTAAAATAGCGATTGATTTTACGGTCATGCTCCCAAAAATAGACATTGATTTTTGGGGAAACTGGCAAGTTGACTGCCAGACAAGGCGGAGGCCATCCCTGATAAAAGCACTCAGGGACATGTTTTTGCGGTGAGCCCTCCCCCTTTATCCCCCTTTTCTGGGGACAGATTTGAAATCTGTCCCCACAGGGGGACAGGGGGAGGATACGGTGAAGAGCAAAAATGCGCTGACAACAAAGTATGCCTGTCCCCGAGTGTCTCTATCGGGGAGCAGGCAAATCGCCAGTTTGTAAAATAGCGAAGTTTTCAATCGCTATTTTACGGATGCTGTTAATATTGTCTTTTCCTTACTACTATGGCATATTCTTTTAGAATATGAGATGCCCATTTTGCAATCATATAGAAGATAAGGTCATTGATTCCAGACTTTCACAGGACGGAGATGTTACGCGCCGACGCAGGGAATGTCTGAAATGCAGCAAACGTTTTACAACCTATGAAAGGGTGGAAGAGGCTATGCCCCTTATAATTAAAAAGGACGGCAGGCGGGAGCTTTTCGACAGGAAAAAGATTTTAAATGGCATATTGCGTGCCTGTGAAAAAAGACCTGTCAGCATTGAAATTATGGAACAGACAGTTGACAAGATTGAAAGGGGTTTGTTGGAAGCCGGTGAAAGAGAGATGAGCAGTTCTATTGTAGGTGAGCGCGTCATGGAGGAGCTTAAAAACCTTGATGAAGTAGCCTATGTCAGATTTGCCTCTGTTTACAGAGAGTTTAGGGATATAACTGAGTTTATGACAGAGCTAAAGGGATTGCTTGACACAAGTAAGAAGAAAAAATGAAAAAAAGAAATCAGAAATTTATGCAAGCGGCAATAGCTCTCGCTAAAAAGGGCATTGGCAAAACATCTCCTAATCCAGCAGTAGGCGCAGTTATTGTGAAAAATGACAGGATTATTGGCAAGGGGTATCATAAAAAGGCAGGTCTTGCCCATGCTGAGATAAATGCCATGAGGCAAGCTGGCGTAAGGGCAAGAGGCGCAGATATGTATGTAACCCTTGAACCATGCAATCGCTTTGGAAGGACTCCGCCATGCGCTGATGCTATAATTAAGGCAGGTATAAAAAGTGTTTATGTTGGAATGAAAGACCCAAACCCATTGATACGTGGAGCTGGAATACGGCATTTAAGAAATGCTGGTATAAATGTTGAAGATGAAATACTTATTAAAGAATCTGCTGATATTAATAGGCCGTATATAAAATATATAACTACTAAAAAACCTTTTGTGACATTGAAACTTGCCTCAACCATTGATGGGAGGATTGCTACACAAGCTGCTGAATCAAAATGGATTACTGGTAAGGAGGCGCGCAAATTTGCGCATAAGATGCGCTCTAATGCAGATGCAGTTATGGTAGGTATTGGGACAATTCTAAAGGATGACCCTGAACTAACTGTTCGGCTCATTAAAGGAAAAAATCCTATAAAAATAGTGGTTGATAATAGATTGAGAATACCAATAAATGCAAAGGTTCTTAATCCCAAAAAGGGCGACGTTATTATTGCAACGACAAAAGGGAGAGGACAGAAGTCAGAAGCCAGAAGTCAGAGAAATAAAAAGATAAAGACCTTAAAGGCTAAAGGAGCTGAGGTATTAATGCTTCCTTCAAAAATGGGTGAAGTAGATTTAATTGCGCTTATGAAAGAACTTGGTAAGAAAGAGATAACAAGCCTTATTGTTGAAGGAGGCTCACGGCTTGCAGCATCAGCCATTAAAGAAGGGATTGTTGACAAGGTCGCAGTATTCTATGCGCCAAAGATTCTTGGAAAAGAAGGCTTGCCAATGATAGGAGAGCTTGCTATAAAAAGGTTGAAGGATGCAATAGGTTTGTCTGAACTTAAATGCAGAAAAGTTGGGGAAGATATTTTGGTGGAGGGGTATTTAAAATAGATTTGCGATTTCAGATTTACGATTTTAGATTTTAAAATCGTAAATCGTAATTCATAAATCTAAAATCTGCTATGTTTACCGGCATAATACAGAATATTGGCACGATAACAGGCGTTGAAAAGAAAGGTAAATTTGCCAGGATCGTTATTGGGCACAGTGGTAAGTTTGCAGATATGAATATCGGTGACAGTATTGCAGTGGATGGCGCTTGTCTGACTGTTGTGGAATTTTCTCAATCCATGATAAAGACTGATGTATCTGAAGAGACACTGCGACTAACAACCCTCGGAACTATGAAAACAGGGGAAAAGGTTAATCTTGAGAAATCTCTCACACCTTCAACACCGATGGGAGGACATTTTGTGACCGGTCACATAGATGGGGTTGGAAACATTGCAAGAAAGGCAATAGAAGGTGCGTTTGCAATAATTGATTTTAACATTCCAAATGAGCTGCAGAGCCAGATAGTTAAAAAAGGCTCTGTAGCAGTGGATGGCATCAGCCTTACAGCGGCAGAGGTTTTTGAAAGCGGTTTTAGGGTTGCCATTATTCCTCATACCTTAAAGATTACTACCCTTTCTGTTAAGAAAGTAGGGGATAAGGTAAATATAGAAACTGATATTATTGCCAAGTATGTGCAGAGATTTTTATCTGTCCAAAGGAAGTCAGACGTTAATGAGGTGTTTTTAAAGGAACATGGTTTTATTAAAGGCTGACAGCTTACTAAAAAGGGTTTTTTTTATGTTTTTTCTTGGATTTATCTTTGTGTTTAAATAACAGGTATGTTAGGATAATTTATCTATAACTTGAAGATAGAAGGGATTAGGTTGAAGTTATTAAAAGCTTTAATATATTAATACAAATACAGTATACAAATTGACATCATACGAACGCAAGAAATGGTTTTAGACAAGGCGGACGACGAGAAAAACCGCAGGCATCCTCCCCCTTTATCCCCCTCTGGAGGGGGACAGGGGGAGGATGTTGAGGATTTTTTGAGGAGTCCAACCCTGCCCCTGGGTGTTTCTATCAGGGGGCAGTATAAAGACATTTATTGCGCTCGTATTAGGATGGTGATAGCTTATGGCAATAAAAAGAGTAGAAGAGGCAATAAGGGATATAAAAGACGGGAAAATGGTCATCCTCGTTGACGATGAGGACAGGGAAAATGAGGGCGACTTAACCATGGCAGCAGGAAAGGTAACGCCTGAGGCTATAAACTTTATGACAAAATTCGGTCGTGGGTTAATTTGCCTGACGCTCACAGAGGGAAAGGCAGATGAGTTAGAGTTAAAACCCATGGTGTCAGAAAATACTTCAAAATTAAAGACAGCATTTACAGTATCTATAGATGCGAAAAAGGGCGTAACAACAGGTGTTTCTGCGTATGACAGGGCACATACTATTTTGACAGCTATCGAGGACGGGTCAAAACCAGAAGATTTGGCGCGGCCTGGCCACATATTCCCATTGCGCGCAAGAAAAGGCGGGGTTCTGGTAAGGACCGGCCAGACAGAAGGTTCAGTTGACCTTGCAAGACTTGCTGGATTAAAAGCAGCAGGAATTATCTGCGAGATTATGAAGGATGATGGCACAATGGCAAGGATGCCTGACTTGGAAAAATTTGCCAAAGAGCATAATCTCAGGATAGTTACCATTGCTGATATTATTGAATACAGGTTAAGAAAAGACAGGCTTGTGAGAAGGGTTGCAGAGGCTATCGTGCCTACCAGATATGGCGGAGATTTTAAGGCCATTGTCTATGAAAACGATGTGGATTTTCATGAACATCTGGCAATGATTAAAGGGGAGATAAATCCGAATGAACCTATTTTGGTCAGGGTTCATTCTGAATGCCTTACTGGCGATGTATTTGGTTCAGAAAGGTGCGACTGCGGGGATCAGTTGAAGTGCGCCATGAAGCTCATTGAAAAGGAAGGGAAGGGCGTTATTCTTTATATGCATCAGGAAGGCAGGGGCATCGGTCTGGCAAACAAGATCAGGGCATATGCCTTGCAGGATAAAGGCATGGATACTGTTGAGGCAAATGAGAAGCTTGGTTTTAAGGCAGACCTGAGGGATTATGGCATAGGCGCGCAGATTCTCCTTGATATTGGCGTAAGAAAGATGCGCCTCATGACAAACAATCCTAAAAAGATAGTGGGGCTGGAAGGATATGGCCTTGAAGTTGTCGAGCGAGTACCTATTGAGGTTATTCCTCATAAACGGAATATCGATTATCTGCGGATTAAAAAGGAAAAGATGGGACATATCTTTGGGAATCTGGAAGTAGTTGCAGGGGAAGAAAAGAAACCCGATGTTAAGTGTAAATGCTAAAAAGGCAGGCAATAGGCGCGAGGCGATGGGTAAAAACTATTGCCTATCGCCTGTATTTTAAAGGGAGGTTTTATGCCAAAGACAATAGAAGGCAGTTTATCGGCAAAGGGGTTAAAATTTGGGTTGGTGGTAAGCAGGTTTAATGACTTTATAGGCAACAAACTTTTAGAAGGCGCAATTGATACGCTTTTGCGGAGCGGCGCAGAGGAAAAAGATATAGAGATAGCCAAAGTCCCAGGTTCTTTTGAAATACCGGTTGCAGCCCAGACAATGGCTAAAAAAGGAGCCTATGACGCAATTATATGTCTTGGGGCAATAATCAGGGGTTCTACCCCGCACTTTGATTATATTGCAGCAGAGGCAGCAAAAGGCATTGCAAGGATATCTTTAGACGCAGGGCTTCCCATAGCATTTGGCATTATCACTGCTGATAATATCGAGCAGGCAATTGAGAGGGCTGGCACAAAATCAGGAAATAAGGGAAGGGATGCGGCTTTAAGCGCAATTGAGATGGCAAATCTATTTAAGGAACTTGGAAAGAGGAAGTAAATGAAGTTAAGCAGGCGCAAGGCGAGAATGGTTGCATTGGAGATGCTTTATCAGTTCGATATGGCAGACGGGAAAATGGATGATATTATAAGGGCGCAGATAAAAGGAAAGGATTTGCCAAATGGCGCAAAAGATTTTATCTTTCAATTAGTCAAAGGGGTTTTGGGACATAGGGATGAAATTGATAAACTGATAGAGATAAGGGCAGAGCATTGGTCCTTAGATAGAATTACAGTCATAGATAGAAATATTCTGAGGCTGGCGATATTTGAACTGCTTTATTGCGAGGATGTTCCTTTCAAAGTTATTATTGACGAGGCAGTTGAGCTGGGGAAGACCTATGGGACTGAGGATTCAGGGGCGTTTATCAACGGCGTATTGGATAAAATAGGCAGAGGGATTTCAGCAAGGAAGGAAGAGATAAGAAAAATTGCATGAGTCCCGTTAGAAAGTCAATGAAATATTCTAATACAAACGCATTAAATAAAGTGACATATACGAATGCAAGAAATGGCTTTAGACAAGGCGGACGACAAGGAAAACCACAGGCATCCTCCCCCTTTATCTCCCTCTGGAGGGGGACAGGGGGAGGATGTTGAGGATTTTCCGAGGAGTCCAACCCTGCCCCTGAGTGTTTCTATCAGGGGGCAGTATAAAGACATTTATTGCATTTGTATTAACGGAAATTATTATTCATGCAGTTGCCTCGCATAGGAGTTTTCTAACGGGATGAGTAGTTTAACTGATAAACTGGTAAAAGAAAGATTGCCTCAGCACATTGCTATTATTATGGACGGCAACGGCAGGTGGGCGGAAAAGAGATTCCTCGGCAGAATTAACGGCCACCGCAGAGGCATTGAGGCTGCACGTGATACTGTGGAGTTCTGCCGTGAGCTCGGAATAGGGTATCTAACGCTTTACACATTTTCAAAGGAAAACTGGAGTAGGCCTGCGGTAGAAGTCAATGCCCTTATGGAGATGCTGGAACAACACTTAAAAAGCGAACTCCCGAAGATGATGAAAAACAATATCAGATTTAAGGCGATTGGCAATCAGAAAGAACTATCAGACAATGTGCAAAAGACTATAGAGGATACAGAGGAAAAGACAAGAAATAATGACGGGATGGTTCTTTCCCTTGCACTCAGTTATGGGGGAAGGAGCGAAATAGTAGAGGCTGCAAAAAAGATTGCGTTGGAAGTAAAGCAGGGTAATATTGATTTAGATGATGTAGATGAGGTAGCCTTCGCAAGGCATCTTTATACCGCTGATATCCCTGACCCTGACCTCCTCATACGGACAAGCGGCGAATTCAGGATAAGCAATTTCCTTCTGTGGCAAGTAGCATATACTGAAATATACGTTACTGATGTGCTGTGGCCTGATTTTAACAGGCAACACCTTGTCGACGCCCTTCTTGATTTTCAGAACAGGGAAAGAAGGTTCGGTTTAACAAGAGAACAACTAAGGGTAGGAAGTTAGAGAAAAGCAGGTTAAGGCTGAGGTTAAGGTCTCTTAATTCCAAATCTCAACCCTTGACCTTATTTTTTTGGAGGTGATTATCTGAAAAAAGAATAATCATCATCCTCACTGCAAGCCCGATAGACCTTTCGCCTCTAGCGCGGCAAGCAGCAGGTTTTCTAACGGTGTGAAAAAGGAGCTTTCTAACGGGATGAAAAGAATAATAACCGGCATTCTATTAAGCCTTTTATTAATATTTATAGTGGTTTTTACAAAGATATTCTGGTTTTTTGCCGCAGTTGCATTAATAGTCGGCCTTTCCTTGATTGAGTATTATAAGATAACCGCAGGTCAGGACAAGGGCCTTTTAATTATAGGAACATTGTTTGGGGTGATGATCCCTGTTGTGGTGTATCTTGCCGGCCTGAAAGGGGTTCTTGGATATTTAACCTTTGTGGTTTTTCTGGTTTTTATCTATTACCTTTTTATCCATGAGCCGCTTGCCACTGTTACCAGCCGCATCGGCGTAGGTATCTTAGGAATTATTTATATAGCCTTCTTTATATCTCATCTCATTTTAATAAGAGATTTAGAGCAAGGGAGCTTATGGATTTTGTTTCTTGTTTTCATTATAGCTGCGAATGATACATTTGCATATTATGTTGGTAAGAAGTATGGAAGGCGTAAACTTTCTCCAATAGTAAGCCCGAATAAGACAGTTGAAGGCGCGGTGGGAGGTTTTGTGGGCGGGCTTTTAATTGCTATTGCATTCCAGCAGTTCTTCTTATTAAAGATTACACTGATTGAGGCCATTACCCTATCAGCCTTTATAGGGATAATAGGCCAGTTTAGCGACCTGTTTGAATCGCTGATTAAGAGAAGCGCCGACGTAAAAGATTCGGGAAGTATTTTGCCAGGCCATGGCGGCGTGCTGGACAGAATAGACAGCATCATCTTTCCTGCACCTTTTCTTTATTATTATATTATTATTTTTAAAGTATGAAACACTAATGCCGACCTTTTAGCGCAAAGGCGGATGAAAATGTATTACCATTCCCGAAGTGTTTAATCGGGAATCTGGTTTTAAAACCATATTCCCGATAGAGGCACTCGGGGATGACAGAAAGGTATTTTCGGAGCAAACCCACACGAGTCTGCCTTAGGCGGGCTCACAAAGGGGCATGAAAATTGGATTTTTGTAGCGTTGGGGTTTATCCCCAACGGCACGCTAAGCGTGCCAACGAAAAACCGTTGCCCATAAAGGGCAACGCTACGGTAATGTGAATATGAAGCATTTTTGAGACAAAATGGATAAAAAAAGGCTTGCAGTTTTAGGTTCTACCGGCTCTATAGGTCAGAATACCCTTGATATTGTAAGAAGACATTCGGATAAATTCAAAATAGTTGCCCTTGCTGCCGGTAAAAATAAAGAGCTATTTAGAGAACAGGTGGAGGAGTTTAAACCGAAGTGTATATCCCTTTCTGAAAAAAGCGATATAGATGAATTAAAAAAAGATATATCTTATGTACCGAAGGCTTTTTGCGGCGCCGATGGACTGCTTGAGACAGCTACCTGTCATGACGCTGATTTGGTGGTATCCGCATTGGTTGGCGCATCTGGTCTTGCGCCAACAATGGCTGCAATAAGGGCAAGAAAGGATATTGCCCTTGCAAACAAGGAAGTTTTAGTCATGGCAGGGAGATTGGTAACAGGGGAGATAAAGAAGAATAAGATAAATCTTTTGCCGATTGATAGTGAGCATAGCGCTATATTTCAGTCTATTATAGGGCATAGAAAGGATGACATAAAAAGATTGATATTAACTGCATCTGGCGGACCATTTCTAAACCTGCCTTTAAAAAGATTGCCAGCTATTACACCAGAACAGGCGTTAAGGCATCCAAAATGGAAGATGGGAAAGAAGGTAACCATAGATTCTGCAACTCTCATGAATAAAGGCCTTGAGGTCATTGAGGCAATGTGGCTCTTTGATATGCCGCCGGATAAGATAACTGTCCATATACATCCACAGAGCGTTATTCATTCTATGGTAGAATATGTGGACGGTTCTATTGTTGCACAGCTTGGTCCAACTGATATGAGAGGTCCTATATCCTATGCCCTTTCCTATCCGGATAAAAGGCTTGACTGTGGAATTGCACCGCTTGACCTCTGCAAGATGGGCAGGCTTACATTCATAGAGCCAGATAAAAAAAGATTTCCTGCGCTGGGACTGGCATACGAGGCAATAAAGGCAGGAGGGGTTATGCCTGTTGTTTTGAATGCAGCAGATGAGATTGCAGTGGATGCGTTTTTGCAAAAAGAAATTAGATTTACAGATATAACAGGTATTGTAGAGACTGCAATGGATTGTGTAGGAGCATTTAAGAGCCAGAGTGACAGAGACCTGAACGCGATATTGGAAGCTGACAGGGAGGCAAGGGAAAGGGCAAGGGAGATAGTAAAAAAAGTAAGGAGTAGGCACTAGGCAGTAGGCAAAAAATCAAGAGAAAGGTTTTTAACTGCATACTGCTTACTCCCTACTGCTTGCTATTAATATAAAAAGGGGATAATAATGACAACGCTTATATCATTTTTAGTGGTTCTCGGTATCTTAGTCTTCATCCATGAGCTTGGCCATTTTATTATTGCAAAGCTCTCAGGGGTCGGGGTGTTAAAATTCTCCCTTGGCTTTGGGCCAAAGCTCATTGGCATAAAAAGGGGCGAGACAGAATATCTTATTTCAGCCCTGCCGCTCGGCGGATATGTGAAGATGGTTGGCGAATCTCCTGGCGAAGAGATAAGCCCTGAGGATAAAGAGAAGTCATTTACAAACAAACCTGTTTCAAAAAGGGCAGCAATAGTAGTGGCAGGTTCAATCATGAATCTCGTGCTTGCATTTGTGCTTTTACCTTTTATTTACCTTATCGGAATTCAGGTCCCTACATATTTAGAAAAAGAGGCAATCGTTGGCTATGTGGTAAAAGATGAAGCTGCTGACAAGGCGGGCCTGGAAAATGGGGATATAATAATATCAATAGATGACAATCAAATTAAAAACTGGGAAGAGCTTAGTAATGTAATAATCTCCAATCCAAATAAGTCGATGAATCTCAAGATTAAAAGAGATGGAGAAATTATGGAAATAAAGTTTGCCACTGAAGCGTCTTTACAGACTGGCGGTGGGGTTGCAGGATTTCTCCCCCCCATGAGCCCTATAGTAGGAGGGCTTAATAAGGGATTTCCTGCGGATGTGGCCGGCCTTCAGATTGGCGACACAATAATTTCTGTGGCAGGGATTAAAATCAATCACTGGATAGAATTGCAACAGGCCATCCAAGGTTCGAAAGGTGAAGGGCAGCAAATATTTATAAAAAGGGGGAGCGAAACCTTTGATGTCAATATGAAACCCCAGTGGAGCGATGATATAAAGGCATATGTAATTGGCATATCCCCAATTCAGGAGACAATTACCAGACGCTATGGCCCTATCGGAGCTCTTATCGAAGGAACTAAGAAGATGGGTGAATTGACTATCATGACCTTTGTTGTTATAAAAAAGTTGTTCTTCGGAGAGATATCTATCAAAACACTCGGCGGGCCTCTGATGATTGCACAGGTTGCTGGCCAGGCTGCTGAAACAGGTCTGACAGCGTTTCTTTCACTTATGGCATTTTTAAGTTTGCAGTTAGGTATATTGAACCTCTTGCCAATACCTGTTTTAGATGGTGGCTATCTTGTTTTCTTTGGTATTGAGGCTATGAGAGGAAAGCCGTTAAGCGAGAAGGTCATTATGGTTGCCCAGCAGATTGGCATTGCGCTTTTAGTTTTATTGATGGTTTTTGTAACATACAATGACATACTGCGTCTTGACATTATAGGATTTGTGCGCGGGCTTGTGGAGTAACATGAGATATAAAAAATATCAGAGCGTCAAAGCGTCAGAGTAGCTCCCTCTGACTCTATGACACTCCGGGATTATGAAGATACTTGCCATAGAAACCTCTACCCTGTCTGGAAGCGTCGCACTGCTTGAAGATGAGCAGCTCATTGCTGAATCCACAACATGCATCAAGAAGACTCATGCCGAAAGATTACTGCCGTCAATAAAAAATCTTCTGGACAGCGCTCATACAAAAATTGAAGATATAGATGGCTTTGCACTAACCATCGGGCCAGGTTCTTTTACTGGTTTACGCATCGGTCTATCTACCGTGAAAGGACTTGCATGGAGCCTAAATAAACCCATTGTCGGTGTCTCAACATTAGAGGCCCTTGCAATGAATCTTCCTTATTCTGATAAACAGATATGCCCTATGTTGGATGCGCGAAAAAAAGAGGTTTACGCAGGCATTTACAAGTTTCAGGGCGCCGAATGCAGTTGCATTATGCCTGACACGGCAATAAGTCCCACTGCCCTTATTGAAATAATACAAGAACCGACCATATTTATTGGCGATGGAATTCAGGTTTTTAAATCTCAAATCTTAAATCTCAAATCCCAAATCCTTATTGCGCCGCTGCATCTATGGCCAGTTAAGGCATTTAATATAGGCATGTTGTCATTGCAAAGGTTCAGAAGGGGCGAAGTCATCAGTCCAGAAAATATAAAACTGAATTATTTAAGACCGTCGGAGGCGGAGGTTAAATTAAAACGGGGTTAGAGTCAGGGATAAGATTGCGTAATTTCATTGCCTATAGTTCAACATTACCCTTTTTTGCCAAATATTGACAAGTAGAGTATGTTATACTAATATCTGTTTCACAATGTGTAAGTAATCTTAAGTAAAAAGGAGGCCATTCTATGATAATGTTGGATGGAGACTTTTTGAATGGATTACTGGAAGGAAATTCAGAGTTTAGGAGGATTTACGAAGCACACAGAGACTTTGAAAAAAGGGCTGCTAAGCTTGGTAAAAAACCACACTTGACAAGAGAGGAAGAGACTGAGGAAAAAAAGCTGAAAAAGTTGAAACTCTTGCAAAAAGACAGGATGGAACGGATAGTTTTAAAGCACAGAGAGGCGAGATAATAGACGGTAGACTGTGATTGTTGGACGGTGGCACTTATTCATGACCACTGTCTGTTGTTCAATAACGACCGTCTAACTTATATGCGTAGTGACAGAATAAAAAGAGGACTTGAGCGGGTTCCTCACAGGGCCCTTTTATATGCTACAGGTCTGACAAAAGAGGAGATGGAGAGGCCGTTTATCGGTGTTGCCACTTCCTTTAATGACCTTGTGCCAGGGCACATTGGTATGAGAACCCTGGAAAGGTTCATTGAAAAAGGTGTGCATACAGGGGGCGGCCACGCATTCT
>MGQA01000077.1:18912-20751 GCA_001797665.1 Deltaproteobacteria bacterium GWF2_42_12 | reverse complement strand
ACTATTCTCTTCCAACCAGGGAGCTTATTGCTGACATGATTGAATCAGTTGCAATGGCGCATGCCTTGGATGGATTGGTGCTTCTTACAAACTGCGACAAGATAACACCTGGTATGCTCATGGCCGCAGCGCGGCTTGATGTCCCTTCGATAATTGTTACAGCAGGGCCGATGCATACAGGGATGTATAAAATGAAACGCCGTTCATTTGTCAGGGACACATATGAGGCAATCGGAAGATTTAAAAATAAAGAGATAACCGAACAGGAGCTTTCAGACCTTGAATTCTGCGCATGCCCAGGCGGAGGCTCATGCCAGGGTATGTATACTGCCAATACCATGGCGTGTGTTACAGAATCCCTTGGCATGTCATTGATTGGATGCGCCACAGCCCTTGAAGGCTCTGCTGATAAGAAACGAATTGCATTTGACTCAGGTGTGCGTATTGTTGAGATGGCTAAAGAAGATTTGACTCCAAGAAAAATCATGACAATGGACGCATTTGAGAATGCTATACGGATTGACATGGCCCTCGGCGGTTCAACGAATACTGTGCTCCATATACCGGCAATTGCGCATGAGGCAGGGATTGAGCTGTCACTTGAGCTGTTTGACAGCATAAGCAGGGAGACGCCAAATATCGTTAAACTTGAGCCTGCTGGAGACCATTTCATGGAAGACCTGGAATATGCAGGCGGGATTCCTGCTGTTATGAACAGGCTGAAAGGTCTTTTAAAAGATAATATAACTGTTTCTAAGAAAAGGATAAAGGAGATTGCTGAAAAGGGAAAGGTGAATGACAGCGATGTGATAAAAACCGTTGAGAATGCTTATTTTAAAGAAGGCGGCATAGCTGTTTTAAAAGGAAACCTTGCGCCTAATGGATGCGTTATAAAACAGACTGCTGTAAGTAAAAAGATGAGGCATTTTACAGGCAAGGCAAGGTGTTTTGACTCAGAAGAGTCTGCAATGCAGGCAATACTCGGCGGAAAGATAAAGGCAGGAGATATTATTGTTGTGAGATATGAAGGACCTAAGGGCGGGCCAGGCATGAGAGAGATGCTTGCGCCGACTGCAACGATAACAGGGATGGGTATGGCTGACAAGGTTGCCCTTATAACAGACGGCAGATTTTCAGGTGGCACAAGAGGCCCTTGCATAGGCCATATATCTCCTGAGGCAATGGAAGGCGGGCCTATAGCGTTTGTTCAGGATGGTGATGAGATAGAGATTGACATACCTAAAAGAAAAATAGAGTTAAGAGTAGAAAGTAAAGAGTTAGATAAAAGAAAGGCAGGCTGGAAGCCGCCAGAGCCGAAGATTAAAAAAGGATGGCTTGCCAGATACGCAAAGGTTGTAACATCAGCAAATACAGGGGCGGTAGTTGCATAAGCAAAAATGTCATTGCGAGGAGTGTTAGCGGTTGCGAGGCGAAGCCGAAGCAAACTCAGAGATTCCTCGTTTCGCTCGGAATGATAGGTGAGGGAATATTTTCAGATGAAAAAAACAGGCGCGCAAATATTCATTGAAAGCCTCATAAAAGAAGGGGTAGATACGATATTCGGATTTCCCGGAGGCGCGGTTCTTCCGGTTTATGATGCGCTCTATGGCGTAACAGCGTTAAGGCACATCTTGGTGCGACATGAGCAGGGCGCTGTGCATATGGCTGATGGCTATGCCAGGGCAACAGGCAAGCCCGGCGTTGTTATTGTTACATCAGGCCCTGGCGCAACCAATACTGTTACCGGCATTGCCACTGCATACATGGATTCCATCCCGGTTGTAGTCTTTACCGGGCAGGTTCCGACAGCGCTGATTGGCAATGATGCGTTTCAGGAGG
>MGQA01000077.1:18611-18886 GCA_001797665.1 Deltaproteobacteria bacterium GWF2_42_12 | reverse complement strand
TTATCTTGTTAAGGATATCAAGGATTTAACCAGGATTATAAAAGAGGCGTTTCATATAGCAACAACAGGAAGACCTGGCCCCGTGCTTGTAGACTTACCTAAGGATGTTTTGAGCGCATTACATGAATTCAAATATCCAGAAGGGGTTGAGTTGAGAAGCTATAAGCCAACATATGAAGGCCATCCAGGCCAGATAAAGAGGGCTATTGAACTCATCTTTAAATCAAAGAGGCCGCTAATATACACAGGCGGTGGTATTATACTGTCTAATGCCT
>MGQA01000077.1:0-18594 GCA_001797665.1 Deltaproteobacteria bacterium GWF2_42_12 | reverse complement strand
CTGTTACAAATACCTTGATGGGGCTTGGAGGATTTCCTGGCACCCATCCGCTGTTTTTGGGCATGCTCGGCATGCATGGTACATATTGCGCTAATATGGCAGTAACAAACACTGATTGTCTTATAGCCATAGGAGCAAGATTTGACGACAGGGTAACGGGAAAGATAGATGAATTTGCGCCTTATGCAAAGATAATCCATGTTGATATTGATCCAACATCTATAAGCAAGAATGTAAAGGTGGATATACCAATCGTCGGAGATGTAAAGCTTGTTCTTAAAGATATGCTAAAGCATATAGACGAGACAAAGGGGCTAAAGGCGTATAAAGAATCCATCAACGAATGGCATGGGCAAATTAAAAATTGGGCAGAAACACACAGGCTTTCATATAAATATGACGATAAAAAAATAAAGCCGCAGCATGTCATCGAGCGTATCTTTGAACTGACAAAAGGAAAGGCTATAATTACAACAGAGGTCGGTCAAAATCAGATGTGGGCAGCCCAGTTTTATAAATTTGATAAGCCAAGGACATTCTTAACATCCGGCGGTCTTGGTACTATGGGATTTGGTTTCCCTGCTGCCATTGGCGCACAGGTCGCTTTCCCGGACAAGATTGTAATTGATATAGCCGGAGACGGCAGTATTCAGATGAACATACAGGAGATGGCAACTGCAGTTCAGTATAAGCTGCCTGTAAAGGTGGCAATACTTAATAATAAGTTTCTCGGTATGGTAAGGCAGTGGCAGGAATTCTTCTATGAAAAGAGATATTCTCATACATGCATAAGCGTTGCGCCTGATTTTGTAAGACTCGCAGAGGCATATGGCGCAGTAGGACTTCGTGCTACGAAGCCAGAAGAGGTGGACCCTGTTATAAAAGAAGCCCTTACAGTAAAGAGCAAGCCAGTATTGATGGACTTTGTGGTAGACCCTGAAGAGGATGTATATCCCATGGTGCCGGCAGGGCAGCCGTTGAATAAGATGCTGCTGGTGTAAAGAGTTTACGCTGAAAAATGCCCATCTGCGGCGTTGTCGCTGCGGCTTCTGCGCTCAACTTGGGGACAGATTTCAAATCCCCAGTATGCCTCCCCCCGACAGTTTCAATCGGGGGCTTGCTCCGCCTTGCATCTGGACAATTTTTGAGCGTGAACTGATAGAGGCAATACCAAAGTAAACCCATAGTTTTGCCCTCTTCCCCGCATGAGTCAGGCGAGAGAGGACAAGGTGAATACGGAGGTTGTCCCTATGTTTTTCCTATGTTTTTATGCTATGTTTTTATGTTTTAAATTCTTACTTAACACCTTTCATCTTCAAACTTGATTTGGGCAAAGACAATAAAACAGGAGGTGCATTATGTCAGAAGTATTTGTAAGATTGCATATCACTCCACTTGCAGAAGGTGGTTATCTTGCTACCAGCTCTATTTTGCCTGGTTTGGTTGCTCAAGGCAGAACTATCGCAGAAACCATAGAAATAGCTCATGATGTGGCAAAAAAACTTATAGAGTCTTTTGAAGAGCATGGGGATCCTTTACCGGCTGGCATTATAAAGCCTGAAAACGATATTGATATTGATATTGCCGTAGGGATATAAATTGTGGGAAACCTTGCTGGATTTAAGTATCGGGAGATAGTCAGAAGATTAAAGAAGACAGGATTTGAGTTTGACAGACAGGCAAAAGGCAGCCATGAAATTTGGTGGAATCCAAGAACCAGGGCAAGAACCACAATTCCAAATCATTCTGGAGATATGCCGGAAGGCACTTTGAAAGCAATATTAAAACAGGCCGGGATTTCAGCAGAAGAATTTTTAAAAATAAAATGAGAGCAATAAATAATGCGCACTCTTGATTCTTTAATAGAGGGAAAAAAGAACCAAGGCAAGGTGATTATGGAGGAAATTAATGCGTCACACCATATCTGTGCTTGTAGATAATGAATTCGGCGTATTGAGCAGGATAGCCAGTCTTTTCTCCGGCAGGGGCTTTAATATTGAGAGCCTCTGTGTTGCTGAAACCCTTGATCCCAAAGTGTCACGAATGACAATTGTAACATCAGGTGACGATCAGGTAATAGAGCAGATTACCAAGCAGTTGAATAAACTTATAAATGTCATCAAGGTGAGCGACCTGACTGCCGAGGAACACATAGAAAGGGAGCTTGCCATGATAAAGGTTAATGCAAATGCAGATGACAGGGCTGAGATACTGAGCACTATTGATATCTTCAGAGGCAAGGTTGTTGATGTAAGCCCAACAACATATACCATTGAGATGACAGGCGATGCGGAAAAGGTAAATGCCATTACAGAGCTTTTAAGGCCGTTTGGCATTAAAGAAATTGTCAGGACTGGCAAGATTGCTATGGCAAGAAGCCCGAAGAGCGGGAAGTAAATTCAAAATGGATTGTTATGACAGATAAAGAAATAGAAGCAGTATATCAAATTATTCAAGATTATCACGCAAAGTATTTAAAACGGCATGGTGTTAAGTTGCCTAAGTTAAAAGATGCTGATGGGAAATATACCAGAAACGCACTTGTTCTGATTTATCTTGCAAGGTTTTATCCCAGCACTGTTCTTGTAACCAAACAAGATTTAACCGCCTTTATTAGAAAATTTTATCCTGAAACTACCGATGTTCAACAAGCAAGGCATTTAGGGGCGCAGTCTGGGTGGTTTATTTCAGCAGGCGGCAGAGATAATGTCCATGTGAAGAAAAGCGGAGAATATCGTCTGATCACACTGGAAAGACCTTATCCAAATTTCAAAGGCCACAGAATAGAATCAAGTGGTGATTGGGAAAAAATCAAACAGCAATACGGAAACCGCTGCGCTACCTGCGGTTCAGAAGAAGGCAAGCGGAATTTGCATTGGTCGGGTACTATTACTAAACTACAACAGGCACACATTGACGCGTTCAAACCGTTAGTTGAAGGAAACATAATTCCTCAGTGTCAAAAATGTAATCGCGCATACAGAGATTTTTGGGTATTTGATGAAAGAGGAAGGGTTAGAGGGATTGCAAAATCGGCAGTAATTAAAAAGTGTAATGAAAAGATTAAAAGAGGCATATATAAAATTTTATACAACGAATCCCCGCTTAATACCTGCGAGGACAAGTTTAAAGGACAAGACCCTAATGAATGGTGAATATTTGAATAAAATAATTCACGGTGATTCATAGCAAATCCTTGCCGAAATTGATGCTGGAAGCATTGACTTGGTTTTGACTGACCCGCCATATTTTTTAGACAAGATGGATGACAGATGGGATGAAAAGAAAGTAGCAAGCACGAAATATCATCATGTTATCAAATCATTGCCTGCTGGCATGAAGTTTGACAGAGAGCAGGGGAAAAATTTTTACGAGTGGTATTATAAAATTTCAAAACAGGTTTTACGGGTTTTGAAACCCGGCGGATTTTTCTTTTCTTTTTCAAGTCCAAGATTGTATCACCGAATGGTTTCTGCGATTGATGATACAGGATTTTTGATAAGGGATTGCTTTATTTGGTTATATACCCAAAATCAGCCAAAGGCAATGAGCTTGAATCATTTTATAGAGAAATTAAATGAAGACAAAGAAGATAGAGATGACTTGAAAAAACAACTAAACGGATGGAAAACCCCTCAGATTAAATCTTGTTTTGAACCGATTGTAATGGCACAAAAAGAACCGCAAGGAACGTTTCTGGAGAATTTCAGAAAATTTAATGTTGGTTTATTAAACACTCATGTGAAAATTGGTCAAGATATGTTTCCGTCTAATGTAGTTTCAACAAATAAGATAAATGAAGTGGTTGACAAATGTTTTTTGATTTCGAAGCCGGATAAAAAAGAAAAAGGGGATTTTAATTTACATAGGACTGTGAAGCCGTTAAGTCTGTGTGAATATATAATAAACCTGACAACCTATTCAGATAAAGCGGTGGTGCTTGACCCTTTTGCCGGCAGTGGGACAACATTGGTAGCGGCTAAAAAAATGGGGAGAAAATATGTTGGCATTGATATAAATAAGGAATATATTGAAATAGCTAAAAGAAGAATTAGATCTTTTGAAGTAGATTCTTCCAGATACCCTGCTATGAGCGAAGAAAAACAATTAAGAATATTCGAGAAGAAGGCAAACTATAAAAGGCTCAGTAAAGGCAAAATAGTAAAAGTGGCTTGAAAAATTAAAATTATGGGAGGACATTATTAATGAAGGTTTTCTATGACAAAGATGCTGATATAGAGATTATCAGGTCTAAAAAAGTGGCGGTCATTGGCTATGGCAGTCAGGGCCATGCACATTCTCAGAATTTGAAGGAGAGCGGCGTTGATGTGGTGGTGGGACTCAGAAAAGACGGCGCCTCGTGGAAAAAGGCAGAGACAGCAGGTCTAAAGGTTATGGATGTTGCAAGCGCTGTAAAGCAGGCTGATGTTGTTATGATACTTGTGCCTGACGAGCTTCAGGGAGACCTTTATAAAAATGAGATTGGGCCTAATCTGAAAAAAGGGGCATATCTTGCGTTTGCGCATGGTTTCAATATCCACTTTGGCCAGATTGTGCCGGATGCAAGCATCAATGTGTTCATGGCTGCGCCAAAAGGTCCCGGACATCTTGTCAGACATGAATATACGAAAGGTAACGGTGTTCCAACGCTTATTGCAGTTCATCATGATCCTTCAAAAAACACAAAGGACGTGGCGCTTGCCTATGCCAGCGCCATCGGCGGCGGCAGAGCAGGCATTATTGAAACCACATTCAAAGACGAGACAGAGACAGACCTGTTCGGAGAGCAGGCTGTTTTATGCGGCGGAGCAACAGCGCTTATTATGGCGGGCTATGAGACCTTGATAGAGGCAGGTTATCCTGAGGAGATGGCATATTTTGAGTGTCTGCATGAATTAAAGCTTATTGTGGATTTGATATATGAGGGTGGAATATCCAATATGAGATACTCCATCAGCAACACAGCCCAATACGGCGACTTGACCAGGGGGCCGAGGGTTATAACAGAAGAAACAAAAAAAGAGATGAAGAAGATATTGACGGAGATACAGAGCGGCGCATTCGCAAGGGAATGGATGCTGGAGAATAAGGTAAACAAACCCGTTTTCAGCGCGCTCACGAAAAGAGGACAAGAACACCCCATAGAAAAGGTTGGCGAAAAACTCCGCTCTATGATGCCGTGGCTGAAAAAGGGGAAGATTGTAGATAAGTCAAAAAATTAGGGTGTGGGATGTGGGGTGTGGTCAAAACAAAATCCCACACCCCACCGCCTACCTGATTGCCCACCAAACTTTTTTCCAATAAAAAGTCGCAAACTAAAAAAATAGGCGCTATAGTTGCTTGAACGTAACCTGTTTCTTCTGTAGGTAGTTGGAAGGAGAGCGTATTCATGGCGCTCACTTTGCGCAGACAGATTTAAGGGCTCTCTTAAAAAATACCAAACTTGTCATTGCGAGGGCTTTGACGCACCGCTCAGCGGGACAAAGTATTTAGCCAAAGCCTGCCCTTGAAGGATTCTATCAAGGGATTGCGTTTGTCCTAAAAGCTGTGGCTGCTCTTCATTAAGAGACTCACCCCAAGATATGTAAACAGCACCACAAAAAATCCTATAACAGTAGCTATTGCCAGCCCCTTGCCTCTCCATTCCTTTACATAATAGGCATGCATTGCGCCTGCATAATAAAACCACACTATGAATGACCAGATGACCTTTGGCTCCCAGAGCCAGTATGTGCCCCAGGCGAGATATGCCCATACTGCGCCTGCAAACATGGAGGCGGAGAAAAAGAAGAACCCCCATAGGATGCTGCGGTTTGCAATGTCCTGAAAGTCCTTTTTAAGGTCAGAGACTGTCATTGCGATGGGTTTTAGCCCTGAAGCAATTTCATCAGGAGTGAGGGTTGCGGAGCCTGTTCCGAGCGAAGCGAGGAATCTCTGAGTTTGCTCCGGCTTCGCCTCGCAACCGCTACCGCTCCTCGCAATGACACGCAAAGCGCGCAAAGGCATGGCTCGGAGATCATAGATTAAATACAAAACCGCCCCTGCAAATGCCAGGGTAAACAAGGCATAGGCTGCAAAGGATGTTATGACATGGGTTTCAAACCACCATGTTTTCAGAATAAGTGTTAATGGTTTAGGGGGTATCTCATTGACCTGCGCGAATATCATTGCCAGTATAGCAGCAGGGATGGTTATAAGCTCTGTAAGCCTCTCATTGTATCGTAATATTACAATTGCGCTCACAAGGACTGTTGACCAGCTAAAGAAAAGGAGAGTCTCATACATAGCCAGCATCGGCGCATGGCCTGATTCATGTGTCCGTATGCCAAGGGCAATAGTATGAAAAATAAGCCCGATTACAATTGCAGATTTAGAAAGAAGCTCAAAAAGCTCTTTTCCTGTCACCCTTTCCGCTTTTCCTGCCTCAGGCGAGGGTGAGGGTAAAGGCGAGGGAGTGAAACGATATAGCATTACAAGAAAAAAACTTAAAATATATAAAATCAAGGCGCCAAATACAAATAAGTGCATCTATCTCCCTTTTTCTTCCCCCCAAATGAATTTATGAATCTGCGGTTGAAGTCTTACCTGGAGGCAGTCTTTCAATATCCAGCTTGCAAGTTCTTGTGAGGACATCTTGGGATATACTGGCGCAAAGAGAATCTTTGTGGTTTTATCCTTTACGCACCTTTCCAAGAAATCACGCGCATATTCATAGTCCTTCCTATCTGCTATAACAAATTTTATTTCATCGCGCAATGTAATATATTTTAGGTTTTCGAGTATAAAACTTCCGTTGTGGCCGCTGGATGGGCATTTAACATCTACTATCTTTACAATATTAGGGTTAACTGATTTAAGGCTTATACTACCGTTTGTTTCAATAAGTATCTCGTAACCAAGTTTCACAAGCTTTTTCAAAAGCTCGTGGCTTTCATCCTGCAAGAGTGGCTCTCCGCCAGTAACCTCCACTAATTTACATTTAAATCTTTTCACCTCTTTAATTATCTGCTCAACAGAAAATTCCTCGCCCTTCTCCAGCATCTGGGCATATGTTGTATCACACCACTTGCACCTCAAATTGCAACCAGTGAGCCTAACAAAGATGCACGGCAGCCCTGCATAGGTGGATTCACCCTGAATGCTCAGGAATATTTCAGATATGCGTAAAATAATAAACTCCTTATAGTAGCATAAAGCTATCTTCCAACGGTTGGTATAAGCATGTATTCAAACGATGCATTAACAGTAATCCTCTCAACGCTGCCAAAATCCTTTGGAAATGGATAGTACGGCGCTGCCAGCCTTATGGCTGATAAGGCCGCATCATCAAGCATTGGATAACCAGAGGATTTAATAAGAATTGCCTCCTCTAATTTTCCATTCTTTAAAATGCTGAATCGAATAAAAAGTCTGCCAGCCTGGCCTTCCCTTACCGCTGCCTGAGGATACTCCCATCTGTGATAGATCATGCCTTTTAATGTCTCAAAATATGAAATATAACGTGGCTCACTTGTATCAAATGAGAGGCTTTTATTTTTTTCTGCAATAGGAGTTTGTTTTTCATATTCTTTGGTTAACTCAGCGATACGTTCTTCTGAAGGATATAACCTTAAAGGCTTTTCCTCTGTTAAGGGAGGAACTACCTGCGCCTCATCTTTACTACCAGTTAAGTTTTTATTTAATAGGTCACCCGCCTTTTCTTCTGATAGTAGTTTGGATTCCGCAGGCAAAGATTCTTTAGCCTTATTTGTCTCTACCGTTTCCTTTGGCACTCGAGGCTTTGATTCAACCGGTAGCGCTTTCCTTTTTTCTATTGACTCACGACCCACGACTTCTGGCCGTTTTTCTGCTGTCTTTGCTTGTTCCGGAACTTTTATTATCTCAACAGGTATCAATCTTGGCAATACCTTTTTTCCAATCCTTATCTGCGGGATTGCAAGAAAGATTCCGAAATGGATAAAAATAGAAATCAACAAAAACAAAGGAAGTTGTTCTTTATATCTCACTGATAAAAATTTTATTGACATAAATAAAATAATCTGTAACTATGAAAACAGGAGTCAAGGAGGTCCTTTCATATGTTTGGCATTGGGACAACAGAGCTTATTTTAATCCTTGTCATCATTTTAATCATATTCGGCGTTGGAAAACTACCGAACATAGGGTCAGGTCTTGGCCAGGCTATAAAAAACTTTAAGAAGGCCTCTTCGGAAGCTGAAGATATAGTTTCTCAAAAAGAAGAACCAAAATCTGTATCCTCAAAATCTGAAGAACCTGCCAAAAAGGTGTAACCAGTCGCTTCTCTTCATTGCCACGCTGAGCGTGGCATAATCACGCTTTGCATGATTGCAAAATGAAGACCGAAAAGTGCAATTCGCCTTTGGCGGAGCCGATTTGAATTATTTTGTATCTTTGCATTTCTCAATTTGCAATCTTCAATTTACAATTTGCATTTAGGCGCATTATCTCTCCTGTAGCCTTTCTTTTGCAGCCATCCTTACCTGTGGATGTAAACTGCCGTCAGTAGCCGCATCTTTTAAATCCTGAGAAAAAAGAAATTCTAAAAGTCCAAGCGCAATACGCGGTGGTGTATAAGGATTTTGAACAAGGGCCTTTCTTATTGCATACCGTAAACCCCATCGCATATGTGTTGATATCAGTTTCATTATATTTGGGGAGTTAGGTCGTTTTGACGCAATTTTTAATACTTCTTTTTCTGTAACCCTTGGATTGTTTAAGATATTTGTGATTACTATCGGATCAGGGTCTGATAAAAGCCTATCTAACTTATCCTTTATCCAGCCTTTTGACAGCGCCCTTCTTTCACCCAGTGTTAGAAATTCCATCTTTGCCTCTTCTTCTTTGTCATAGCCACTGATGCCCTTTTTATGCGGCGGCAGGTCAGTAAAAAATCGCCCCACCCTTTGTAAATCAAGATCTAAAGAGGCAAGATAAATGAGCCTGCTCTTTTCTTTGCCTATTGCTGATACTACCTCCTTCGGGTCTGCCATAAGTGCCTTAGCCTTTCTGAAGTCAATGAGATATTCCGAATCTTTATCATAAAATGCATTGAGAACAACGGCTGCCTCCTTTGGTTCAAGGCTGGCAAGCCTGCGGCCGAGCAACTGTATCTTCATGCTATGTTCGGGCAAAGATGCCATGTCCTTTACAAGCCTTTTTACAAAAGCTATGAGTTCAGCTTCCAGCATTTGAAATATTAATAATTATAACTGAATATAAAGGATTTAAGAAATATATTTTTATACAGATCGTCATAACTTCGCATACCTGCGTTGCTCCTCAGTTCGTCGTTGAGGCGTCCTCCCCCTGTCCCCCTCCAGAGGGGGATAAAGGGGGAGGACGCCTCACTCCTCACTGGAGCCTGTTCCGAGCAAAGCGAGGAATCCCATGCGAGATTGAACTGACAATACACTTGCAGTGGCTTCGATAGTTTGCTTCGGCTTCGCCTCGCAACCGCGCCTTGGTCTGCTTTGTTCTGACGCTCTGTATGCTGTCCTATTTATGTCGCTGTGTATAGATATATATGGCTTTATAACATTTGAGAGTGAAAAAAAGATAGGTCGTGAAAGGGAAGAGAAAATCTTAAAAATTGCAACTATGGAATCACTGACTTAACTCCACACTATATTCTGCCAATTCATCTGAAACACCCTGAAAGACCAACATAAAAGGAACAGTTCCTTTAGCAGGTATTATGCCTTTTTTATCTCTAAATCTCTTCCCTAATTCTGAAGCAGTAATACCCTTTACCTCGTCTCTTGATAAAACCCTGCCAGGCGCAACCCATGCGTCTTTTACCTGTTTCCCGCTTTTATCAAATATAATCCCATGTATTCCATTGACTTCTTTCGGTTCGCTTGAATTACTCACCACTTTTCCTTCTATTAAAAATAGGCGACCGGCTGAGGGATTGTCCACATAATATCCCTGTAAACCAACAATATCCAATAGCGGTTGCGCAGGCATTTTTTTACCACCTATCATACCTGTAATTTTGTCTAAAAATCCTGCTCCAATATTCAGATAAAATACCCCTGCCCCTCCGCCCAACAACAAAATAATTGCAAGAATAATAAGAATGCGACGCACTATTGATTTCCCTCCCTGTGGAACCTCGAAGGCAATGTCTTTCTCTTCACCAATCTTTGATTCAAAAAAAGTCTTCTCCGAAATGTCAGGAAATGGAACAGATACCTTAGGCGGCTGCATTACTACAGTCTTTGCCTCTTCTTTCGGAGGGATAACAAATTCTTCCTCTGAGGGCGAGGGTTCTACCTCAAAGGATACCTTTTCTGCATGCGGTGCAACAGCAAAACCATGGTCAAGACCAAAACCTGGCATTTCTTCAGATTTGGGAGCTTCCTTCTTCTCGGCTTCATATGATATGGCAGGCTCTTCTCCTATTTTAAAACTAAATTCACTCGTTTCTGGCTGAGGTAGCTCTTTTTTCTCGCCAAAGGAAAAAGCCGGCTCTTCCTTTGAAGGAGTGGTCTGAAAACCGATATCCCATTCTGATTTAGTTTCTTCTTTTGGCTTTTCCTCAGGAGACAAATCCGGGCCTCCGATACCCCATTCTAACTGTTCAGCCTTTTCTTTCTGCTTTGAGGGCTGAGGTTCTTCAGTAAAACCACTAAAGTCTGCTGTTGGAGCCTTTTGGGCAGGCTCCTGTGCTGCCCCAAATGAGACCTCAAAGGTTTCTTCCTGAGTAGAAGGGGTTTCTGGAGGAGTAGCTTCAGGTGTTGACGGCATAACAGTAAATACGTTCTGACATTTTGTACACCTGACCCGTACGCCTTTATCTTTTACCTTTGAATCGTCCAGTCGAAATTTTGTATTGCATGTATCACACTGAACTATCATTATCTCTTTGCCCCATTAGATAGTTCTGCTCCGCCCTGTAAGAGAGCAACGGTCTTACAGGGCAGGTAGCAGAGATAAATTTCCTCTTTAAGTCAACAGGGTCTATGTCCCTGTGTATGCACTCCCATTGGAAAGCCAGAGGTTTTCTAATGGGGTCTGCACCTATAATTTTTTTCAAAGTGTAACTTAATGAGGAGACAATTGCAAGTTTTTTTGAAAAACCTTTTTGCTACGAGACTTCTTTAATAATTATCTTTGCAAACCTTCTCTTGCCAATTTGTATGAGATAAACCTTGTTAGCGGATAGCGTCTGATTTATATCAGATACTTTATTGCCATCTACACTTATACCGCCTTGTTGAATAAGCCGCCGTGCCTCAGATGTTGAAGGGGTTAGAGAACTGTTTTTTAAAAGGTCAATAACACCAATGTCTGGACTATTAATTGTTACTATCTTTTCCTCTATATTTTCAGGGATGCCTTTAGATTTGAATACTTTGTCAAACTCAGAAGCTGCCTTTGTTGCCGCATCAGTGCTGTGAAATCTTGCAACAATCTCTTTAGCAAGGCTTACCTTAGCACCTCTGGGATGTGTCTTGCCTTTTTTTAAACCGTCTTTCAGCGCCTCAAGCTCCGCATTGGCAAGAGAGCTTAAAAGCTCATAGTACCTAATCATTAGTTCATCTGATATGGACATTATCTTTCCAAATATTTCCTGAGGCGGCTCTGTAATCCCCACATAGTTTCCCAGAGACTTGCTCATTTTTTGAATACCGTCAAGACCCTCAAGAAGCGGCATGGTCATCACTATCTGAGGCTCCTGCCCAAATTCTCTCTGAAGCTCTCTGCCCACGAGGAGGTTGAATTTCTGGTCTGTCCCGCCCAGCTCAACATCTGCATTTAAGACAACAGAATCATAGCCCTGAACAAGCGGATATAGGAATTCATGGATTGCAATTGGCCTATTGCCAGTATAGCGCCTTTTAAAATCATCCCTTTCAAGCATTCTGGCAACCGTATATTTTGAGGCAAGCACTATCAGGTCTGATGAAGAGAGATTATTCATCCATTGACTGTTGAATACTATCTCTGTTTTCTTTTCGTCCAGTATTTTAAATATCTGGGCCTTATAGGTCTCTGCATTTTTGGCTACATCTTCTTTGCTAAGGGGTTTTCTGGTTTCAGATTTTCCTGTTGGGTCGCCTATCATGCCTGTAAAATCGCCTATCAAAAAGAGCACTTGATGGCCAAGCTCCTGGAATTGTTTTAATTTGTGGATAAGGACTGTATGGCCAAGATGAAGGTCTGGGGCTGTGGGGTCAAAGCCTGCCTTAACGCGGAGGGGTTTACCTGTTTTAAGACTTCTTTTTAATTTTTCTGATAGTTCATCTTCTGATATAAGTTCTACAATACCTCGTTTTATAATAGAAAGCTGTCTTGTTATTTCTGTCATAAAGGTATGTTGACTCTTTCTATCGTTGTTGCCTTGCCGGTTTTCGACTCAATAGATATGACTACCCCCTGCATGACGATATCCTTAGTGGCAACTTCAAACTTCCTTGGCATCTGAGTTAAAAACCTCTCAAGCACAATCTCCTTCTGCATTCCGATAACAGAATTCATAGCGCCCGTCATGCCTGCATCAGTTACAAATGCTGTACCCTGAGGCAGTATCCGCTCATCGGCAGTCTGAACATGGGTATGGGTCCCTATAACAGCGCTCACCTTGCCATCCATAAACCATCCCATTGCAGCCTTTTCAGAGGTTGTTTCAGCATGCATATCAACAATAATTACCGGCGTCTGCTGTGTTATCTCTTTTACCGCCTTGCTGCCAACTGTGAATGGGCAGTCAAGACTATCCATAAATACCCTGCCGCAAAGATTGAGAATACCTATCTTTATATTTGACTTTGTTTTAAATACTGACCATCCAAAACCAGGCGCCCCCTCAGGATAGTTAGCAGGTCTTAGAAGCCATTTTTTGTCTCTGATGTAATCAATAATCTCTTTTTTATCCCAGATATGGTTGCCGGAAGTTAAAACATCTATATCGATGCTTAAAAGCTCTTCTGCAATAGCAGGGGTAATGCCGAATCCACCAGCGGCGTTTTCTCCATTTGCAATGACAAAATCTATTGTATGTTTCTCTAATAAATCGGGCAGAAGCTCTTTAACAGCGCTTCTGCCCGACCTGCCGATAATATCGCCTATAAAGAAAACCTTAATTAAATCAGACATACTACTTTTAGGCTAAGGATAAGGTTGAGAACTTTCTTTTCCTTATCCTTGGCCTTAACCTCAACCTGCCTCCTATTTCATTTGGCATAATCAATAGCACGCGTCTCACGTATAACAGTAACCTTTATCTGACCTGGATAATTTAGGTCTTTCTCTATCTTTCTTGCAATATCTTTTGAAAGCATGACAGCGTTTTCATCAGAGGTTGTTTGATTGGTTACTATAACTCTAACCTCTCTTCCTGCCTGAATTGCATATGCCTTTTCGACACCAGGATATGACGTCGCTATCTTCTCAAGGTCTTCGAGCCTCTTGAGATATGTTTCCATCATCTCTTTTCTCGCGCCTGGTCGTGCGGCAGAAAGGGCATCAGCAGCCTGGACAAGAACGCCCAACAAAGACGCTGGATTATCGTCGTGATGGGTTGCAATTGCCTCTACTATTCTTTGGTTTTCACCGTACTTTTTTGCCAGGTCCCCTCCGATTACTGCGTGAGAACCTTCTATCTCATGATCAACTGCCTTGCCAATATCATGAAGCAGCCCTGCCCTTTTTGCAAGTTTCTGTGGAAGACCCAATTCAGCTGCCATTATCCCGCAGAGAAATGCCACTTCAAGGGAGTGGACATAAACATTCTGGGCATAACTTGTTCTGAATTTAAGCCTTCCTATCAACTTTACCAATTCAGGATGCAGACCATGGATTCCTGCATCAAATATAGCCTGTTCACCCGCTTCTTTAATAGCCTGCTCAATCTCCTGTTCAACCTTATTTACAATCTCTTCTATCCTTGCTGGATGTATCCTGCCGTCAGCTACCAGTCTTTCTAAAGTTAGCTTTGCAACTTCTCTCCTCACAGGATTGTGGCCTGACAATATTACTGCTTCAGGTGTATCATCTATAATAATATCAATGCCAGTGGCAGCCTCGATGGCCCGTATGTTACGGCCCTCTCTTCCTATAATTCTGCCTTTCATCTCATCGTTAGGAAGATTTACAACTGAGACAGTCCTTTCTGCAACATAGTCACCCGCATATCTCTGGATAGCCAACGCTATAATTTCCCTTGCCTTATTGGCAGCGGTTTCTCTTGTTTCGTCCTCAATCTTTTTTATAGACCTTGCAGCCTCAGCCTTTGCCTCATTTTCCATAAATTCGATAAGACTCTTTTTTGCATCTTCTGCAGAAAGACCTGCTGTTTGCTCTAATTTAAGCCGTTGATTATCCAAAAGCACAGTATATTCCTTTTCCATATCCTGTACTTTTTTCTCCTGCTGACTAAGATTTTTTTCTCTTCTTGAAAGATCACTTTCCCGTCTATCTATGGACTCTGTTTTCCTATCAAGATTTTCCTCTTTGGTCGTTAGACGTTTCTCAAGATTCTGCAGCTCCTGCCGTCGCTCCCTTGTCTCTTTATCAAATTCAATCTTGCTTTGATAAAGCTTATCCTTTGCCTTGAGGCTCGCCTCTTTTGTTATAGTCTCTGCCTCTTTCTGGGCCTCAGCAACAATAGATTCAGCCAGCTTCTTGGCAGCTGTAATATTCCCTTCTGTAACTCTCTTCCTTAAAAAGTAGCCTACTGCAACCCCAACCACGATTCCGATTATCGTCAATAGCATTATAAATAAACCGTTGCCCAAAATTATTCACCCCTTTCTGTAATGAATACCCTGCTTTCCGTAATTATCTTATTAACCTTAACATCATGCTCTTCTGCAGGGACCATATCTGTTATTTGAAAATTATATGCAAATGCCACTATCAGGCATTTTCCTTTTATACTATGTAACACCTTATCGTAATAACCTTTCCCATAACCAAGCCTATTACCGCTTTTGTCAAATGCAATGCCAGGCACTACCATAATGTCAAAAGAATCTTGTTCTATCTTATTGTGTATCGGCTCTTGTATCTCATAGGAACCAGGAACAAGGTCTTGTTTCCCTGTTACCTTCAAAAATATAAGGCCCTTTTTCCCACGCACAACCCTTGGGAAAAACACTTCCTTTCCATGAGTAATTGCATATTCAAGTATAGTGTCAGTAAGAACCTCATTTTTAAAACTTGCATAAAGGGCTATTTGATGCGCCTGTTTAAACTCTCTGAGGTTCCAAAATTTTTTTTGGATAATAGAACTTAGTCTAAAAACCTCTTCAAACGGCAATTTTAGCCGCTTCTGAAGGATATCGTTCCTCAGAAAGTTTTTTTTCTCAACAATTGGTGCCACTTATTTTGGAGTATTCTCTTAAATTGACTGAACCACGCCATCCATTATGTGGTTAGGCAGGAAGGATTTGAATAAGGGTATAGCTATAGGGTTTACATTAATAGAAGAAATTGTTCTTTCTTAAAAAAACCGCTTCTCAATTTACTGACCTCAAAACTTCTCTTTTTCCTTACAAGAATTACCTCTTTGCAATAAGAATTAATATTTTTTATCATTTTCCCTATTTTTTACCCTTGATTCAAAATTCTTCCTGATTTCTCCCCCGCTTTGCGTCGTGTAATGGGCTATTCATTAAACCTATTTTTGATAGGTGGGTACCTTTTATAACTGCATTCGACCCTTCCATATCTAACCCGCGCAGCGGGTCTGTGGAATCCGTCGGCAGACAGTCAGGGAAGGTTCCCTCTTTTTTTAGTGTTGGTTCTGAATATACCATAATCACGAACACAGCAGGGGAGAAATTAGTCTAATTGTTTGTCTATAAGCTGTGAAAGCTTTTTAGACCTGCCTTCTAATCGCGTCAATCTCTCCTTTGCCTCAAGATAATCGTCTGCAATATTCATTGCAGTAAGTAATGCAACATTAAGCGTGGAAACAGCCTTTGAATTTTCTTTAACCTCCTCTATTTTGCTGTTTAAAAAATCTATAACCTTTTTTACATGCTCCTCGCCATCTTTGCTTTTTACAACGAGCTTTTGTTCAAGAATATTTACCTCTACAGCTGCCTTCAAGGACACCCCTTGCACGCATGGTGCGCACTATGCTGTTTGAATCAAACCTTCCAACCTTGCAAGGATATTTTCCACCTTTTCTTTTGCCAACCCTTTTTCCTTCCCTAATTTATCAAGTTTAGTGGTAAGTTTTCCTATTTCTTCATCCTTTAATTTTAGCATCCCTGTTAAGCTTTCATTTTCTCTTTTTAGCTCGTCATATGCCCTTATCAGCCTTTCAACCTTTTCTCCGAGTTGCTCAAAAACAGCCAATTCCATTCAGAAATCCTCCAATGGCAACATCATAATAAATCTTTTAGAAACTCAAGTCAAGTAGATTTATCGAATGTGGCTGAGGTTTGCCCTTGACAGTTTAAATACCCCTATGTTAGCTTGAACAAATCTCTGCCGGAGTGGTGAAACTGGTAGACGCACGGGACTCAAAATCCCGCGAGGGCAACCTCATGGGGGTTCGATTCCCCCCTCCGGCACCATAATTTTAGTAATACTTGGGAAAAAACTTGGACAAACTTGGAAAAAACTATTGACTTAATCGCTCATACATGTTAGAAAATTAGCTTTGTTGGGGTGTATGGAAGAAGACAACAAAGGTTTGTTTAAACGATTAGCATGGGTATCGTCTTTAGGCATATCCATGGTACTTGCCACCTTTGTCGGCCTTTACATAGGCGTTTACCTGGATAAACTATTTTCAACAACGCCGTGGCTTACAATAATTTTTTTGATAATCGGTATAATTGCCGGCTTTATAAATATTTATGAGTTGATTAAAAAATATGGTTTCTAATGCAGCTCAGATTAAGTTGGGCGCCCTCAATCCATTATTAAAAATTGGATTGAGTAATTTAATTGTCTCAATTATTGCGTTTACTATAAGTTCAGCAGCTATTTCGTTATTTATAGGAGGGAGTGTCCTAACTGGAACTGTTATTGGTATAATAAATCTTTCTGTATTAACAAAGACCATAAAAACCAGTTTTTTATTCGACGCCGACAGGGCGCAGCGATTTGTTATAAAAAGATACTATTTACGACTCATTGTAACATTTTTTGTTATAGGCATTTTGATTGCTAAAAATCTTGTAAACCCAGTAGGACTTATAATTGGCTTGACAATAATAACAATAACCACCTTGGTATCTACAATATATTTTGCAAAAAGGGAAGAGTTTTGACATGCATGCGCCTATCATACTTCCATTATTCGGTTTAGCGGCTCATACAGCAATAATGCTATATATTATCGCATGTCTTGGTGTGCTCAGCTACCTTGTTTCCAGAAGACTGGAGTCTATCCCCAATAACATAGGCCAGAATATTGCAGAGTTTGTTGTCGAAGGCATAGGAAACTTTGTAGAAGAGACTATGGGACATCATGGCAAGAAATATTTTCCATTGATTGCGACTCTTGGTATTTACATACTTATATCAAACCTTCTTGGTTTAATACCAGGGTTACTTCCACCGACATCAAATCTTAATACTACCGCGGGATTGGCTGTAATAGTATTCGTGGCTACACATATTATTGGCGTAAAGGAACACGGGATTAAATACTTGAAGCATTTTATGGGGCCTCTTGGAGGGCTTCCTCTTATCCTAAGGATTCTTATGACCCCATTAATGATATTTGTTGAAACTATAAGCCATCTGGTAAGGCCTGTTTCTCTCTCTCTTCGTTTGTTTGGCAATATTATGGGCCATGAACTCATTGTTGGCGTATTGCTACTGTTAATGCCAATAGCTTATCCGCTTCTGGCGCTCTCAACAGCGCTTGGGGTTCTTGTTGTATTTATTCAGGCATTTATCTTTTCACTACTCAGCATGATGTATCTGGGCGGTGCATTGGAAGAAGCGCATTAAAACAGTGTTAGGTGACGGGTGTTTAAACCGTTTAAACCGTTAGCACGAATATGGTAAGTAAAAAATTATTATTAAGGAGGAAAGAATGAGAAAATTATTATTAACTGTCATCATAGCGATCGCTCTTATGACAAGCTATGCTTCAGTTGCGATGGCTGCTGAGGAAGGAGCGCGGGCATCGGACAGTGGCGTTATATTCTTTACAGCTATTGCAATTGCCGCTGGTATCGGAATAGGAATCGGCGTATTTGGAGCGGCCATAGGTCAGGGGCAGGCAGTCAGAGGCGCTGTAGAGGGCATAGCAAGAAATCCAGGTGCATCCGGAAAGATTCTGACTACAATGCTGGTAGGTCTCGCTATGATAGAATCTCTGGCTATCTATGCGCTGGTTATTGCCCTGATTCTGATATACGCAAATCCACTTATAAAATATATAGTTGGATAAGGGAAATACCCGTCTAAGGCGGAACAGGGTAGAGATATTGTAAAAACTCTGCCCTGTTTATGTTTTTTACCCCAAATCCCGCACAGCACTTGAAATCCACAAAAGAGATTTGTTAATATAATCCAATTATAAGGGAGTCCATAATTGTGTAGACATATTTTATTAAGGGTCTCATAATAGAATTTACATTGTAACAGGTCTGGTCT
>MGQA01000076.1:9579-18586 GCA_001797665.1 Deltaproteobacteria bacterium GWF2_42_12 | reverse complement strand
GCGGGTGTCTGTAGATAACGGCGCACAGGCGATTCCTGCATTGATGGCCGGGTTGGAAAGGCTTGGCGCAAAGGTTACATCGGTCACCTTGAAACAGCAAACCCTTGAAGATGTGTTTATCCATTTTACAGGAAGGCCTATCAGGGAAGAAGAGGCAAAAAAGGTGAGCTTCTTTATAGGCGCAGGCGTGCCGAGCAAGTGGGGAAGGTGAAGATATTGCAAATTGCAGATTGAAGATTGCAGAATGGAAAGACAGACATAAATTGCAAAATGCAGATTGCAGATTGCAAAATGCAGATTGCAAAGTAAAAGAAAGTAAATTTTAAATTGCAAAACGGAAAGCAGAGCTAAAGAACAAAAGATGAAAAATAACAGAAATCAACTTTCGGAAAGATTATTGGGTTTTGCCTCGCTTGTTATAAAGCTGGTTGCAAAGCTTAATAAAACTGACGCGGGACGCCATATCGCTAATCAGTTAATAGAATCCGCTACCTCGGCTGGTGCAAATTATGAAGAGGCTTGTGGTGCAGAAAGCAGGAATGATTTTATACACAAGATGCAGATAGTGCTCAAAGAACTCAGAGAATCACAATACTGGATAAGACTGATTGGAAAATCTGACATATATCGTGGTGATGATTTAAATGCATTGCTCAATGAGGCGACAGAGTTGATTAACATAATTGCCAAATCAGTAATTACTGCAAAAAACAATAGAAAATAAACCATCATTTTGCATTCTGCAATCTTCAATTTGCATTTTGCAATGGAGCAACGCGACATGACTCGTTTCTTTGCAGTCCTTGAAAGAGATTTAAGGCGATTTTTAAGAAACCCTATAGTAATCGCTATGAGCATTGTCATGCCTATACTTTATCTCGTTATCCTCGGAAATTCCTTTCAGGGTGAATTGAAAAACCTCTCTATTGCTGTTGTTGATATGGATAACGGGCCTTATAGCCATAGGGTAGTTGAATTGCTGCATGCGCTTGAGGCAGGGCCAAAAACAATCAAGATGTATCACCTGTCAGACCAGGGAATAGCGCTGGAGAATTTAAAACAAGGGCTGCTCAAGGGAGCGCTTATTATCCCGCCAAATTTCAGCAGGGATGTAATCCACGGAAAAGGCGGCGAGCTTGGGCTTTTTCTGGATAATGCAGAATCTATCTCTGCAAATTCAATCCGTTTTGCAATATCAGGGGCATTGGCTGAGCTTAAAAATGAATTTATCTCTGTGCGCGAAGAGCAGACAAAAACAAAACTCCGTGAGGTAGAGCTATATAAAAAGGTGGATTATGACCAGACCCTGATACCAGGAGTGGTGATTATGGCCATATTCCTCGGCGCCATGACAACAGGCGTGTTTAATATTGTGATGGATAAGTTTCTGGGGATAGAGGAAAGCCATTTTCTGACCCCGCTTACAAAGCTCGATATTGTCATGGGTCTTATTATCAGCGGGCTTTTGATTACAACCATCATCGCCATGCTTGTGCTCTTTTTCAGCTCGCTCATTGCAGGCATCTATCTATGGCAGATACTGAGTTTTTACAGCCTTATCCTGATTATTACAGTTATTGTGCTTTCCACCCTCGGGCTGCTCGGCATGATGTTTATTATCCTCGGCAGGGCAAATCATCCGAGGATTGTCGGAGTTCTGGGAGGATTTTTGAATGTCATATTCTTTTTCCCAAGCGGGGCAATATATCCAATAGAGAGTTTCCCTGCATGGCTAAAGACATTTGCAATTGCAAATCCTGAAACATATTCAGTCCATGCCCTAAGGTCCATACTCTTTAAGAATGCCGGCCTCTCGGCTGTGCAGGGAGATATTGTTTTTCTCACAATCTTTGCTATTATCACTATAACAATCGCAACCGCAATATTTAAACGGGGGTTATAATATATATGCGACTTCTCTTATTTGCGCTATTTATTGTCCTTATATCTCAACAAGGTCTACACGCTGAGCCACAAAATACAGCAACCACAAAACTATGTGGTGCAAAAGAGATTTTACCTTTACCCAGCATCAAATTAGAAATTGTTGTAAAAGGGCTTAAAGACCCTGTGCATATTACCAATGCGGGTGATGGCAGCAAAAGGCTATTTATTGTAGAGCAGGCAGGGGTGGTGCGAATTTTAAAAGATGTAAAACTGCTCCCTGTTCCTTTTCTTGATATAAAGAAAAAGGTTAAATCAGGCGGTGAGATGGGTCTTTTAAGCATAGCCTTCCATCCTAAGTTCGAAGAAAATGGAAGGTTTTTTGTAAATTATACCTCTCCCAAGGGAGGCCTCCATACCGTTATATCAGAGTTTCAGATAAGCAAAAATCCTGACATTGCGGACAAAAAGAGTGAGAGAGTCATTTTAACTGTAGACCAGCCCTTTACCAATCATAATGGAGGACAGATTGCATTTGGCCCGGACGGCTATCTTTATATTGGCATGGGCGACGGCGGCAGCGCTAATGATCCTCACGGCCACAGCCAAAACCTTCCGACCCTTTTAGGCGCTATGCTGCGGATTGATGTAGATAGAAAGGGCGCCGGCTTGGAATATGGCATACCTGATGACAATCCCTTCACAACGCGAGCGGATGCCAGACCGGAGATATGGGCATATGGTGTACGCAATCCGTGGCGATTTAGCTTCGACCCCTTAACAGGAGTATTGTATGCAGGCGATGTCGGACAGGATAACAGGGAAGAGATAGATATTATTGAGAGAGGCAAGAATTACGGATGGAATATTATGGAAGGCTCTATCTGCACACCGGGTGTAAACCCAAAGTGTGACATGACAGGCCTTACACTTCCGATTGCAGATTACGGAAGAGATGAAGGCATTTCAGTGATTGGCGGATTTGTTTACCGCGGCCAAGAAATACCTCCATTGTGCGGCGCTTATCTTTATGGAGACTGGGGCAGCGGCAAAATTTGGTCGTTGCACCACACTACGCCAAGGGTAATGGAAAATAAACTGCTTTTGGATACAAAGTTTGCCATCAGTTCGTTTGGTGTAGATGAAGATTATGAAGTTTATGTGGTGGATTATGCAGGCAGTGTATATAAAATACGACAAAAACAGTAGACATCTAATCTTGTAAGGCAGGCATTATTACTCTTTCTTGAAGCCACCCATACCACTCTTCCATACCATGGCCAGTCTTTGCAGACAATTCTATGATATCAAGCCCTGGATTCAGGCTGAGGGATTCCTTTTTAACCTTTGCGATATTAAAATCTGTATGAGGAAGTAAGTCAATTTTGCTTATAAGGAGAACTGATGCCTCGCTGAACATGAGCGGATATTTAAGAGGCTTGTCATCGCCCTCTGTAACACTTAAAAGCATTACCTTCGCATTCTCACCAACCTTGAATTCTGCCGGACAGACGAGATTGCCGACATTCTCTATAATCAAAAGGTCAAGCTCGGAAAGCGGCAAGTCATCTATCACGCCCCGTATCATGTTGCCGTCAAGATGACAGGCGCCGTCTGTATTTATCTGCACAACCGGGGCGCCGGTTGCCTCTATCCTCTCCGCATCCCTTGTTGTTGCTATATCCCCTTCAATCACGCCTATTGCAATTTTATCTTTAATCGCATGGATGGTCTTCTCAAGGAGCGTTGTCTTTCCGGCGCCAGGCGCGCTCATCACATTGATAACAAATATGCCGTTTTCATCAAATATCTTTTTATTTTCTTCAGCAATCCTGTCATTTGCCTCAAGGATGTTTTTGACCAGTTTGACTTTCATTGTTTCTCCAGAAACTAATTACACAGATTTTTGAAAAACTGATTACACCGATTCAGGAAAAAAGGGATTTAAAATCTGTGTAATCTGCTCCTGCAATCAGTGTAATCTTTTATCCCACATCAATCTCATCAATCAAAAGCTCTCTTCCTGCAATAAGCTTAAAATTACTTCCGCCGCATGAAACACATTCAAAACAGTAATCTTTTATCCGAAATACCTCTGAACAGTCATCACATTTACCGGTAAGAGGAACATTTTCAATATAAAGCGCTGCCCCTTCAGCAAGAGTACCCTTGCTTGCTATCTGAAATGAAAATTCTAAGGCAGAAGGCACAATCCCAGCCATCTCCCCAATTTTGAGTTTAACGGAATTTATCTTTCCTCCGCCTGATCCGCCTAAGGCGGAGGATGTCTGCTCTTTCAATATACCGATAATACTTTCTGCAATGGCAAGCTCGTGCATGTTTACTCCTTCAACTCATCCATCTCTATAATCTCATTTATTAACCTCATAGCATCGTCTCCAGCTTCTTTATCAATTTTCTGAATAGCAAAACCTGCATGCACAAGCACATAATCTCCAACACTTACATCTTCTGGCAAAAGGAGAATGCTGACATCCCTGCGCACACCATGGACATCAATGGTTGCGATGCCTTCTTTGAGTGCTACTATTTTGGATGGAATTGCGAGGCACATAGAATTGTGTTAAAAAGCAGGTTAAGGTCAAGGTAAAGGTTAAAGCTTCGAGCTTAAAAACCTTAACCTAAACCTTAGCCTCAACCTGAGATTTTTTACGCTTCACTTCTACTCCCCATTCTTTCAACCTTTTTATCACTGTCTTAATAAGTCTGTCAAAACTTTTGTTCATAGCCTCTGACATATTCAGACCGGTTTCTATATTTTCCGGCTGGATACCGATAAGGATCATTGTTGCTGGTTTTATTCCTAAAAGTTTTAACGCAGAGAGAACATCAGGAAAGGCTATTTGATGCACCGAAAGCTTTGTGCTGATAAAAGATGGAATCTCTTCATCTTCAATAACTACAATTGTCCCCGGTTCTTTTTTTATATTGACTGCATCTATAATAAGAATCTTATCCATCCCCTCTATAAAGGAGATGAGGTCAAGGCCCATTGTGCCGCCGTCAATAAGCTGAAGATTATTTGGAAATATAAAATCTTTTTTTAGCGCCTCAATGGCACGAACACCGATCCCCTCATCCTGTAGGAGAATATTGCCGAGGCCCAATATGGCAATCTTTTCATCCAACCGAGTCTTCTTTATCCCCACCTCATTCCTTTCCTGATATAAACTTATATCCGCTGAATATTGAACCCATGACTCCGTTCTTTTCCGTTGAATCAAGCCACCATGCAATATACAGATGCATGCCGACAAAGACAAATATAAGATACATTGCCATGTGATGCAAGAGTCTTATTGTTGGAATACTCCATACTGTTAATAACCATCCTCCGAGGAGCGTCCAGACAAAACCTTTGTGCGTAAGGGAATAAATGGCAAACCCTGAAACTATCTCAAAGGCAAAAAGGGAGAATACAAAAAAGTAGGTTAGACCTGCGGTGACTGTGTGACCTATGACATGAGCATGCTCTCTGGATAGAAGAAGATAGAATTTAAAGTCGCTCAACAATTCGCGAAAACGCTCTGGAGTGAAAGGAAACCATGCCCTCCAGCTTGCATATTGATTGCCCATAAAAGCCCAGTAAACCCTAATGATAAGGCTCATGAGAAAGGCATATGCTGACACAAAATGTATAAACCTCATCCACCCCATGATGTACTGGTTTGCAGAATAGGCGTGTGCAAACGGGCTGGCAATATAAAAGCCTGTGATGGAAAGGGCAATAATGCTTAAGAAGTTTATCCAGTGGGTGAGTCTAATCGGAAATTCCCACACATAGACCCGCTTAAGCTCCTGCATGTTAGCCTCCGTCTAACTGATTACACTGATTCTTGAAAACGATTACACAGATGACAACTTGGTTGTCATTGCGAGGGAGTCCGCCTTAGATGGACGACCGTGGCAATCCCAGAGAGATTGCGGAGTTTATTCCGAGCGAGATTGCTTCGGCTTCGCCTCGCAATGACGAGCGAGGAACCTCGGCTCGCAATGACATTTCTGTGTAATCTGCTTTTTAAATCGGTGTAATTACCCTTTTACACTATCCTTATCCTGATTACTTCCTTTCGATTACCATCCATCACATGCACCGCACACGCCATACACGGATCAAATGAATGAATAGTCCTCAATATCTCCACCGGCTTATTGATATCTGCCACCGGTGTTCCAATAAGCGCAGTTTCATACGGCCCCCTCTGGCCTTTTGCATCACGCGGAGAACCGTTCCATGTGCTCGGCACAACGCACTGATAATTCTCAATCTTGCCGTCTTTTATCCTTATCCAATGTCCCAATGCACCCCGTGGCGCTTCATAAAAACCGTATCCTTTTGCCTCTTTTGGCCATGTGGAGGGATCCCATTTCTCTCCATTATGAATCCTATAATCACCCTTTTTCATATTTGCTGCAAGTTCATCAAGCCACACTGGAAGCATCTCTGCTGTTACAAGGGTCTCCACGCCCCGTGCAGCAACCCTTCCAAGGGTTGAGAAGAGCGCTTCAGGTCCGACATTGAGCTTCTTTAAAACAAAATCAATAACCTCCTTTACCCTCTTATGGCCTGATGCATAGGCAACCAGCATCCTTGATAGCGGACCGACTTCCATGGGCATATCTTCATATCTCGGCGCCTTTATCCAGCTATATTTTTTATCTGTTTCAAGGAACTCATACGGTGGTTTTGGCCCTGTGTATTTAAAGTTTGTCTCGCCGTCCCACGGATGCTTTGCTGTTGAATCTCCTTCTGGATATTCATACCAGGAGCGTGTTACATACTCCATTATCTTTGTGTGGTCAACAGTGTGGACTGTGCTCAAATCCTTACCAATGATAATGCCCGGCGGAAAATAGGTATTTGTCGTATTTATTTTGGTATCATTGGGAAACTGCCCATAGGAGAGAAAATTTCCCACACCACTCCCGTATCCTGCCCACTCTTTATAAAAAGATGCGACTGCAAGGAGGTCAGGTATATATACCTTTTCAACGAATTCATGCGCCTTTTTTGAAATACCTGAAATAAACGCAATGCTTCCTGCATTGAGCGCATTCTGGCTATTCGGGTCAACAGGTATAGCCATACCGCCAACAAGATATGTCTGGGCATGGGGATTTTTGGCGCCCAGTAACGCCTGAATCTTTATTACCTCCCTCTGCCAGTCTAATGCCTCAAGATAATGCGCTGCTGCCATGAGATTCGCCTCTGGAGGGAGCTTATACGCAGGATGACCCCAGTAGGCATTGGCAAATATGCCAAGCTGTCCGCTCTCTACAAATGTCTTTAATTTGTTCTGGACTCCTTTGAAATAGGTTGTGCTGGAGTTGTGCCAGTCTGAAATGGATTGGGCGAGCATTGATGTCTTTGCAGGGTCAGCCTTGAGCGCACTGACAATATCTACCCAGTCCAGGGCATGGAGATGATAAAAATGTATGACATGATCCTGCACATACTGAATGCCGGATATCAGATTCCTGATTATTCTTGCATTGTCAGGTATTTCTATTTGTAAGGCATCTTCGACCGACCTCACCGAGGCCGTGGCATGAACCGTTGTTCAGACCCCTCAGATGCGCTGGGTAAATGCCCATGCATCACGAGGGTCGCGGCCTTTGAGGATTATCTCAATGCCCCTGAACATGGTGCTCGCTGCCCATGCGTCAACTACCTTGCCGCCCTCAACCTGCGCCTCGATTCTCAGATGCCCCTCAATCCTCGTAATTGGGTCAATTGCAATTTTGGCCATAATGCCACCTCCCTATAAACAAATAAGCAGTGTTTTTATTATTTCACCTTATCCATCTTTTAAGCTTAGGAATGAACGATTGGGCCAACTGTGCTGCCTCACGCTCCGTCATGTGCCTTAATTGCACCAGAAAATCAGTCACCTTATTAATCATCTTATCCAGAGTAATGCCCGGCTCAGTAAATTTCCCTTCATTAAAACAGAAGTGACAGTAGTCATTATTTTTCAACCCATCGTCATTTGTCCCAAAGTCTTCAGGTCTTCCCATTGGCATTCCACAACTTTGGCAAAAAGGCACTTTGGGTTGAGTAACTTTCATTATTCCGCCTCTTCTATTCTTTCATACCCCGTTACACCCTCTCTCTATAAAAATTAGAGAGTGGTAAAACGAACTTCACTTGCTATTTACTCATCCCCTACCCTGAATGATGCATCCGTACGGGTAAAGAGATTACTGGTCCCAAACTTGAGAGTTGGGACATTCGGGGGCGTAACGGGGTAAGCCTTATGACTCTTCCTTATCTTCTCCTTTTGGCCTTATTGCCCTTATTATGCCATGTGCCGCGAGGCCTGCTGCTGTTGCTACTGCAAGGCCAGCGCCAATCTTGTCAGCAGTAGATTCAACGCCAAATCCAGGCACTTGAGGAAGCCTTCTGTAAAAAGGCGTCATAGTATCCCAGAAATTCGGCACTGCGCATGCAAGACAACCGTGACCTGCCTGCACAGGCCAGCTTGTGCGCTCGTTGTATTTAACTGTTGGACAGTTATAAAAGGCCTCCGGTCCTTTACAACCCATTTCGTAAAGGCACCACCCTTGTCTGTGGCCTTCATCTCCCCATTCTCGAACAAACTGGCCTGCATCATAATGCGCCCTTCTTTCGCAGTTATCATGTATCCGTTTGCCGTGGGCAAATAGCGGCCTGCCAAGCTTATCTGTTGCCGGCAGTGTTCCGAAGGTAAGAAGGTGGACGATCGTGGCTGTGATATTTTCTGCATTCATCGGGCAACCAGGTAAGTTTATTAATGTAAGCCCTGGTATGGCATCCCTTACCCCTACAGCACCGGTTGGATTGGGTTTGGCAGCAGGAAGGCCTCCAAATGACGAACAGGTGCCAACACAGATAGTTGCCATGGCATTTCCGCAGACCTCTCGCGCAATATCAATAGCTGTCCGTCCGCCCACACACGCATACACACCGTCATCTTTTAATGGTATCGCGCCATCTACGATTGCAATATATTGACCCTTCTGATTTTTAACAACATCCTGTAATGATTTTTCAGCCTGCTTGCCAGCAGGGGCCATGATGGTTGCATGATAATCAACGGACAAGATATCGAGGACAATATCT
>MGQA01000076.1:2786-9570 GCA_001797665.1 Deltaproteobacteria bacterium GWF2_42_12 | reverse complement strand
GGTTTGCTTGCGCGTAAGAGCGCCTCTATGTCGCCGGCACAGTTCTGGAAATCGAGCCATACGAGGGAAGGCTTTTTTACCTTTTCAATTGCACGGGCTATCTGAGGGATGTATAATTCGGAAAGCCCAAGGAGCGCTGCTATACTGCCGCAAAACTTTATAAAATCCCTTCTGCTTAATCCGTGCGCCTCTAAAATTTCAAGAAACTGCTTACCTATCTCTATCTTATCCATAAACAGACCTCCTTTTATATTTTTGATTACACAGATTTCAGAATACGATTACACCGATTTAGAATTGTAATCTGTGTAATCCGTTTATTAATCTGCGTAATCAGACATCCTGTCTGTATAGGATGTCTTTAAGGCTGTTTTATGAAATAAGTTACATACATTCTATAAATTATTTAATATATGTCAAATAATAGCGCAAAATTTTATTGTGTCAACTACTTTGTTAGATAATTATGAGGTATTACAAAATATTTGCAGGAATGAAGAGGTTATAATACCTGGCAGAAAGGCAACGACACCTTTGCAAATGAATCAGCTACCGTATTTACAGTATATTGCAAACTTGTGGAACGTGACTTCACTTAACAATCTTCTCAACCTCAGGCAAAAACTCATTTTCACCAAATCCGGCTATGAATCTCTTGGTAACAATTTCGTCCCTATTTATTAAAACAGTACCTGCGCCGTATACAACCCCATATTTTGCAGACACATGTCCATCAACATCCAATACGAGCGCCCAATCATCAATCTTCATCTCTTTGGCGTATTTTATGAGATTGTCCTTTGTATCCTGAAAACCAAGGCCTATTATTATGAGCCCTTTTTCTTGATATTGACTGTGTATCCTCTTCACGAGAGGAATCTCTTCTTTGCAGCGCTGTCACCATGAGGCAAACCAGTATAATATAACCGGTTTGCCCTTAAATTCTGAAAGAGAGAGGCTGTCTCCTGAAAATGTCTGCGCCGTAAATTCTGGCGCAGGCAGCCCTTCTACCTCAACCTTTGAGCATGATACAGACACTACAATGCACAGAAAAATGGCAATCAGACGAAATAGTTTCATATCAGCATTCCTATTTTCCTTTGAGCAACAGCGCTACAATAATGCCTGCGAAGCCAAACAGCGCGCCCCAGGAAAAGTAGTGGATGATTGCCATTGGCGTGGAGTGCATGCCTTCGCCAAACCACCATACAGAAAACCAAATGCCGAATAAGATACCAGCAATGGTGCCTAAAACTCCGCCAACAACTGACCTCTTTATGAGTTTATCGCTAAACCTTCTGAGCGGCTGTCCGCAGGTTGGACATATTTTTGTAGTATTTGTCATCACATTTCCTCTCTTCCTTTTAAAAAATATTTTAACCCTTCATATTTGATTTCTGAATTTTCTCCAATCCTCTCATGTATGGTCTCAGAGCTTCTGGTATTACAACACTTCCGTCCTCTTGCTGATAGTTTTCCAATATTGCAACAACTGTCCTCCCTACGGCAAGACCAGAACCGTTAAGCGTGTGGACAAATCTCGGCTTACCGCCGTCCTTCGGTTTATATTTAATATTAGCCCTTCTCGCCTGAAAGTCCTCAAAATTGCTGCAAGATGATATTTCCCTATACTTGCCCTGACCAGGAAGCCAGACCTCTATATCATATGTCTTTGCAGATGCAAAACCCATATCGCCTGTGCAAAGAACTACAACCCGATAAGGGAGGCCGAGCCTCTGCAATATCTTTTCAGCGTCTCTTGTAAGGCCTTCCAGTTCATCATAAGATGTCTCCGGCTTTGAAAACTTAACAAGCTCAACTTTATTAAACTGATGCTGCCGTATCAGCCCCTTTACATCTTTGCCATAAGATCCTGCCTCTTTCCTAAAGCAAGGCGTGTATGCGGTGTAATATATTGGCAGCTCATCTTCCTTTAATATCTCATCTCTATGCATATTCGTTACAGGGACTTCGGCAGTAGGAATCAGAAAGTGATCCCACCCGTCTATTTTGAAAAGGTCTTCTTCAAATTTTGGGAGCTGGCCTGTGCCAGTCATACAGGCCCTGGTTACCATGAACGGCGGCAGAAGTTCAGTATATCTGTTTTCCCGTGTGTGAATATCCAGCATAAAGTTTATGAGCGCCCTCTCCAGGAGTGCACCAAAACCTTTATAAATGGCAAATCTCGCGCCAGATAATTTGCCTGCCCTCTCAAAATCCAAGATGCCGAGCATCTCGCCTGTTTCGCTGTGCTCTCTGGGTTTGAAAGCAAACTCAGGGATATCTCCCACCTTTCTTACCTCTACATTATCTTCTGAGGTTTTACCAGCAGGAACCGACGAATGTGGAATATTTGGAAGGTTAAGGAGGATTTTCTCCAATGCCTCTTCTTCCCCTTTCACCTTATCATCTAATTCCTTTATTTGAGATGAAATCTGCTGCATCTCAGTTAAAATCTTAGAGACATCCTTATTTTCTTTCTTAAGCCGTGCAATCTCAAGCGATTCGGTATTTCTCTTTGCCTTAAGCGCCTCAACTTCTGCTATCAGCTTTCGTCGTTCTTCTTCAATCGTTTTAAATTCGGAAAGACTTATACTCCCGCCCCGCAGGGCCAGCCTCTTTTCAGCTGCTTCAAGATTTTCTCTTAGGAATTTTGTGTCAAGCATGCGCCGCTACACTCCATTGCCACGCTGAGCGTGGCATAATCACGCTTTGCGTGATTGTAAAATGTAAAGTGCAAATTCTAAATTTGAAAACACCTTTAATTTTGCATTTTGCAATTTGCATTTTACAATCGCATAGGCTTCCATCTCTTATACAACTTATTTTCAATCCCCATTGCATCTAATACCTTTCCAACAACAAAATCAATAAGGTCTTCTATTTTTCTGGGGCTATGATAAAAACCAGGCATGGCTGGGATAATATACGCTCCAGCCTGGCTCAAGCTCAACATGTTTTTAAGATGAATCTGATTGAATGGCGTTTCCCTTGGAACAAGGATAAGTTTGCCTCTTTCTTTTAATACGACATCAGCAGTACGTTCAATCAGATTGCTCGATATACCGCAATTAATACGTGCCAGGGTGCCCATTGAGCAGGGGCATATAATCATATCCCGCACAAGAGACGAGCCGCTTGCAAGCTGCGCAGAGATGTTGTCTGAAGCATAGTAGCTGATTCGTCCCTTTGTCTTCCCAAAATATCTTTTCAGTTTGACAGCTATCTCAGAGGCAGGCCCCTTTAATTGCAGACCAGTCTCGTGCTTTAGAACTAAAAAACCAGAAGGGGAGATGATGACTACCACATCATCTCCCCTCTTTAACAGCTCCTCTATGAGCCTAAGGCCGTATACTGCGCCGCTTGCCCCTGTTATAGCAACTACTCTACTATTTTGCCCCATGATATGTTTTAGTTTACCCTCACACCCAGAAAGCCTTACCTTTCAAGGTGGGAATGAAGGATGTGAGGAAAATAAGTTCCTCAAGAAAGCCCCGCCATTCCTGGCGGGGTGTGGGGGTTTACTGTTTCATCTTTATTGCAACATAGAAGGAGTTGGCGCCTCTCATGATACGCAGGAGCACACTATCCGCCTTGGCTGCACCCTTCATAGTCTCTTTGTACTCTTTCAGGTTTTTAACCTCTTTTCTATTGATTTCTTTAATTATGTCTCCGCTCTTCATGCCTGCTAATGCAGCAGGGCCATTTGGTTTAACTGATGTCACTATTACACCATCCGAATCCTTGAGGTCAAGCCTTCTCGCTATATCTGGTGTTATTGATTGAACCGCAAACCCGAGCTGCTTTTCGGGCGCCAGATCTTCCTTTTCACCGCCGATTGCTGCCTCCCCTTCATCCTCCTTCATCGTACCAACAGTAACATTAAGAACCTTTTCTTTGCCATCTCTTATAACCCTGACTTTAACGGTTTTACTAGGGGCAGTTGACGCAACAGTCCTTGGCAAGTCACTTACCTCAGTAATGGCCTTACCATCAAATTCTACAATAATATCTCCTGCCTTGATGCCACCCTTGTCTGCAGGCTCATCCTTATTAACAGATGATACAAGCGCTCCCTGTTTATCTTTAAGGCCAAAAGACTGTGCAAGGTCAGGCGTTACCTCCTGGATGCTGACGCCAATCCAACCCCTTGTTACTTTGCCTTTTTCCTTTAGTTGCAGCAATATATCCTTTGCCATATTTATGGGCGTAGCAAAGCCTACCCCCTGACCACCCGCAATGATTGCGGTGTTTATCCCTATAACCTCTCCCTTGAGATTAAAGAGAGGGCCTCCACTGTTGCCAGGGTTGATTGCTGCATCGGTCTGAATAAAATTATCATAAGGCCCTGCGCCGATAACCCTGCCCTTTGCACTGACAATCCCGGCGGTTACGGTATGGCTGAGGCCGAATGGATTTCCGATTGCCATAACCCATTCACCTATCTCAAGCTTATCAGAATCTCCAAGAGCAGCCACAGGCAAATCTCCATTCGCATCTACCTTTATTAGGGCTACATCCAATCTGGTATCCTTCCCAATAACCTTTGCCTTATACTCCTTTTCCCTTTTTTCAGAGAGTGTAATGATTATCTCTTCTGCATTCTCTACCACATGGTTATTGGTCAAGATATATCCTTCCTTATTTATTATGAATCCTGAACCAAGGCTCTGTCTCTTAAATTCCCTTTCTGGCGCCTCTCCAAAATTCCTGAATTCATCTCCAAAAAAGTCTTCAAAAGGGCTCCTAAACTCCGGGAAGGGAACCATTGGCCTCTGTTTTATTACCTGTGTTGTGGATATGTTGACAACAACCGGATTGAGCTCCTTAGCCAGTTTTACAAATGAGTTAGGTTCAAGCTGTGGCATCTCTGCCTTTTCGCTCTTCTCTTTCCAGAAATTTTGAGCATCTGTTGTTGGTGTGATGCCCAATTTTGCGGTTAACAAGACCCCTACCAAGAGAGAGGCTACCCCCACTGTTATGATGCTTATAATGCTGAATCTTTTTCTACCATGAATGTTGTCCATTTTTTATTTCTCCTTTAAAAAATAAATTCATTACACCCAGCTGAGCGGGGTTACACAGATTTTATCACTTGATTATAAAAGCTAATATCTAAATCTTTACAATCTATTTTTTCTTTACAAGCATACTGCCTTTTCTTGAAAATATTATGAAAAAACTATTAAATAATCGTTATTTTAGCTTAACATATCTCATTTTCAAATCGTATAAAATAGTGTCCAAAAGCCCAGCCTCTTCATTTGTTAAATTCCCTTTGGTTTTTTGCTTCAGCATATCAAGCATATCAATTGTATGCCGTGCAAGCTCAAGGTTTCGCTCCACTTTATTTGTTTCTTGGTGAGGAATCTCTCCAAGATGAAGGAGCGCTGAGGTGCTTAATGATAGCATGAAGGAGGAAAAATCAACCGGAGGGAGAGAGGCAGATTGGGGAGCGGCATTAGGTTTTTCAACCTTCTCTTCCTTTTTTTCAGCTTTTTCAGCCTCGGCCTTTGTCTCTCCTCTTTCTGAGAATCTTCTCTTGTCTACAATCTTAAAATCTTTGCTCTCCATGATAAATAGTTGATTAGAGAATTGGTAAATTGGTTAATTAGATAAGGCTAATCCTCTAACCTCTCATTCTCTAATCTCTCTTATATTGCCTCTACCTTTATTTGTTTAGGCTTTTGTGCCTGAACCTTTTGCAGCACAATTTCCAATACGCCATCGTGATATTTTGCCTTGACCTCATCCTTATTTACCAGGTAGGGAAGGGTAAAAACCCTCTGAAAGATACCGTATGGCCGCTCCATCCTGTGATAGTTCTCTTCCTGCACGCCTTTTTCAAACCTACGATCCCCTTTTAATATAAGGATATTATCTTTTACCTCTACCTCAATATCCTTTTTATCCATGCCTGGAAGCTCCGCCTTTAATATAATATTCCTGTCTGTCTCATAAATATCTACCGGTGGAGCCCAATCACCTAATCCTTTTTCACTTCCAGATATCTTTGCCTTTGCAATGGTTTCATCAAAAATATGATTCATCTTTTCCTGAAGTGTAAGAAGGTCTTTAAATGGATCCCATTTTAATTTTGCCATAATTAAACACCTCTAAGATTTCGTTCCAAATTTTAATTTATTTTATAATTCTGCCTTTGTCAACTCAAATATACATGTTATTGTTTAGTTAGCCGCAAGCCTTTTCTTCGTATTCCTAAATTTAAACTCTCCCTTTTCTTCATCAACGACAATACTGTCTTCATCTTTAAACTCGCCTTCCAAAAGTTTGGTGGCAAGCAGGTCCTGAATCCTCCTCTGGATGAGTCGTTTCAGAGGCCTTGCGCCATAAGCAGGGTCATACCCCTCCTCTGCCAAAAGCCCTTTTGCCTTATCAGTGAGCGTAAGCTCAATCTTCTTTTCCTGGAGCAGTTTCTTGAGTCGTTCAAGCTGTATATCCACAATAGATTTAATATGCTCCTTTGACAATGGATGAAAAATAATTGTATCATCAATCCTATTCAAAAACTCAGGTTTAAATGAAACCTTAAGACTTTCCATCACCCTCTGCCTTGTTTCATCATATTGCTTTTCACCTAGCTCTGTCAAATGCTTGTCACTGAGTGCCTCTGTCAGGGACTGACTACCGATATTAGAGGTCATAATAATTACGGTATTCTTAAAATCTACGGTACGCCCCTGGCCATCTGTAAGCCTACCGTCATCTAATATCTGCAAAAGGATATTAAACACTTCTGGATGCGCCTTTTCTATCTCATCAA
>MGQA01000076.1:0-2739 GCA_001797665.1 Deltaproteobacteria bacterium GWF2_42_12 | reverse complement strand
CCTCCTTCTTCATAGCCGACATAACCTGGCGGCGCGCCAATGAGCCTTGCAACCGAGTGCTTTTCCATAAACTCACTCATATCTATCCTTACCATTGCCTGCTCATCGTCAAATAGAAATTCTGCCAAAGCCCTTGCCGTCTCTGTCTTCCCAACGCCTGTTGGCCCAAGGAATATAAAAGAACCCACAGGTCTGTTTATATCCTGAAGGCCTGCCCTTGCCCTCCTCACTGCATTTGATACTGCCTTTATCGCCTCATCCTGGCCAACAACCCTCTTCTTAAGCCTATCCTCCATCTTTAGCAATTTGTCTCGTTCTCCTTCCATCATCTTTGTTACAGGAATGCCGGTCCATTTGGACACAACCTCTGCAATATCCTCTGAATCAACCTCTTCCTTAAGCATTCCCTTGCCATTTTGAGACTCTGCCAATCTCTTCTGCCCCTGCTCCAATTCTTTTTGAAGCTGGACAAGGACACCATACTTAAGCTCAGCAGCCTTTCCTAAATCTCCTGCCCTTTCAGCCTGAGATGCCTTTAATTTTGCATCTTCAATCTTTTCTTTTGCAGCCCTTATCTTTGCTATCTCTTCCTTTTCCTTCTGCCACCTTGTCTTAAGGCCGGAACTTTCCTCTTTCAGGTTTGCTATTTCCTCTTCAATCTTTTCTAATCTTCTCAGAGAAGCTTTATCAGTCTCTTTTTTCAACGCCTGTTTTTCTATTTCAAGCTGCGTAATACGTCTCTCAATCTCATCTATCTCTGTTGGCATGCTGTCTATCTCGATCCTGAGCCGGGAAGCAGATTCATCTATCAAATCAATAGCCTTGTCAGGAAGAAATCTGTCGGTAATATAACGGTGGGATAGGGTCGCTGCTGCAATAATTGCAGAGTCTGCAATCCTCACACCGTGATGCACCTCATACTTTTCCTTTAGCCCTCTTAAGATTGAAATAGTATCCTCAACTGTTGGCTCACCCACATAAACAGGCTGGAAACGTCTTTCGAGCGCTGCATCCTTTTCAATATGCTTTCTGTATTCATCAAGGGTTGTTGCGCCAACGCACTTGAGTTCACCTCTTGCAAGGGCAGGTTTAAGCATATTTGATGCATCCATCGCACCCTCAGCAGCGCCTGCGCCGACCAAAGTATGAAGCTCATCTATAAAAAGTATGACCTCTCCTTGTGCCTCATTAATCTCTCTTAAGACTGCCTTGAGCCTGTCTTCAAATTCTCCCCTATATTTTGTTCCAGCAATTAAGGCCCCTAAATCTAAAGCCAAAAGCCTCTTATTCTTCAATGTCTCAGGCACATCGCCTGATACAATCCTCTGTGCCAGACCTTCAACAATCGCAGTCTTTCCAACCCCTGCCTCACCAATCAGAACAGGGTTATTTTTTGTCCTCCGGGAAAGCACCTGAACTACACGTCGTATCTCATCATCTCGGCCTATGACTGGGTCAACTTTTCCTTTACGCGCAAGCTCAACCAAATCCCTTGTATATCTCATCAATGCCTGATATTTATCTTCAGGACTCTGGTCTGTTACCCTCTGACTGCCTCGTATGGATGCCACTGCTTTTAGTATTGTATCCTTTGAAGCGCCCTGACTTACCAGTATCCTTGCAGCCTCGCTCGTCTTCTCATCTGCAATTGCAATAAGGATATGCTCAGTAGATACAAAATCATCCTTTAATCTCTGCGCCTCTTCAAATGCCTTGTCGAGAATCTTCTTTAATCTTGGTGATAGATACACCCCTTCAGAAGCACCGGAAACTTTGGGGGCCTTTTTCAACGCCTCCTCAAGCTGACTCTTTATCAATGAGACATTCGCCCCAACCCTTTGAAGCAACGGCGCGGCAATGCCGCCTTCCTGCGCAAGCAACGCAAGGAGCAAATGCTCTGCGTCAACCTGCTGATGCTGGTACTTTTCAGCAATAACTTGCGCCTCATTAAACGCCTCTTGTGATTTTATGGTAAACCTGTCGAGCCTCATAAAATGATAATTCTCCGCCAAACTATACTCTTGATAATAATTTAGTCCTGCGAGTTACTTCTGTCAAGGTTAATTAGGTATGCCTGCGGGATGCCCTAGCCTAAAGATCGGGAGTATTCTTGGTGTAGGGATGAATTACTTCTCTTTCTTTGGCCTCTTATTTGCCTCAAGTACCTTTTTACGGATCCTGATATTTTTTGGCGTAACCTCGACAACCTCATCTTCATTAATAAATTCTATGGCCTGTTCAAGACTCATAATCCTCGGCGGAGCAAGGCGGAGTGTTTCATCAGCGCCTGCTGACCGTATATTGGTGAGTTTCTTTTCCTTTACCACATTTACATCAAGGTCATTCTCCCGTGAGTTCTCTCCAATCACCATACCTTCGTAAACCGACGTGCCTTCGCTTATGAACATCTCTCCCCTTGGCTGGAGATGGAATAAGGCATAGATGGTTGCAACACCAGCCCTGTCAGCAACGAGTGCGCCTGTTATGCGCTTTGATATATGTCCCTGCCACTGCTCATATCCATCAAATATATGGTTTAAAAGCCCGGTGCCTTTTGTATCTGTAAGAAATTCTGTTCTGAATCCGATAAGCCCTCTGGACGGCAGACGGAACTCAAGCCTGACCCTTCCATGACCATTATTCTGCATCTTCATCATCTTGCCCCTTCTCATACCTATCTTTTGCGTTACAACGCCGATAAATTCCTCAGGGCAGTCTATGATGAGCATTTCCATTGGC
>MGQA01000075.1:16182-22325 GCA_001797665.1 Deltaproteobacteria bacterium GWF2_42_12 | reverse complement strand
AAGATGATAGAACCTCAACTGAAATTGTTCATAATATATCCTACAAAACTTTTTATTGTCAACTTCTTATTCTTTCTACCCCGAAAATAGACATTGATTTTTGGGGAAACTGGCAAGTTGTCCCCGATAGATTCAGTCGGGGACGGAGGCCATTTTTGCGATGCAGCCCTCCCCCTTTATCCCCCTTAGGAGGGGGACAAGGGGAGGATACGGTGAAGAGCAAAAATGCGCCGACCACAAGCTAAGCTTGGTCAAGGCACGCTGAGCGTGCCGACAACGAAGTATGCCTGTCCCCGAGTGTCTCTATCGGGGAGCAGGCAAATCGCAGGTTTGTAAAATAGCGAGGGTTTCAATCGCTATTTTACGGTCTACTATTGCGCATAGCAACCCCTACTTTATTACAATATATATGAATCCTGCACTGTGTGCATAATGGCGAAATAGGCTTGCAGATATTTTGGCCAAAGGTAACGAGGAGGTTATTTATGATAATCCAGTATCTTTTGGGAAGCTTTTCTCTTAATGCAAATTCTGTCTCTTCCGGCGTTTTTGTATTCACATAACCCCAGCGGTTGATTATTCTATGGACGTGCGTATCAACGCATATGCCCGGTTTTCCATAACCCATTGTTACAACAAGATTTGCTGTCTTTCTACCCACACCCTTAAATGCTAATAAGTCATCAATGGTATCAGGCACTTTCGAGTGATATTTTTCTATCAGTTCTGTAGAGATATTTTTAATAACCTTTGCCTTATTCCTGTAAAAACCAACAGGATATATGGCCTTTTCAATAGTTCTGTTAGAAAGCCTGCTCATGGTCTCAGGAGTCTTTGCAAGGCGGAACAATCGTTCAGAGGCTTGAGCAGTTGTATTGTCTTTTGTGCGCAGGCTTAAGATACATGAAATCAATACCATAAATGGGCTGCTGGATTTATTAGAGATTTGGGTGACAGCAGGGATAGTAAATGACGCATTGACTTGTTTCAGTATTTTTATGACCTTTGGGATGTCCCTGGCGCGCATGTAGGTTGTTTTATATCAAATAAATCCCAATGTCAAAATTCAAATCAAGCTCAAATTCCAAAATCCAAACTTAATTTTTTTGACATGGGGATTTTGCCCCTGATTGAATCTATCAGGGGTTCATTTGACCTTTGAGCTTTGAAATTTGACATTTCTTACATGTATTTATTTGTCCATAAAACAAAAAGGGCGTCCTGAACATTCAGGACGCCCCTCTGAAACCTATTCATGATAGGACTCTGACCTTACATCATGCCTTCCATGCCGCCCATGCCCGGATGCATTCCGCCTGGCATACCGCCGCCTTTTTCTTCTTTTGGCTTTTCAGCAATAAGCGCCTCGGTTGTCAGCATAAGCCCTGCAATAGACGCAGCATTCTGGAGCGCATATCTTGTAACCTTTGTCGGGTCAATAACGCCTGCCTTTAAAAGGTCTTCATAGACTTCGGTTGCGGCATTAAAACCGAATGCGCCGCTCTCTTTCTTTACCCTTTCAACAACTATTGAACCCTCTGCGCCTGCATTGGCTGCAATCTGCCTTATCGGTTCTTCAAGCGCTTTTTTTACAATATTAACGCCAAACTGCTGGTCGCCTTCAAGTTTGAGCTTTTCTACTGCAGGTGAGATCCTCAAATATGTCACGCCGCCGCCCGGGACAATCCCCTCTTCAACAGCAGCCCTTGTTGCGTGGAGCGCATCTTCAACCCTCGCCTTCTTTTCTTTCATCTCCACCTCGGTTGCAGCACCGACATTTATTACAGCAACACCGCCGACAAGCTTTGCAAGCCTTTCCTGGAGTTTTTCCTTGTCATAATCTGATGTTGTCTCTTCAATCTGCGCCCTTATCTGCTTTACACGGCCCTCTATATCAGCCTTTTTGCCGGCTCCGTCAATGATGGTTGTATTTTCCTTGTCAATCACTATCCTCTTTGCCTTTCCAAGGTCCTTAATGTCGACAGTCTCCAGCTTTATACCAAGTTCCTCTGCAATGAGTTTGCCGCCGGTAAGGATTGCGATATCCTCCATCATTGCCTTTCTCCTGTCGCCAAATCCGGGGGCTTTGACAGCGCAGCACTGGAGTGTTCCACGGAGCTTATTGACAACCAGGGTGGCAAGCGCCTCACCCTCGACATCCTCTGAAATAATGAGGAACGGCCTGCCCATCTTTGCAATCTTTTCAAGGATTGGGAGCATATCTCTCATATTGCTGAGCTTCTTCTCATTGATAAGGATAAAGGCATCCTCTATGACACATTCCATTCTCTCGGCATCTGTTACAAAGTATGGCGAAAGATAGCCTCTGTCAAACTGCATACCTTCAACAACCTCAAGGGTTGTCTCCATACCCTTTGCCTCTTCAACAGTGATTACCCCTTCTTTGCCGACCTTATCCATTGCCTCTGCAATGATATCGCCGATTGTACTATCGCCATTTGCAGATATGGTGCCTACCTGGGCAATCTCTTTTTTATCCTTTGTCGGCTTGCTTATCTTTTTCAGCTCCGCAACCGCCGCCTCAACAGATTTGTCAATACCCCTCTTTAAATCCATTGGATTGTGGCCTGCGGCAACAAGCTTTGCACCCTCTCTGTATATGGCCTGGGCAAGGACTGTTGCAGTAGTTGTACCATCACCCGCCACATCGCTTGTCTTGGATGCCACCTCCTTAACCATCTGAGCGCCCATGTTTTCATATCTGTCTTCTAATTCTATTTCCTTTGCAACTGTTACTCCGTCCTTTGTAATTGTTGGTGAACCAAAGGATTTCTCGATAACAACATTCCTTCCTCTTGGGCCAAGTGTAACCTTCACAGCATCGGCCAGCACATTTACGCCATTTAAAATTGAATTTCTTGCCTTTTGACCAAAGGCTATTATTTTTGCAGCCATTTTATTCCTCCTTTTTTTAGATCAGCTTAAACAGTTTAATCGGTTTAAACGGTTTAAACAGTTATTTTACTATTATTCCAAGAATGTCATCTTCTCTTAAGATAAGATGGTCTTCCCCTTCCACCTTGACCTCGGTTCCGCCATACTTGCTATAGAGTACCCTGTCTCCAACCTTGACATCAAGGGCTATTCTCTTGCCATCATCGCTCACCTTCCCTGGCCCAACCGCAACAACCTCTCCCTCAATGGGTTTTTCCTTTGCAGAATCAGGGATGATTATACCCCCTTTTGTCTTTTCATCTTCCTCCAGTCTCTTTACGAGAATCCTGTCATGAAGCGGTTTAATCTTCATATAAAATCCCTCCTTTTGAATTATATTTTTTCAATAATATATGCGCCTATAGGTTGGTTGTCAAGGGCAAAATTAGCACTCTCAACCCGAGAGTGCTAATTTTCTGAAAAATTTAAGCTATGGAATAACTTATGGACTCTCTGAAAAACTACCTTTTAAAAAATTGTCATGCCCGAATGTCTCTATCAGGCATCTGTAACTTGTTGATTGTAAAAGAACCGGATTCCCGATAAAAACCTCGGGAATGACAGAAAAAGAGTTTTTCAGAGTGTCCTTATTAGTAATTGATGATATACTAATGAGAGCATAATACAGATTACATTTGCGTTATTCCAAGAAACATCACCATTTCTGTCATGCCCGAATGCCTCTATCGGGCATCCAGAGTAATCGTAATGGATTCCCGCTAAATACATGCGGGAATGACGAATAGGGATATTTAGCAGATGAAAAATGTAAACTATTTAATGCTCCCCGTAGTAAATTAGATTTATTCGGCCTTGACTGGAATTTTTTTTGTTTCTTTTATAGCCTTGGCTGCCTTTGGAAGCTTTACAGTAAGCACGCCCTTCTTGAAATTTGCTTCAATCTTGTCAGTATCAACTTCTGAAGGCAGTTGCACTGTCTGGCTGAACGCTCCATACGAGCGCTCTTTCCTGTAGCAGCCCTTTCCCTTATCTTCCTTTTCCTCTTTTTTCTCCCCCCTTATTGTCAGAGAGTTTTTAGTGGTGGATACCTCTATGTCTTTTTCATCAATTCCCGGAAGCTCTGCAGATACCTTAATCTCCTTATCACTTTCTGCTATATCAATTTTAGGATTGAATGTGTCTAAACGTTCTTTAAAGCGCTCCATACCAAATCCACGGGAAAAATTGTCAAATAGAGAATTTATCTCATCCCTTAAGAGTGCAAGGGGGTGGTACTCTTCACGCTTTACGAGGACATCTTTCTTCTTTGACGGAAAAAGATTTTTTATTGACATAGAAAGTACCTCCTTTTATAACATTCTTAGTGGCAAGATGATACAGTAATCTTTCTCCCAAAAATAGAGATTGATTTTTGGGGAAACTGCCCCCGATTGATTCTATCGGGGGTTGCCATACTTCGTTATCGGACAATTTTTATTCCTCACCGTATCCTCCCCCTGTCCCCCTCCAGAGGGGGACAGGGGGAGGGCTCGTCTCAAAAATTGTCCTCTGCCTTGTCTGGCAGGCAAATCGCCAGTTTGTAAACCCCCACACCAAAGATTTTGGTATGGGGGTAAAATAGCGAAGTTTTTAATCGCTATTTTACGTTTTCTGGTTTTTAACTCGCTGACCTGGGCAGGATTGACTTCAAAACTCAGTTTTTCACAAATGCCAGAATCCGACTCATCTCAATTAGAAACACCGCACTTTTACGGCTGGGTGTGGAGTTTATTCCCCATAAATATATGCGCCAGCATGCCATATGTCAAGAGGTTCAGACTTTTCCATCTGCAAAATCTTAAATCGCCAAATCCTTAAGCATAGTGGTTTCTGCCCCTTTTTTTTCCATCTCCTTGAGTGCGTTTATTGAATCACCCGATTTTACATCCACACCTCTTATGGCATCAATAAGAACAGTCACTTTAAAACCTTCTTTTAATGCATCAAGCACAGTTGCCTTTACACAATAGTCAGTTGCAAGACCGCCTACATAAAGATTTTTAACCTTTTTTTTTCTTAAACTTTCGGTTAAAGATATTTTTTCAGGGTCGTGGGCCTGAAAGCCTGAATAGCTGTCCTCATTCGGGTCTTCACCCTTCGTAAGAATTGTCGTCTCTTTCGGTAGTTTTAGATCAGGGTGGAATTCAGCACCTTTTGTCCCCTGAACACAATGAGGCGGCCACAGTCCGCCAAATGCCTTAAAGTGTTTGGTTTTTTCAGGATGCCAGTCCCTTGATGCATAGATAGGAAGGCCTGCTTTCTGGAACTTTTCGATATATTTATTCAGTATAGGGACAATCGTATCTCCTTCAGGCACAGGCAAGGCACCGCCCGGACAGAAATCATTTTGAACATCAACGATTACAAGGGCGCTATTTTTCTTCATATCTAAAACCTCCATATGTTGTTCAGTTTTTAAAATAGGTCTTAAACGCTCGAATTCTCAAGGCCCGTAGTCATTTTAACACTACTGCTATGGTAAAAGCCCCTGCAAGGGCAATGAGTGACCAAAATATCAGCTCCAATCCTATAAGCAAAAGAGGTTCGCCAAACTGAGTAAAGGGTGTAAAGAATTCCCAGAAGAGAAACGAGAGAAAGAAGACAAGGGCAGCCAGCCGCCATGTCCGTGCCCTGATTCCAGATGGCCATGCAGGAGAAAGCCATTGATAAATGAAGGCATGACCAATACCGAAGAGAAAAAGCCCTGCAATGATTGGGGCAGGATAAGACACTATGAGGGGGATCGGTTCCATTTGCGTCCAAACAGCTATAAGCTTATGACTTTGGATAGAAGGGTCAAGAAGTATCCCTCCTCCATTCCAGCCAAAACCGAATAAGCGGAATGTTAGCAACATCGCGAGGTTCAGCGCTGCACCTCCTGCTAAGCCTGCAAAAAGAGTTTTGAAGAAAGAACTTTTCATGATTTCACCGCAGGCCACCGGTATATCCGAGAAATGCTGATGGTTAGTGAAAAGGTTACTGCCAGTGCCAATAAAATCCCTATGGTAAAGTAATTCCATGTTAATGGCCTCAATGAGCCAAGAAAGACAATGAAAAGAAAAAGAGGCATATCGAGATAATGGGTAAATGTTGGAAGTATTCTCTCCATTTCTTCTTGTAATCCGGCCGTAATTCTGCCTTGGTCTAATGCTATGCGCGATAGTTTCAGAAGTCTGCGGAAGTGGATT
>MGQA01000075.1:0-16143 GCA_001797665.1 Deltaproteobacteria bacterium GWF2_42_12 | reverse complement strand
AGGATCCACATACCTGTCAGCCATGGCAGATCAAAGAAGCCTATGTTCATATTGATGGTAAGGATGAGTCCTGAAGATCCAGCAAGGATTGCCCCCGGGACTACGATGCCGTCGTAAAAGATTGCCACATATCTGCACCCCTCTGCAATAAGCCGAATATCATTGGTCTGACGAACTCGTGAGTCAGCAATAAGTACCCCCATAAGCCCGCTACCGATAAGAATAACGCCGCTGATATGGAGGAATTTGAATATCAGATGGCTCATGACTCCCCAGAATATATCCAGCCCTATCTGCTTGCTGTCTGCACCTCGTTTGAGAGAATTGTATATCCCATATCCCTTTTAATCTGCGCTTAGAACAGGAGATGAAGGGGCCGACCATCTTCAGTCAGCCCCTTTAAATGCTTCGTTGGCAACTCTGTTTTTAAATTCCACCCTTTACTGTGACCACTTTTGTAGATGTATTATTTGCAATCGATGGATCAGTGGTAGAACTACTGACCATTGCAGTATTACTTACCTCACCTCTTGAGCCTTTGACCATCACATAGATGTTGAAATTCTTGCTCGAACCAGGTTCCACAGTTCCCATGTTGCAGGTGAGGGTATTGGCAACCTTGGTACAACCTCCAGTATCCGATTGATAGATGACATGTTTGCTATCAGGGAGGTTATCCGTGACAATCACGTTCATGGCATCTGAAGGGCCGTTATTTACAACCGCAATCGTGTATGCAACGGTGGTCGAAGGTTTGTAGTTATCGGTATCGGACATCTTAGTGATTGCAAGGTCTGCATTGGTCTGCACCATGGTGGCAGCTGTGGCGTTGTTGTTCCCGTTATTTGGATCGCTGTAGTCACTAGTGGCAATTGCATTGTTAATGAGGATAGTCCCTTCTGGTGCACTTGGGTTAACCTTTGCAACTACCGTTATCGTGGCTGAAGCTCCACTTGCCAGGGTACCAAGATTGCAGGTAAGGGGCTGTAATGGATTGCCTGGCATACCGCCATTGCAGGAACCCTGGCTCGGCGCAAAGCTTACCATACTGACCTCTGCTGGCAGCACATCCTTTACTACCACATTGGGAGCCGCGGACGGGCCATTGTTTGTGACATTCAAAGTATAGGTTAAGTTGGTGCCAGCTATGACCGGATCCGGTGCGCCGATTTTTGTAAGAGAGAGGTCAGCCATTCCCCTGAACACTAACCTTCCCATAGCCATATTGTTTGTTGAGTCTGGATCAGGGGTATTACTCGAGACAGTTGCAGTATCATTCACATCTACCGGATCAGAAGATGTAATTTGTACGGTTATGATGGTGCGGCCTCCTGCTGGTTCAGTGCCGAGATTGCAGGTAACGGTACTCCCGACAATACCGCATGGGCTCGCAGCCGGAGGAGAGAATATTGCTGTAATTATCGTGAAGGCGCCGTTGCTCAAATGTGAGTCTGTTACTACTACATTTCTGGCGTCAGAAGCGCCTAAGTTATCAACAAAGATAGTGCATGTTGCGGTACTGCCCGTAGGAGCAGGCCCATCCGGCTTGCATTCCTTAGTCAGCCGAAGATCTGCCTGATCCTTTACCATTGTGGTAGCTGTGGCAGTATTATTTGCCTGATTTGGATCTTCCTCTAAAGCTGCTACAGATGCAGTATTCGTAATACTTGTGAGGCCTGTTGCAGATACAAAGCCTGATGGCACATTGACTATAATGGTAAAGGTCGCTGTCTGTCCACTGGTCATATTTCCTAAATTACACGTAAGCGTTCCTGGCGGGCCCTGAACGCAGGAATCAGTATCCATTGCATAGATGACGCCAGCGGGCAGCACATCTGTTACCACAACATTATTCGCGGTATTCGGGCCGTTGTTCGTAACAGTGATAGCATAGGATAACTGAGTGCCAGCTACAACCGGATTAGGGGTAGCTGTCTTAGAGATGGAAAGATCAGTAGCGCTGCACGATGGAAACCTGAAGGAGGCAATACGGGTTTGACGGAGGCCGCCGGCTGCCACATAATCACCGGTGTACCAAAATGTGCAGTCATCAACAGGATCCACATTCATTGAGCTGTAGTCGCCCCATCGGTTAGACCCGATGGATGCTGCGCCGTTAACGATAGTATCTTCACCTTGCGGAAGCAGGCCGAGCGGATCGCCTGCAAGCCGCCCGGTGTAGCGTAGAGACGGAAACACATTAGTATTACTCGACACATTATAGCCCAGTGCAATGTTGCCCTGCTTATCCATTGCAATGCTTCCTATCCAGCGATGTTGCCACTCAGGGATTACCGCAGGGTTCTGTGGGGCAAAGGTGCCCTCCTGATAGACAAACCATGCACCGCCAGCCTTTCTCAGCTCAAACCAGCGAATTCCCGATTGATCCGAGTTATTCACATCTACAGCAAAATTACTCACTAGTGTTTCGTGGCCATTGAAGTTGCGATACTGGAGCCGCCACATCGGCCACTCATTCACCGGGTCAAGGGTTGTCGCTGTATTCGGCTGTGGGATACAGGCGAAGCTAAAGAATCCACAGAGGGCTGAGTCGAATGGCGCTAAGGCTAAATCTACGGAATTGATAAAGCTCGAGTTAGCAGGATTACCCCAGTCAACATGGAATTCCCAGATTTCCACTCGGTCAGTTCCGCCAAAATTATTGCCATCAACCTGCCAATAGTAGTAATTCGGCGAATTTGAAGGCGGAGGAGTGGAACCGTCAAGATCGCTGGGAAGCATCATATTGCCTCCGAGCCCTGGCAGTCCTGCTGTATTAAATTGCACAAAGGTGGCTGGATTATTATTCAGCATATTGGCACGATCAAATGCAACAGAAGTCACCTGACCCCCAAAATTTGCAGCCATATAATACGCATCCGGCCACACCCCTAACTTGAAATAATCAGGAAAAGATCCAACATTGAATTCGTACAGATTCCAGCCACCGGCCACAGGATTCCCTGTCCGAGAGACTGCAATACATACATGGGAAGGACGCGCAAACTGGCTCAATACCCATCGATTAGACAGTGGGTCGTAAAGCACCACCGGGTCTCCAGCATTTTGAGTTCCGCAGGGGCCGGTAGTAATTCCCGCTGACGTCCACAGGGAATTGATAGCTGATGGGCCCGCCAGTAAGTTTCCAGTCTTATCATAGATGGCAAAAACCGAATTCACCATCTGCACATAATGGTTGGGGCCTACATCACCAATAGGGTCGTGCGGGTTAGCGCCGGTTCGAAGACCGTTGAAGTTAAGGATAGGTGATGAAAGTTGGCCAGCGCGAACAGCGTCTCCCCTCTGAATATCTCCTGTTAAACTTTCTTGTAGCACAGGGTCTATAAACGGTTCTTCAGTAGGCACTCCAGGGAAGAAAACACCCTGTCTTGGAATCTCTTGAGGAGGTCCAAGTATAGCAAGAGGCAACGTACTCAGGTCTTTTTCCAAAACAACGGGTTCTACTGGCTCGCTAATGATTGGTCCTTCGATTGGCTCTTGTGATGCGCTCCATGGTGGTAAGATAAAACTTCCTGCAAGCATTAAAAGCGTCAAAACGAGTAGAAATCTTTTCTTGTGCATTATTCCTCCTTTTTTTTAAGGTTATCATGTTCCATGTGTTTTAAATGTCCATTCCCTTTCCTGTGGCTGGGCATATATGGATTGAAGCGGGGTCATTAAGAAAATGAATGCTGCAACGCCAATCGAAAAAACGAACATCATTCTTTTCATACGAAAACCTCCTGTCTAACGGCTTTCAAGGTTTAGAATTTATCCATCTTTCCCCACGTTAGAATTTTCCCCTGTACGTCACCTCCTTTTAACTGCCATAAGCTTGCCCTATGCCCTGCTCGCCTGAGGCGGATGGACGCGGCTTATTAACCCAAGAAAATGTTGGTTCATTTCTCTCCTTTCCAGGATACCTTAAGATAGGTATCCTTCTTACTCGAATCTTATTGTGCATTTTCTATCTACCACGCCATGTTTTGAAAGCTTTTCGTATCAAGGGTCTTATACCTCCTTTTTTACCAGATTCAGATATCCCCCTTCTAAAATACACTTCCTTTCTCTATCTGTGACCCTCAGTTTAAGTTTTATCTCTCTGCCATTGCATTCCGCTGTTACCTCATCTTTCCCAGCCTCTATCTGCTTGCGAAGATCTGGAAATCGGAGCCTATCGCCAAGTTTTAATTTTTCATAATCCGATGGGTCGCTGAATAATAATGGTACAATGCCAAAGTTTATAAGGTTCGATCTGTGGATGCGTGCAAAACTTTTTGCAATCTTTATTTGGACGCCGAGATAGCGCGGGGCTAAGGCAGCATGCTCCCGGGATGAGCCCTGACCGTAGTTTTCGCTGCCAATAATTATTCCACCGCCCTTTTCCGTGCACCTTTTGTAAAATGTCTTATCAACCCGTTCATACACATGTTCGCTTATAGCAGGTATATTGCTTCTGAGCGGCAGGACATCATTTCCACCTGAGAGGATATGGTCTGTTGTTATATTATCGCCTACCTTTAAAAGTATCTCTCCTGAATATTCCGCAGGTAGCGGCTCAAGCTTTGGAAACGGGACTATATTAGGACCTCTGATAACGTTAACCTTTTTTGTTTCAGCAGGAGGCAGGGGTTTTATTATCAGCTCTTCATTAAACATGAACTTTTCTGGCTCAACGATGTCTGGATAATCGCCAAGCTTCCTCGGATCAGTAATCTTTCCAAATATTGCAGCAGCTATAGCGGTTTCAGGACTACAGAGATACACCTGATCGTTTTCTGTTCCACTTCTCCCTGGAAAATTTCGGGGAAATGTTCGAAGAGATACTGTGCCTGTTGAAGGTGCCTGGCCCATTCCAATGCATCCCAGACATCCGGACTGATGGATCCGTGCACCTGCATGGGTGAGCGCCAATGCCCCGCCTTCCCTGATCACGTTTTCGAGGACCTGGCGGCTTCCTGGGTTTATCTCAAGACTTACCTGAGGATGCGCCCTTTTGCCTTCAATGGCCTCACAGACAATCATCAAATCTCGAAATGACGAATTTACGGATGAGCCTATAATTACCTGCTGAACAGGGATACCTTCTACCTCTGAGACCTTTTTTATATTGTCGGGTGACGTTGGGCAGGCAATGAGCGGTTCAAGTTTTGTTAGGTCTATCTCATCCACTTCGTCATAATGAGCGTCTTCATCTGCATCAAGGTGAATCCACTGGCTACCCCTCCCTTGCCGTACCATAAATTCCTTTACCCTTTCATCGGACGGGAATATGGTTGTCGTTGCACCAAGCTCTGCACCCATGTTGGCAATGGTTGCCCTGTCAGTAGCAGCAAGGTGCTTAACACCAGGACCGAAATATTCAATTATCTTGCCAAGGCCGCCTTTTACCGAGTGGCGCCTCAGCATCTCAAGAATTACATCCTTGCCTGAGACCCAGGGAGAAAACATCCCAATAAGCCTTACGCCAAATATCTTCGGCACCTGTAAATAAAACGGCTCACCTGCCATGGCAAGCGCTACATCGAGGCCGCCAGATCCTATGGCTATCATACCGAGCCCACCGCCGGTTGACGTATGGCTGTCAGAGCCGAGAAGGGTCTTGCCAGGGATGCCGAACCTTTCCATGTGAACCTGATGGGAAACGCCGTTGCCAGGAGGTGAAAAACAGATACCGTATTTCTCAGCAACAGTCTGCAAAAATCTGTGGTCATCTGCATTTTTAAAATCTGTCTGCAAGAGATTGTGGTCAACATAACTCACCGATAGCTCAGTCTTCACCTGGTCAATACCTAAGGCTTCAAATTCAAGGTAAGCAAGCGTGCCCGTTGCGTCCTGAGTAAGGGTCTGGTCTATCCTGATGCCTATCTCAGTGTCAGGTTCCCATCTTCCAGACAGAATATGTTTTTCCAGTATCTTTCGTGCTAAGGGCTTTTTCATAATCTTTATTTTAAGGTTGACAAATACTCTACGATCGCCTTCCTCTCTTCATCTGTGAATGGGTAGGTAGGCATAAACGTTCCTGGCTTTACAGCCTGTGGATCCTTAAGCCACGTATCGAGCCATTTTTTATCTCTTTTACGGCCTTCGCGTGTTAAATCTGGAAAGCGAACTCTGCCTGATTCAGGGTCTTTAATCTTATGGCATGCCTTGCAGTCATACTCTTCCACAAGTCTTTTACCAGCCTCTTTTTTAGAAACTTTTCCCATAAAATCTTTATTGATGTCCTTCTTGACACTTTTAAAAAAGGCTATAAGGTCAAAGACATCCTGCTCAGAGGTCCATGGCACCTTCGGCATATCAGTATCCTTGAGAAGGGAAGGAGGGTCATTAAGCCAGTTTACAAGCCTCTCATCTGTCCTCCATACAGTAACCTGGGTTAGATCAGGGCCTATAGCACCACCCGCCCTGTTTATGCTGTGGCATATCGTACACCCCTTGCTCTTAAATATCTCCTTTCCCTTTTCAGGGTCTCCTGAGACTGCAGGCACTTCGGTATGTACACCCGCCGGCAGAACCAGGAGGGCGAAAAGAAGTATTATTCTGAGGGCCATGCGGCTATTCCCTTTTTTTCATTGAGCGGGCACTGCAGAGGCTTCCCATTAATCCTACATTGCACCAGGTACAGGCTTGGGAAGCTTTTTCTTTGCGCCCATGTCAATCTTCTTTCCCTTACTCAAGGAATACACATATGCCCCGAGATCAATTGCCTCCTGGCTATTCAGATCAAGGGGGGTCCCTTTCAGAAAGGTCATTATGCACATATTATTCTGTCCGCCAACAGTATTCACAACCTTCATGGGGCCGATGGGCTTCGGAAAGCTTGCTGCCGCACCTATCAGGGTAGGTATTGCAACCTTCATGGTTTGACCCTTCCACTCCATCTCAGCTGCACCGCCTGAACTCCCGCCTTTTGGATGGCAAGTAGCGCAACTTGTCCCTGTAGTATTTTTGCCTAAGGTAGTATCATAAAAAAGTTTTTTACCGCGCTCAATGGAAGCCTCCAATGTATCGGGAGCCATCTCTATGAGCATCTTTTTCATGGCCTCCACCTTTTCCTCTGACATTAACGGGCTTGTCATCCCCATCTCTCCGGCAATGGCAGAGTATACAGGGGCAAGCACAGAGACCAAGATAATAATAAAGAATGTTCTGATCTTCATACGGAACCTCCTGACGTTGAATTTTTACAATATTGGTTAAACTATAGCACAGATTTTTGACTGCGCAACTCCGTCTAGTTTCCTCTAAATTGAGAAGAGAAATTACATCGGGAACAACTTTGAAATGACAGAAGGTGGGCTATCGCCAAATTTTTTTATATACTATCGGAAGGAGTGAAATGATAACAATAAGGATTATGCCAATGAAAAGCTCCTTTGAGACCTTGCCTGTCAGGAGGTCTAAAAATGAGCTTGAAAAGACTACAAATGCAACAATCGCAGGTAGCATAAAGATAAAAGACGCCAGTATATAATGACTGAACCTGATACCTGTAAGGCCAAAGGCGTAGTTTAAGACATTGTATGGAAATAGCGGGATGAGCCTTGTAAATGCAACTATCTTCCAGCCTTGTTTTTCAACTTCTTTATCCAGAACATCCAGTTTTTTATGCTTCTTGAGCAGGTTGGCAATTAACTCTCTTGCAAGATATCTGGCGATGAGAAATGAAACAGCTGCACCAATGGTTGCACCTACAGCAGTGTAGATAGTTCCATAAATAGGGCCAAAGAGAATGCCGCCTGCAATGGTTATGGGAAGGCCCGGTACAAGCAGGCTTGGGATGATGCTATAGAGGAGGATATAAATAACGGGCCCCCAAAAACCAAAGCCTGAAATCCAGTTTTTCAGTATTTCTGGATCAAGATATTTTTCGAAGTGTGCATATCTTTGAAGTAAAATAACTGATATAAGTAATAAAACAAGGACCGCTCCTTTTATGAGAGAACGATTCTTCACATAATAGTTATATCTGATTTATACAAAAAAGCAAAATGGTTTTTAGGCGTTTACGCGTGTTGCAGTAATATATACTTGTGCTATAATAATATTAAGAGAAGATAAATATTCAGGCCTTGCACGAACTAACGCGTGCGTGCGTAAGCCCCGTCCGCAGGGTGCGTTAAACCACCTAAGGGATGTCTGGAAAGGCGAAACCGAAAGGGTTACGGCCCGAAGGACAGTAACCTGAGTAGTGATAAGCCTTGACGGACCGACGGAAAGGGATAAAGCTGTTCGTTGCAAAGCCTGATTTTTTTTGTTATCTGGAGCAAGGCGACCATGTCGCCGTTTTGGACCGAGGCAACCACGTTGCCGTTATTTTTACGCCAACACGGTTGGCTCGCTCCACATTTACCTTTGGAAGGGGATAGGGTCCGGTGGCCCTGCCAGTCTTCAAAACTGTGCTGTCCGCCTTAGGCGGGTGGGTGGGTTCGACTCCCTCCTCCTTCCGCCATGCTTAGCTTGGCATAGGCACGCAAAAAAGCGGCTCACACTAAGAGTAGCCGCCACTTTTTACTCTTTTTCCAATATTATTGAAAACTCTGCTACTCGTCCTTTTCTTACAGCAATCTTTTGAGCTACGCTCTTAAACCCTGTTAGTTTAAAGTATACAGTATAGATACCTGGCGCAAGCTCAATGGTAATAGGAGATTGGCCGTAGTAAACATCGTCTATATATATTTGAACCTGCGGCGGCACAGTATTCAATGCCAATCTTCCCTCATTACCTAAAATGATTTCTTCTTTAACAGGCTCAAGAGAATGTGGTCTGGTCTTTTCAATTGCCGCAGCTATTTCTGTCAAAGTTTCTTTTACCACCTTTGCAAGAGAAGATGAGATATATTTTGAGACGGTCTCCCTGGTGTTACCCATGACTCCAGCAAATCTTGAATCTTTTTCAACTGCTTTGCCTTCCCATAGAATCGTGCCGGTCTTTGCATCTTTTGCCGTGGTTTCTATTTCAATTTCGATTGTATCCTTCGGCCCAATATCTAATTTAAAGGACTTTACCGTGCCTTCTATTACAATATCCGCATCAGGAAATTGAGCAGTATTGTCTGCGATTTTAGCCTTAAAACCAGCAAGGGCCAACTGCCCTTTGAATGCATTTGTTACAATCTCTGCCGGCTCCTTCGCAAGGACAAGCTCTGGAGAATCTATGCCAAAAACAGGCGAGGTAATATTTCCGATTTTTTTAGACTGAACATTTCTTTCGTCTGTATAAGGGATGATAAAAACATTCAAGGGTTCTTTTAGAGATATGGGAGGTGCGCCAAATTTTGCATCGTATTTTACCACTAACGGTTGTGTGCAACCGACCAAAGAGAGACAGGCAATGAGAAAATTAGAAAATAAGAAAATAAGAAAGCAAGAACACAGGTTTTTATTTTCTATTTTGTATTTTCTCATTTTCTGTGCTTTGCATCTCATATTAACAATAAAAAAGGGGAGTGGTTAAACCCTCCCCAAGTTTCTCTCAATACTACACTGCTGTATTTTAGAATCCGGCAAAAAGCATTAAAGTCGTTAAATTATCGCCATCGGACTGTTCATTGTTCGCAGCAAGGTCATAGTAGTTGCCACTTAAGAAGGAGTGATTCAACTGGATTTCCACATTTTGAGTCAATAAGTAGTTGACGCCTAATGTCGTGGCATTTTGTTTGTAGTTGTTGTCTGTTGCTCCGGTAGCGCTTCTGTCCTGGCCAGCGAGATAGCCGGCAGATACAGTTGTCTTCCCAGGAATAATACCCAGCTCAGCAACTATTGACCATGCCTTTTTGTCTTTTGTTTCACTACTATTAAACTGATTAGTGAAGTCACCTGCGCCTTTCTTGTCAGCATTTGCATATGCCACATAAACGCCTAATGGCATTCCCACATCGCCCTGTAATTGTGCATCTATTGCCCATGCATCAGCCTTTAAATAAGTGGTGCCATTCGCCTTGCCGGCGCCGCTCCACAATTGACCGCCTACACCAATGTCCCAACCTTCAACCTGAGGTGTTGCTGCCACTCTAATATAGCTCATAAACGGGCTGAAATCTGTTGAACTCGCGTGGGTCGGACCCCACAGAGAATAATTTATGAATCCCATATCATTAGCAGCCACAAATGCAAAGCCCTGGGCAGCTCCTGATGTGCCAATATACTGCTGGGCAGAGGTTTGTGTTCTATTCTCTAATACTCGGATATTTCGGACTGCGCCGGTATTCAAAAGCTCAAAACCAAAAGAAGCGCCCAGACCATCAGTAGTAAATGGAATTATACTCAGCTTTGTGTCAGCCACATCATATACAATTGGCATCTTAAAGGAGGTAAACATAGTAGTGTCAACATTGGCGCTATCCTTAAGGCTTGCTTCAAGAACAAATCCAATATGCTCACCTGCGCGGCCGCCTAAAAATAAGGCTGCCTCATCTGGAAACTGTAATTGACCCCTATTAGTGCCACTGCTACCATTTATGAGGTTGCCTGTGTAATCCTTACCATTTGTCTTCTGATATCTTATTTTGGTAACAAGAGAGGCATTCAGTGTGTTTGGTAAGGAAAGGTCATCACCTTCAACCAGACTCTGTCCACCTACCATTGTGTAACCGCCTGCCTTGAATGCCCTGCCAAATGCGTTTAACATAGGGAAATGTTGAAAGTGGCAGGTGGAGCATGCCTGGCCTGTTTGCCTGGCAAATGCTGGAACTGCATCAGCCTTTGGAACAACCCACAGCGAAACAACAAAAGGGAAAAAAGCCGCAAAAATAAACAATATGTTTGCTTTCTTCATTACTCACCTCCTTAATTTTTGTTAATTTGATTAAAGCCCGTATTACATTTTGTTTACTACTTTATTACTGTTTCCAATCTCTGAGATAAGGGTTTTTACCATACCTCATTTCATTTTAAGATTAGAAATGAATAAATGTTTTTATAGCACTTTTTATCTGATTGTCAAGTTTTTATATGTCCTTCATGTATAAAAAATACGGATGGTAGTTTGACCGTTCTTTATTAGTGACAGAACAATGTGTGCAATTTGGCATATCGTAGTTAGGCAGCAGATCGAAAAAATAAAGCCCTTAACACTAAAGTGCTAAGGGCTTTATGGATACATATGTGTAATAACATTAAGAGTTAAGCGCCTATATTTCACTCTGCGCAACATGGCATTTTTTTATAAACAAGTCAACTATTTCCATAAAATAGTGTCAAGCCAATTTAGAAATGTCCTGTTTTTACCCCATTAGAGAAAGCCTCCGACTCCTGTCGTCGGTTGAGAAAATTTCTTAACAGGTGGCGGTATAAACCCCGTTAGAAGTGTCTCGCCGAAAGGATATAATCTTCATTCTAAAGTAATAACTGTATCACTGGAAACTTCTAACGAGGTAAAGCCGCCATCTGTATAATCGTTAGAGAACTTTGTTCTCTAACGGGGTTTACTAAATCTCTTTTTCTTTCAGGCAAATATCACATAAATTGTCATATGTTGTTTTAGTGAATACCCTCCCGCAATATTCGCACACATTCTTGTCAAACCATACAAGGGTAGTGTTTGATTGATTGATAATATCATAAAATAAAAACTCTTTTTCTTTCAATATCAAAACATCCTTTGGGCAGACTTCAATACACAGCTTACATCCGATACAGGTTGCTGTCTTAAAAAGTATTCCCTGTCCTTTTTCCGTATCCTCTACAGTAAGGGCATCTGTTGGACAGAAAAAACAACATAGCTGACACATGTTGCATCCGTCAGCTATATTTACAGATGAAAACATGGGATTATTTCCGTAAAGGTGCTGAGCTTCATCCCCTGTTTTGTCAGCAATTACTTCCTTTAATGCATTCAAAATTTCCTCCCGTTCCTTTGCTAAAACCTTTTTTAACCTTTTCTTACCCTTTATGTTGAGAGGTTTCTCTTTATTGATAAGGCCGCCTATCCCTCTTTTAGTCTCTTTTTTGAACATAGAGAATATCTCTCTGCGCGATAGTTCTGGATCGTCTTTATAATCCTTGAGCCTATTGCCTTCATAATCAAGATTATTTATAGAAATTCCTTCGATGATAACTGAAACCTTTTGTTTAAGTCCGATATCTTTTAAAAGCTCCTGTGTCTTGGAGATTGTATCTTTTGCAATCCTATCGCCGCACCTTGATTCACAAGCCTCACATATACCTGCATCTCTAATCATGATTTCACCAGCGCCTTTTGAGATAAGCTTTAAGAGAAGGCTTGGCGTAATATAGGCAAGACATGGGAGTCGCAAAGATTGAGGTAATGAATATTTATGGGGGACCTTGAAACATTCAACATAAATCATCTTTTCTTTAAAATCCTGGGGATATTCAACAAATGCATCCGCCGTGAAATTTGTCATCTCAAATACCCCGGTAGGGCAGAGGTTGTAGCATATGCCGCAGCCTGTGCACTTATCATCTATAACAGAAATAGAATCCTCCTTTATTTCTATCGCAGTGGTAGGGCAATTTTCTACACATAGCCTGCAGCTTGACTTTGGATAACGCAGGGGAAGACACTGGTAGGGGTTTACTTTTAAAGGGGCCTTGCCCCATACAGCTATAACTTTTGAAATGTCGAGGTTTAGCATAATAATCTTGCCCTCTCGATAAAAATGCGCTTAATCAGTCGAAATTTAAGAGGCAAATTTTATCTTCTGTGGTAAGATAAGGCAGCTTATTTCTCATTAACACCTAAGAGCTTGTTGAAAAACTCAACAATCTCTGATTACACCCGCTAAGCGGGGTTACACAGATAAAAGATTAGATTACACAGATTAAAACTCCTTGAAATATCTGTAAATATCTGTGTAATCATTTTTTCTAATCTGTGTAATCAAGACTGTTGATGGTTTTTTCAATAGCCTGCTAAGAGATGAGAACGTTGACCAAAATTAAAGTTACCGATAGATGTACTGAAAGACTTTTATCAGGCCATCTATGGATTTTTAATAATGAGATAAAATCAATAGATGGTCTATATTCCAATGGAGATATTATAGCAGTTACGGATAAGAGAGGCAAATTTATTGGTAAGGGTTATATAAATGACAACTCAAAGATAATCATAAGGCTTCTTTCCTTTAAGGACGAACCAATAGATAAATCCTTTTTCAAAAAAAAGCTTGAAGATGCCATAAAATATCGCATTTCTCTTGGCTGGCAAATGGAAGACTCTTTCCGAGTTGTTTTTAGCGAAGGAGATTTTCTTCCGGGTTTAATAGTTGATAAATATGATAGAGTCATATCTCTCCAGATATTGACCCTCGGAATTGAAAAAAGAAAAGAAGATATTGTTGAGATACTAAAAGATATATTTATGCCGAAGGCAATCATTGAACGAAGCGATGTTGAGGTAAGAAAAAAAGAGGGATTGCAGCCCAAAAAAGGGATTCTGTGGGGTGAAGAAGTCAATAAGGTTACTATTATTCTCAATGGGCTTAAGTTTGAGATTGACCTTTTGGAAGGCCATAAAACAGGCTTTTATCTTGACCAGCAGGAAAATAGAAAAACAATAGAGCCGTATGTAAAAGATAAAAGGGTTCTTGACTGCTTTGCCTATACAGGAGCATTCGCAATGTATTCCGCGAAATACGGGGCAAAGGAGGTTGTGGCATTAGAAGATTCTGGCAAAATTTTCGATATGTTAAGCAGGAATATCCAACTCAATGGTTTTGAAAATATTATTAAACCAGAAAAAGGCGATGCATTTGATTGGCTCAGGGAGCGATATAAAAAAGGCGAAAAATTTGACTGCGTGATGCTTGACCCGCCGTCATTTGTAAAAGGCAAGGAGGCGATGGGCGGCGCGTGGCGTGGCTATAAAGACATAAACCTTTTAGGGTTGAAATTATTAAATAACAATGGCTATCTCATTACATCTTCATGTTCGCAGAATGTCTCCCCAACTGCATTTCTCAATATATTGCATGATGCGGCAAATGATGAAGGTTGTATGCTCCAACTTCTTGAAAACCGCTCTCAGTCGAGAGATCACCCTATTTTACTCAGTATGCCAGAAACTCATTACCTAAAGTTTGTTGTGGCAAAGAAGGTTGACCTTTGACTAATTATGTGTTTTGTTAAGGGTTGAAAAATAAAGAGAATTCTACTATTATGGGTTTAATAGAACCTATTGCCTCAACATCACTGATGTTGCTAACCCTTGTGCAAGAAATTTTGTAATGCCTCAATTTTCATGCATGAAATATATTATTACAAGCTGACAGGCTGAGATATGAAAAAAGATAAATCAATAGCTGAATCTGAAAAGATGCGTGAGCGCATCTCCGGTTTGCAAAAAACCATTGCTGAGCTTAAGGAAAGTAAAGATAACTATAAAACGCTGATTGATAATGCGAGTGATGGTATTCTGATAAATACAGATAGTGAGGGAAAGATTATTTACACAAATAGACGAGTTGCTGAAATAACAGGCTACAGTGTTGATGAACTGGTTAGGACCAGTATTAAAGACCATTCTTCTCCTGACAGATTAGTTGAAGATATGAAACTATACCAGCAAATCCTTAAAGGCATAGTTCCTCCCACACGCCATGAAACAGCTATCGTCCGCAAGAATGGCGATGTCATTCCAGTAGAGATGACAGGTTCTGTAATAAACTGGTATGGCCAGAAAGCGCTTGCGGTGATTATTCGAGATATTAGTGAACGCAAAAAGCAGGAAATTGAAGAACGTAAGAATATTGAATCCGAAAAAAACATCTATAAAGAAAAGGCATGGCAACTTACACATTATGATGCCTTGACAGACCTGTTAAACAGGGCGCGATTCATTGAACTATTAAATAAATGGATATCTGATACAACTGTCCAAAAGGGAGTACTGCTATTAATTGATATAGATCAGTTCAAGTTTGTAAGCGATACCTATGGTCATGGTATGGGTGATGAATTATTACGCCGCCTTGCGAGATTGCTACAGATTACACTAAAATATATAAATTCCCAGTATTTCAATGAAACTGAAAACGAAAATATAATATCACGTCTTACTAGCGACGAGTTCGCAATTTTTCTGCCATCGGCAGGCAGCTCTCAAGCGGTGCTGCTTGCTGAACAGTTGAGAAAGAGCATAGAAGGCTTTTACCAGCCAGATATTCCACTTCATTTAACTGCAAGTATTGGCATTTCGCTTTATCCAGAACATGGAACCACAGTTTCCGAGCTTTTAACAAAAGCTGATGTTGCAATGTTCCGCGCCAAGGAATTGGGAAGAAACAAAGTGCATTTCTATAATCCTGAGGATCAGGATTTGGAGCGAATGCATTCAAGGCTTCTGTGGAAAGAAAACATTGTTAAAGCCATGAGTGAAGATAGGTTTGAGGTATGGTTACAGCCGATTCTTGATTTAAAACATGAGAAGGTAAGACTTTATGAGGTTTTAGCGCGCATGCGAAGTATTGAAGGGGAGGTATTTTTACCAGGCCCTATGATTGACATTGCTGAGAGATTTGGACTTGTAGAATCTATTGAAAGGGTTATTATAGAGAAAGCCTTTATGTTTCAAAAAGAGAGGAACGGACACGGCGATTCATTAACCCTTTGTATAAATATCTCGGGAAAAGACCTTAATAATATAGAATTACTTCATTTTATCCACTCCAAACTGCATGAAATAAATATTGACCCTAACCACCTCATATTTGAGATAACAGAAACAGCATCAATTGCTGATATAAATACAGCAATAAAATTTTTGAAGGAACTAAAATCAAGAGGATGTTGTATCTCCTTAGATGACTTCGGTATCGGGTTTACTTCCTTTTTGTATTTAAAAGAATTGCATATAGACTATGTCAAAATCGCGGGTCCTTTTATAAAGAACCTGGCCGACAACTTAAATGACCAGTTATTTGTAAAGGCAATAGTAAATATTGCGAAAGGATTAAATATTAAAACGGTCGCTGAATTTGTAGAAAAGGAAGAGACCTTAGAGTTTCTTAGAAAAATCGGCGTTGATTATGCACAGGGTTATGCCATCGGAAGACCGAGTCCGGTGTCGGATTATAAAAAGTTGGCAAGCTAATCTAAAAATAAGTCGAGATATTGATTTCCTTGGCAAGCACCTAATAGATTTGATTTAGAAGAGAGGTAGTTGTTGTGTCAAAA
>MGQA01000074.1:12986-18763 GCA_001797665.1 Deltaproteobacteria bacterium GWF2_42_12 | reverse complement strand
TTAACGCATAGCCAAATAATCCTTCAAACTTATAATCTTTATCTCTTTATAAGTCCCCAATTTAAGCATCTCCTTATCGCCGGTAACGATGACATCGGCCTTTCCGGCTGCTGCGCATTCAAGGACTCTGTTGTCAGGTTCATCCTGAAATATACTTATACGCTCAGTCGGTTTAACAATCCTGCTAATCTCAGCAAGATTGACAGCAGTCCTGCTCAACGCTTCTCTATTCCGGCTGAACTTATTGGAAAGAACGGTTAATACTTCATCAATAATGTCATGGGATATTATCAGTTCATCAGACCCTTCAATAATCTTCAAGATTGCCTTTTCAGCAAAGCTGCCTGGCAGGATGAGAGCGGATATGAAGATATTGGTGTCAAATACTATCCTCATTTTTTAAGATACCGCTTCAGGTCATCCTCTGTGAGAATGCCTTTCTCCTTTGCAATGCGGCTCCAATAATTCCGTGTTTGAAAGAATTCATCCTTCAACCTTGCCTTTCTGAAATATCTCAATGCATCCTGAATAACGGCGCTCAGGGGCTTTTTTTCCTCCCGTGCGATATTCTCGGCCTCTTTTGCAAGTTCTGGCGGAAGGGATATGGTTTTCTTGATTGCTGTTGCCATTTCTTTTACCTCCTTGGTATGAATAAATACTACCACTATTTTGGGCTTATGTAAATCCCATTATGAAGTCTTCGATTCTACGCTCGAGAGCATACTGGGGACAGATAGCTTTGACGCAGTATTTGGCCAAAGCCTGCCCCTGAAGGCTTATATCAGGGAATTGCGTTTGTTTTACCCCCCAAACCTCTTATTATGAAACGCAACATAATTCAGCATCAAACCAGCAACAAGATAGCCTGCAAATAAGTTTACCGGCACAGACGAATTTATCTGCCACGGAAGGAAAAGGCCGCCATTCTCTAAAGGTGAATGAATGATACCAAATAAAGAGAGAATTGCTGCTGCAAAGAAGTAGAATGCCGCTGTGTGGAGCTTATGGTCAATGATATAGGCAATGGCCGCACCCCATATCAGGGAAGATATGATAAACCCGTTGGCTAACACCAATATGGAATGATATGTCTCAGCAAATCCGCCTGTTAAATCTGCAGCTGTTTTTCCCACATTGCCTAAAAGCAAGCCAATCTCTATCAAGAGCAAATAAGCAATCACCGGCACGAATGCAAATGCTATCGCCTTTGCATGTTTGTGCGGAGTTGCCTCAAAAGCCTGGGCAGTTATCTCCATGCCTATGAAAATCAATATCGGCGCAACTGCGGCCTTTGGGAGGAGATTTACAAAAAATGAGAGATAGCCAACAAGGCCACCGATACCTATAAACAGCGCTGTTGCAAATGTATAGCCTGCCCTGCCGCCCATGTCTTTATACGCAGGGTGTCCTATATAAGGCGTTGACTGGGCAACACCTCCGCAAAGACCCGCAAGGATTGTGGCAATGCCGTCAGTGAGTATTATATCCCTTGTATTGTATTCATCACCAGCAACTGCCGCGCTTTCCGTAACATCCACTGAACCAACGATAATAGCAATTGCAAAAGGAATGGCTATAGGTAGATATTGAAGTGCATGCGGCAATCCTTCAAGAAAACCGAGGGTCGGGAGTGGAAATGAAAAAGCCAATTGTGTTGAATCTGAAAGACGTAGTTTTTCAACAGGAATGACCCCTGCAAGGTAGAGAAAGTAAAAAATTGCTGTGCCAAAGCCAACTGCTGCCAATGCGCCGGGGATTTTAAAGGGGAACCGCACCTTTGCGATAAGGGTCATGAGTATTATGCCGAAGGATACAAGCCCCACAATGGGATTGGCAAAAACCTCCAGAGATGGAAGAAAGGCAATCAGAATAAGCGCCACTGCTGCTATAGAGCCAAGAAGCCCTGCCCTGGGCACATCTCTTCTTATCGATGGCCCTATCCATGCGCCGATAATCTTCACAACGCCCATTACAACAATAACTGCCATTGCTATCTTCCATGACAGCATCGCATCCTTTGTAGCAAGGAATGCCGGCCCGATAACTCCGAACGTCAAACCAAAAGTAGAAGGCGTATCAAGCCCCAAAGGCATAGCAGTTACATCATCTCTGCCTGTTTTCTTTGCAAGTCTCATTGCCATCCGGGTATAGACCAAGTCGCCTATCAGGACGCCTATTGCAGTCCCCGGTATCATCTTGTAAAGCACAATATCAGCCGGGAACTGAAACACTCCGATGAGTATTCCTGCCATGATAACAAGGTCGCTCATGTTGTCGCCCATAAGGCCGAAAAATGCATTAATATCACCGAGGCGAAACCAACGATATGTAGTTTTTTGCATCAAACGCATCTCCGCTATTCAACAGTTATAGCGCTTGAACCTTTCCTTGTCTCATCTTCCAGTATGGATACAAGAACACTCACTATCTGCGGGTCGAATTGTTTGCCAGAATGTTTCAGCAACTCTTCTTTTGTCTCATCAATAGTTAATCCCCTTCTATACGGCCTGTCTGTAATCATTGATTCAAAGGCATCTGCTACGCTTAATATCCTCGCCCCTAACGGTATCTTATTCCCAGACAGTCTATCTGGATAACCTGTGCCATCCCAAGATTCGTGGTGATGTCTTACTATAGGGAGTACTTCTTTAAACTCCTTTATTGACTGAAGAATAGCCACTCCATAGAGCGAGTGTTTTTCCATCTCTATCATCTCCTCTTTTGACAATGCTGAGGATTTATCTAAGATTGCATCAGGCACACCGATTTTACCGATATCATGAAGCAGGACCGCTATCCTCAGTTTCTCTATAAAAGATTCATGAAGGCCAATTCTTTTTGCAATTGCGACAGCATATTTTGCCACCTCCGCAGAATGATTTTGCGTCCACCTGCTTTTTGCGTCAATAGCAGAGGAAAATGATAAAACAGTGTTCAGGAAGAGGTTTTGTAAGTTTTCATAGAGATTAGAGTTATCTATGGCAATAGCTACCTGAAGGGCATACCCCTCTGCAAGCGTAATATCATCTTTAGTAAACTGGTCTTTTTTAGCGCTTCCGATATTAAGGGTGCCTATAGGCGAACCTTTTGAAATCAGAGGAACTATAAGAAGGCTTTTTATACCTATATCCCTAAATATGGCATCGCCAGAAAGAAGGTCCTCTGACGATACCTCAGGACAATATCGAGAGACCTGAGACGAGAGCGTCGATTTAAAAATTGTTGAATCAAACGGAATAGAGCTTTCCTCTTCTATTGGAGAATTTGAAAAACTGGTCACCACCTTAAATTCTTCTTTTCCTGACTCAAAGATAGCGATTGATATATAATCACCATTAAGCAATGATTTGAGATTTTCCAAACACCGCCTCAAAATCTCTTTTTTATCCATCGTTGAAAGTATGACCTTGTCCATATTGTATAAGGTCTTTGTAATCTCAAGCTCCCTTTTGAATGCATTTTTTGCTGTCTCAGCTTGAATAAAGAGATGAGATAGATTCTCCATGTCATCCTTCAATCGTGTAGCAAGAAATACTCCCATTATGCCGAGCAGAACCGCGATGATGAAGAATGGGAGGTCATGCATAATAAAGTGGTATGATACGAGATAGAAAGGAATTCCTGACAGTAGCACTGATTCAAGAATCATATGAGAAGCCATTACAAGGATAATGGCAATAACTGCCCCCAAATAGCTGAAAAGAAATGATGCAAATATTACGGGAAGGAAGTAGAGCGGATGATACGGGCTTCCTACTCCCCCGGTATAGGTCATAAAGAAGTGTATAAATGCTATGTAACCAGGGATGGTGAGGGGAAGAATCTTTTCAAACCATTGTAAAGGTATTATTAAAAATAAAAGGGTAATTCCAATCGCAGATGAGAAGATTAGATAAAGACCAGATGGCACCGGTGGGGTGACGATAGTAATGGATATAGTGATGAGGCCACTGAGAAGTAATGTGTACCACACCATAAACTTCTTTAGCCATTTTAGGAATGGCTCATCCCATTTAAATTTGTATAACGACAGCATTCTTATTTAACAGCTTAAACCTTTTCTCCGATTCGCTCCCCCAGAAGGCCGGTCGGCCTAAATATCAACACCAAAATTAATATTGTAAATGCGAATACATCCTTGTATTCGCTGGATATATAGCTTGCACCCAAACCCTCCACCAGACCAAGAAGCAGTCCGCCAAGCATCGCACCGGGGATATTGCCAATGCCGCCCAGCACCGCTGCAGTAAAGGCCTTTATACCAGCGGTATAGCCTATAAAGAAATTAACAACACCATAATACATTGCAACCATCACGCCTGCGGCAGCAGCGAGCATTGAGCCTATCACAAATGTTACTGCAATAACTTTATTGCTGTCTATCCCAACAAGACTTGCCATCCTGCTGTCCTGGCTGGTTGCGCGCATTGCCTTGCCAAGCCTTGTCTTTTTTATGAATAGGTGAAGGGCTATCATAAGGATAAAAGAGGCGACAAGAATGAAAATCTGTAGATAGCTTATGCTGGCGCCGGCTATCTCAATTCCTTTTGTAGGAATGATATGTGGAAATACCTTGTCAACCGCGCCCTGGCTGAGCATTACATAGTTTTGAAGAAAAATGGACATGCCAATAGCTGATATTAATGGAGAAAGCCTGTGTGCGTGGCGAAGGGGCCTGTATGCAACCCTTTCAAGCGTCAAGCCGTATGCGCCGCAGAAGATACCTGAGACAATAAAGGCAAGCAATATAGCTAAAGGTAGGTTTGTGGCAGAAAATCCAGTAGCAGTCAAGACCCCAAGCACAATTATAGCCAGATAAGCCCCAATCATATAGATTTCACCATGGGCGAAATTTATAAGCTGCAATATGCCGTAAACCATGGTATAGCCTAAGGCAATAAGGGCATAGACACTGCCAAGGGTTAGGCCATTTATGAGTTGCTGAAGAAACATACATTACTGTATGCAGTAATCAATAGGCACTAAGCAGTAACTGCCTACTGCATACTCTTTACTGCCTACTCTTCTCCCGGTTTCCAGTATTCCTTAAACTCCCCATCCTTTGTTATCCAGACGATGTATGGAGCTTTAAGCACATCGCCTTTTTGGTCGAACTGTATTGCGCCTAACGCGCCCTCGTAAGTGAGTTTATGTATTTCGTCGCTCACCCTTTTGCCATCAGTTACGCCTGCTTTACTTATGCCAGTTAATAAGATGTTTGCTGCATCATAGGCATAAATAGAATAAGGCCCATGTTCTCCATATTTTGCATGGTATTTATCAAGAAACGCCTTCGCAGTTGCGATATTGGAGGGGTCAGGACTGAATGTAAGGTATGTGCCTTCAGCATTCTCCTTGCTCGCAATCTTTATAAACTCCTTATCAATAGTTCCGTCGCCGCTCATAAAAGGAGTCTTTATCCCAAGTTCCCTTGCCTGCTTTACAAGCAGACCAGCCTCTGGATATATGCCGCCAAAATAAATCAGTTCAGGTTTTTTACCTTTTATACTCGTTAAGACTGCCCTGAAATCCTTATCCCCCTGAATAATAACACCATAGTAAACAACATCGGCTGCGCTCCCAATGGCCTTTTTAAATTCATCTGCTAAGCCCTGGCCATATGTTGTCTTATCATGAATTATTGCAACCTTCTTTATTTTCAATGAACTTATAACAAACTCTGCTGCAAGCTTACCTTGCTGATCATCCCTGCCACAGACCCTGAATACATTCTCAAATCCTCTTTCCGTCAGTTGGGGATTGGTAGAGGCAGGGGT
>MGQA01000074.1:0-12964 GCA_001797665.1 Deltaproteobacteria bacterium GWF2_42_12 | reverse complement strand
TCTTTATATACCTCTGATGCTGGGATAGATGCGCTCGAGTTCCAATGCCCTACAACCCCTGCAGCGCCTGAATTTGCGAGTTTATTGGCAACTGCCACTGCAAGTTTTGGGTCATGCTGGTCATCCTCAGTAAGGAGTTCAATCTTTTTCCCAAGCACACCACCTCTTTCATTCCATTCAGATACAGCAAGCTCAACGCCATTTTTTAAATCCATCCCCATCTTTGCCTGGTCGCCAGTCATCGGACCAGCAACACCAATTTTTATAGTATCCTCTTTTTTGGCGCAACCTGTAAAGACAGTAGGCAGTAGGCAGCAGACAGTAAACGCTAAAAAACTGAACTTGAGAAGTTGAGAAGCTGAGAAGCTGAGAAGCCCTACCCTCTTAACTTCATAACTTCCCGTCTTTCTAACTTCTAATTCTTGATTAAAACCTTCGAGGGCAGGCTTTCGACCTCCGCTTAAACTTGTCCCCGAAATTTTTAATCGGGGAGCCTGCGGGGGCAGGCTTCTGACTTCTGACTTCATTACCCTGTTTCCTCCTCTATGCTTCTTAATTTTATTGCTTTTTCTCTATGTCATGTTTTTCTGCCTTTGCTAACATCTTCATTCTCTTCTTTTCTCTGTGTTTAATGACCCACTTTCTTGTTATGAAATACGCTAATGCGGCAGATGTGCTGGAAACTATTATATTGCCAACTAAAAATACCACATACGCCCAACCGATTCCATTCAAAAATTGGTGGTTTTTAATGCTGGCCATAACAAGCTCCCTATCCTCCCAGAAGATGACTGCGCCAACTGCAGATGATAGTGTCCAGAATATCGGTATGGTAAATGGATTCATTATAAAACTTCCTAGGACAGCAGATGCCCTGTTTGCCTTCAGAATATAGGCAAATACTATTGCAACAATTATACCCAGACCAAATGTAGGAAATATCCCCATAAATACGCCAATAGCAACACCACGGGCAATCCTATCCGGAGGGTCATCTATTCGGACAACCTTATAATAATGGAGCTTAAGCCAGCGCTTAAATCTGGTAAATCTATCATGTGTTCGTTTTTTGTTTGCCACTGTAGAAAACCTTTCCGCTCCCACACCCTGTCCTGAAGGGTGGGGGGTATTTTATATCTGACACTCTTGTTGTATAGTTTTTGATGTATACTGTTTTGACTTCTTTACTGCCTCTTCAACTTGCATACCCTTTGCCAGACACGCCGCAATTGCGGAAGAGAGGATGCAGCCAGTCCCATGCACATCTTTATTTATCATTTTGGCTTCAAGGGTCTTAAACTCTCTGCCATCGTATAATATATCAACAGCTTTCTTGCCCCTTGCCTCCGCCTGAGGCGGATGCCCTTTGTCCCCTGCCTCTTTAAGATGCCCGCCTTTTACTAAAATAAACTTTGGTCCGAGTCTTTTAATCTCTATAGCTGCCTGCTTCATTTCTTCCATACTGGAGACCTTTTTCATATTAGACAAGACAACTGCCTCATGCAAATTCGGCGTAACAATAGTTGCAAAAGGGAGTAACTGTTTTTTTAAGGCTATTATGCCGTATTTGTCCAAAAGCGGATAGCCACTGCTGGACACTACTATAGGGTCAATAATTATTTTTTTAAAATTGACTTGTTTAAAGAGGCGTGCCAGACTGACAACTATATCTGCCCGTGCAAGCATCCCGAGCTTTACAACATTTATATCATACTCCTTAAGCAGAGTCTTTACCTGTTTTATAACAAAGGCTGGCGATACAGGTAAAATAGCCGCCACCTCTCTTTGATTTTGAGCTGTAAGCGCAGTAATGACAGATAATCCGTTTACACCAAAATCATGGAAGACCTTCAAGTCCCTCTGGATGCCAGCACCACCGGATGGATCAGCGCCGGCTATAGTCAGCACGTTTTTTTTGAGCATAATATAGCGATTGAAACTTTAACAAATCAATTACGAATTGGCGTAGCATTCAAAAAATCTTAAATCCTAATTTCTAAACCCCCACACCCCGCTAAGCGGGGACACCAAAACTTTTGATGTGGGGTAAATCCTAAACAAGGAAAGAAATTCAAAGTTTCAGTATCTGAGAGGGTTTCTTTTGAATTTTTGTCATTTGGATATGTTCAGAACTTAGGGCTTCTGATTTAGAATTTATTTAAGTTATTATAGAAAATATATAACTCCCACCTGTATCGCCCCAATTATAAAGCCAATCAATCCGCCAAGCCACTCTATGTGCCGCAACTCCCGCGCAATAAAATCAGTGAGCAGCGCCTCAAATCTTTTTATGTCCAGATTATCTATCCTTGTCGCAAGCATCTCTTTCATATTAACCTTGCCTTGAAATTTTTCTACAAACAAATCCTTTCTCTCATCTATATGACCTAATATCTCTTTTGTGAGTAAGTACTTGACGTGATATGTGAGGTTTTCTGATATGAGCCCTAAGAGGGGTATCTTCTTTATCTGACTTGCTTTGAATCTGTGCTCCACTATCTCATCAACGGCCTTCTCAACTTCTTCTCTCCATTCTAATCCTTCCAGGACGCTTGCCAAATCCTTTGCAGAAAGGAGCTCTTTTTCAATTGTCTTCGCTATGCCATGGGCTATTTCTTTTCTTCTCTTCGGGATTAATCCTTGAAAATTATAACCCAAAATCTTTACAGGCCTGTACGGCCTGAAGAGCATTTTAATTGCCACATAGTTGGTGAACCAGCCTATTACTGCCCCTACGAAGGGCAGCATTAAAATCTTATAGCCCATCAAAATTTTTTCTTATCAATTTCCTCCTGATAGTATTTCCTATACAATACCTCCCACTCTTTACTGCCTTCTGGTATAGGCCTTGTAATTGACTTTATCTTCCTTCTTACAAAATCATCTATTGCATCTTCGATTTTTAAATAATCGGTAATACTCCTTTTCACTTCCTGCAGCACCTTATCTTCATCAATAAAGTCTACAAGATCATCCTTCCATATTCCGTCAGTTATTAAATGTGCCAGATGTGATATCCTGTCTTCAGAAAGTCTCATAACACGATGCCCCTTTCCCGAGCCAGTTTTGTCTTAGTAAGATTGAACATCTTCCGGTAATCCATGCGGCCGGCCTCAATCTCCCTTTCATGCCCTTTTAATATCCCCTCTACCTCTTTATCAAGGTCATCCTCAGCCTTAAGGTCCTTGATAAAAATATCAACAATCCTGTGTAATACCGCATCTTCCCCGGTTTTAAAAACAATGAGTTCTTTTGCCTTTAAATTGTCCAGTATCCTCTTGGAAATCTTTCCCACCTGTTCATTTGTAAACCGCATAATCACCTCTTTTTAATTTTGTTTTTAAAATAACATACCTCGCAAGGTCTTTGCAATGGCTATTGACAAAATTGTATTTTTTAGTCTAATATTTGACTGCGAGTAAGGAGAAAAAGGATGGCGCGGAGAGCAAAAGACTATATATGCCTTTTTTTTGGGATAATACTTATCGCTGGTGGACTGATGGCGCTGGGGTATCCTGAAATTACCTTTAAAAGGACAAAGACAATAAAGTTAGGCCCTGTCAGTGTGGAGGAGCCACAGAGAAGGGTAATAAGAATATCTCCATATTTTGCTGTTGGCATTATTGGAGGTGGGGCTGTATTGATTTATATAGGCTTAAAAAAATAATTCCAAATGACCAATGCATAAATTTAAAGGAGGAGGCAAAAATGAAGAATATCAAGACATGTGTTATTTCAAAACCGCTCATCGTCTATCTGTCATTCGCATTTTTTCTTATTGCGAGCATACCTCAAAATTCGTGGGCATATTTTGTCGGACCGCAACCGCTCAACTTCTCAAGAGAAGCTGATATAGATAAGATACAGAGGGTATTGGAATCCAAGATTGTGAGCCAGAGGCTTGCAGAGCTTGGTTTGTCCATGGATGCGATAAATTCGAGACTGAATGAACTGAACAATGCTGAGATGCACCAGTTTGCATCACAACTGGAGAGCCTAATGCCAGGCGGAGATACAATAATAGCCATAATGGGACTACTTGTGATAGTCATACTTGTTTTGGTAATTCTCCAACTGACGGGACATAAGGTAGTAGTAAAATAATCCGAGGCGCAATTAGCAAGTAGCTAAAGACATAAATAAAAGTATGTTAAGAATTTCTTTTAAGAGCAATAAAGGGATGGTAGCTGCCATCCCTTTATTTATTTTATTTGGCTGCACACCTCCTGTGGAGACTGTCAAACAGGGGGTATACAATAATCCTGCATCAGGTTCTTATATCAAAAATGTCCCATTCTTTCCTCAGACGAGACACTATTGCGGGCCAGCCTCTGTTGCAAGCATTATGAATTTTTATGGCTTATCCATAACAGAAGAAGAAACCGCCAGAGAAATCTATACTGCAAAGCTCAATGGTACTCTGCCTATAGATATCTTAAGATATGCACGGACAAAAGGGTTTGATGTCTCATATTATAAAGGCAGCATAGAAGACATGAAGAAACAAATCTCAAAGGGGAGGCCGACAATTTTGTTTGTTGACCTCGGTTATTTTGCTTATCCTATAAGACATTACATTGTGGTAACTGGCTATAATGATGAAATGGGTTATTTAATAGCCCATTCTGGCAAGGACAAGGATAAAGTGTTCTCTTATAAAGAATTACAAACAGCATGGGAAAAGACTGGATTTGGCACTATATTAATTGTGCCAGAAGGGAAATGATGTATAAAAACAGGATGAGGATGGGGTTAAGGCTCAAGTCAGGATTAAGAAATTTCTCGACCTCAACCTTAGCCTGTCTTTTCTCGATTCTCTGGGGATGCGCAGGGCATCAGATAATTATCACAAAAGACCCCTTAAGTGTTGAGGAGCATATAAAACTTGGTCAGGCTTATGAAATAAAAGGGGAATTAGAACTCGCACTACAGGAATATGAAAAGGGTTTAGAAAAGGACAATACTAATTGCATGGGATATTTCGGCATTGGGAATATATATTATAAAAAAGGCAATCTTTCCGATGCAGAGACATTTTATAAAAAGGCGATTGAATATACCGATGCTGATGATCCGAGAAACGGCTTATTTTATAATAATCTGAGCTGGGTTTATATTGAAGGCAATAAAGATTTAAAACAAGCCGAGACATTTGCTCAAAGGGCGCTATCGTTAGATCCTTCGATGTCCTTTGTCTATCTTGATACACTCGGCGTAGTATACACAAGACTCAATGAATTTGAAAAGGCTGAGGAAGCCCTTTTATCTGCCCTAAAAAATGCGCCTGATGATAAAGATGCCTTAATACAAATCAACACTCATCTCTTTGAGCTGTATGAAATAACAGGCAACAGAAACAAACTAAACGAGGTTAGTCAAAGACTTCAAGGACTCGGCAAATGATACTGAATCCAAAAGAACGTCTTATATTTGCCCTTGATGTATCCTCTTTAAAAGAGGTCAAGAGGTGGGTTAGCCTTCTCAAAGACCATATAGAAATATTCAAGGTCGGAAAGGAATTGTTTACTGCCTGTGGCCCAAAGGTTGTGGACATCATCCATAATGCGGGTGGTGAGGTCTTCCTCGATTTAAAATTCCATGACATCCCAAACACCGTTGCAAAGGCAGGGGTGGTGGCTGCAAAACTTGGTGTAAAGATGTTCAATGTCCATACCCTTGGCGGAGTCAATATGATGGAGGCTGTACGAAAGTCTGTTGACAAGGCCTGCGGCAAACAGAGAAAACCTATCATCCTCGGCGTAACTATTTTAACCAGTATGGATGAAAAGGCTATAAAACAGGTTGGCATACAAGGGCCAATAAGAAAAAGGGTTTTGCATTTGGCAGGACTTGCCAAAAAGGCAGGGCTTGACGGTGTTGTGGCATCGCCGCTTGAGGTTGAGAAGATAAAAAAGAAACTTGGAAAGGATTTTATTACACTAACACCCGGCATCCGCCTATCTGATTCAAAGCCTGATGATCAGAGCCGCACCATGACAACAGGTGAGGCAATTAGGGCAGGCGCAGATTATATTGTAGTTGGCAGGCCGATACGAGAGGCAAAAGATCCGGTAGAGGCAGCGAGAAAGATATTGGAAGAAATGGAGAAATGCCCCTGATATTTCTAATTAACCCGTAAATTATATCTCATGCAATATAATATGCAGCCAAAAATTATTTCCCTTGGTTTTTGAGCGGTTAAAAAGATGTTTCAGCAATTTTTTCTTGAATCTCCACACATGTTGACCTAAAATCCACTAAAAAGTGCAGGTAGACATAGAAAATAATGTTAGGGCTATGATTATGGGGCAGAATTTAAACAAAGTAGAGAACCTGTACGATACGGTTTCAAAAGAATGGACAGAAACATTCTCTGGTGAACACGAAAGGAAACCGAAAGACCAAGAAATACTCCACAGATTCTCGCAAGAGATCGGGGACAGAAGACCGGTCTGGGATTTCGGCTGTGGTCCCGGTAATACTACAAAATACCTGAAAAACCTTGGTATTGAAATCTCGGGGCTGGATCTGTCAGAAAAAATACTGGAACAGGCAAGAACAATTCACCCAGAGATACACTTCCGAAAGGGAAATATTCTTGATCTCGAATTTGAAAACAACTCAATAGCTGGTGTTGTAGCTTTCTATGCTATAGTTCACTTCACAGAAGAACAAGTAGGGATAGCATTCCGTGAAGTATTTCGTGTATTACAGCCGGGTGGAATACTCCTTTTCACATACCACATTGGTGAGGAGACAATCCACTTAGACGAGTTTCTCGGCAAGAAAGTCGATATATACTTCATGTTTTTCACTACTGATTTCATTTTCAGTTGTTTAAAGGACATTGGATTTGAAAAGATAGAGATAATAGAGAGAGAACCATACCCCGGGGTGGAGTACGAAAGCCGAAGGGCTTATGTGTTTGCGATAAAGCCAGTTGTGCCAAAATGGCCCTAACAAGGCGCTCCACCGGCGGCAATTCCGCTGCGCTCCATTGCCGCCGGTAAGCTTTGTCATTCATACACAAACACAAGATTTGAGCCAAAGCCTGCCCCTGAAAGAATCTATCAGGGGACAAGGAAAAGCTAACTGGACAAGACGGAGCATACTTTTTTAGGTATGTGAGTATTTGGACAGTTAGATTTGACGCCGTCAGATTCGCTTCGCTCACTGCATGATTTGGCCAAAGCATGCCCCAGAAGGTTTATATCAGGGGATTGTGTTTGTAAACTCAATACCCCACATCTTGCAAAAATAACCCCTATGGCGCGGTCATACCTACAAGCCTTCTGTCTCTAACATCAATCATCCCTAAAGCCAATCTTTTCTCATAGCAACCAGTTCTCTATCCAGGAACCCCTCTTCTAAAGTTGCACAATTGAACTTTTTCAGCTATTAATTAATCAGGCAAAAAAATACACTACCAACCAAGGAGGGCTCATTATGCCAAACAAGATAGAATGGGAAACAAATTTTGAAAAGGCATTGTCAAGGGCACGATCTGAAAAGAAACCTGCGCTACTCGACTTCTTCAACCCCGGATGAATCGGCTGTAAACAGATGGATGCGGTTTCGTATCCTGAAAAGAGTGTTACTGAATTCATCACGAGCTCTATGATCCCGCTGCGAGTGCTTTACAATGCCTTACCTTTGGCTAATGATTTCAATGTTAAGTGGACACCCACCCTTATAACGCTCGATAGTGATGGAAAAGAGCATCATAGGACTGTCGGCTTCCTTGCGCCAGATGAACTAATCCCCTCGTTGCTGCTTGGCATTGCCAAAACACATTTTGACCTGAATGAATTGAATGAGGCGCTTACTCATCTAAAAAGGATTCTCTCTTATTATCCAAAAAGCAGTGCTGCGCCTGAGGCGATATATCTTAATGGCGTATGTCTTTACAAAAATATGAATGATGCTAAGAAACTGAAAGAGGCGTATGAAAGGCTTCAGACAGAGTATCCATCAAGCGAATGGGCAAAACGGGCATCTCCTTACGGGCTTTTATAATAGGCAGCATAGACAAGCCTATTCACCCCATTAGACCCCTTACACCCCACCCCGAATGGTCGGGGTGGGGTGTAAGGGCGGCCGCGTTAATATTCTACCTTTTTTAAAAACAGGCCATGCGGAGGTGCGGTCATGCCTGCGAGTTTTCTATCCTTAGCAACAATTATAGACTGAAAATCAGCAAGTTTAATCTTTCCTTTTCCAATAGCAACTAAAGTTCCAACCATTATCCTCACCATGTGCCGCAAGAAGGCTGTGCCTTTGACTTCAAGCACCATTAACCCCCCTATCCCCCCTTTAGCAAAGGGGGGTAACTCGTCCGCATCCCTCTTTATAAAAGGGAGAAAAGAGGGGGTTATATCAATTGAAAATGACAAAATCTTTCTGACAGAGTGCAGGGCATCACATTCAGCAGCCCTGAATGAAGTAAAATCCCTTTTGCCGATAAGATAATCGGCTGCTTTTCTCATGGCATCTATATCTAATTTCTGAAACACATGCCATGAAAAATTTCTGTATATGGCAGACGGGTAAGACCTGTTGAGGATTAGGTATCTGTAGGTTTTTGCCTTTGCATTTCGCCTTGAATCAAAATCAAGCGAAACATCTTCTGCGCTTTTTATAACAATGTCATCAGGAAGAAGGGCATTAAGGCCCATCTGTATGGCGTGGGAAGAAATGCGGCTGTCTGTATTGAAATTCGCCACCTGGCCCAAAGCATGAACGCCTGCGTCAGTTCTGCTGGCAGAAGTGAGCTCAATTTCTTCGCCTGTAAGAATCTTTAGCTTTTCCTGGATTGTGCCCTGAATTGTAGAGAGGTTTTTCTGAACCTGCCACCCTGCGTAATTTGTGCCTTCGTATTCGATGAGGAGTTTGATGTTGCGCATAAATCACGGCAGAAGTTAAGAGGTTGAGAAGTTGAGAAAAAACCTTAAACTTATTCTTTCAACTTCTTAACTTCTCACCTTCTCAACTTCTTTGCTTCCTACCACCTCAACTTCTCACAGGTATTTCTCAATCAATATCTCCGCAATCTGCACAGCATTCAGTGCAGCGCCCTTGCGAAGGTTGTCAGACACAATCCACATATTTATGCCATTCGGTATGGACTCATCTTCCCTTATTCTGCCTACAAAGACTTCGTCTCTTTCAGAGGCATCTATTGGCATAGGATACTCCAACTTCTTATTATCATCCACCACCTTAATACCCGGAGCTTTGGAAAGAACTTCTTTTACCTCTCTTGCTGTAATCTTCTTTTCAGTTTCTATATTCACAGACTCGGAGTGGCTGTTAAATACAGGCACGCGGACTGTTGTGGCAGTCACTTTTATTGAATCGTCTTCCATTATCTTTCTTGTCTCGTTCACCATCTTCATCTCTTCTTTTGTGTAGCCATTATCAAGAAACACATCTATCTGCGGAATGCAGTTGAACGCAATCTGATGAGGAAACACATCTTTTTCTATTGGCTTCATATTGAAGAGCGCCCCTGTCTGAGCAGAGAGTTCATCCATTGCCTCCTTTCCTGCGCCTGATACTGCCTGATATGTTGAGACAACAATCCTCTTTATCCTTACAGCGTCATGTATAGGCTTTAGAGCCACCACCATCTGAATGGTTGAGCAGTTGGGATTGGCAATAATGTTGCGCTTTTTATATTGGGCTATTGCCTTTGGATTTACCTCCGGCACAACGAGCGGCACATCAGGCTCCATCCTGAACTGGCTTGTATTGTCAATAACAACACACCCAGCCTTTCCTGCAATGGGCGCATAGATTTTGCTTACAGATGCGCCCGGAGAAAACAGGCCTATATCAATACCCTTAAATGTCTCCTCTGAAAGGAGATGGACCTTCTCCTCTTTGCCGTTAAATTCAAGAAACTGCCCGGCAGACCTTTCTGATGCCAGAAGTTTTATCTTATCTACTGGAAATTTTCTCTCTTCCAGTATCCTTATCATCTCCTTGCCGACAACACCGGTTGCGCCGGCAATGGCTACATTGTATTTTGACTTTTTCATCAGTACACCTCAATAGTATTTATAGTTGCATATCATATCACCTAAGTTTTAAAAATAAAAACAAAAAAATATCCTCCTCTGCAAACCTTATCTTTCTCTTGACCCGACTCATAGTTTTCCCTATAATTCGAACAAATATAAGCATGCGGCATAAAAAAGAATGTTCCCGGCGCCAATCGCGGCGGGAACGGCGGAATTAACGGCAGATAGCGATTTGTAGGTTTGTGGTTTTAGGGCTTAGCTGATTAGAACGGATAACAGCTTTACAGATAAAATTCATATATGATTACTGAAAGCTGATGCTGTGACAACTAAACGATGAGGGACCGACTAAGTGGGCGGCAAAGATAAAAAAAGAATACCTTTTGCTTGTTAGTGATTTAATAGATTGGGCTTTTCACTTGCTGACAGCAGATAGGCTATATTCAAACAAACAGAAGGCAATTTCACGATTTGGACTTACTGCGAGAAAATGGAATATATGAAGGGCAAACAACATCAGGCTATACAAATTAAATTGATGATACTATTTATAGTCGCATTTCAAATACTTTATAGTGACGCGATATCATATTCACAGGCATCGGGGAAAAATGAAAACAAATTAGATGTTGCAGACAATCAAAATTCGGAGAGAGAGAAGCCTCCTATTGTAGATCATTTTGCATGTAGTGATTATTGCCCTGGACCTAAAGAACAATACATGGTAAAAATATATCAAGGCATAACGAACGATGAAGAATGTCGTAAACTTGGTGGCCGCCCAGCTACTTATGTTGGTTGGGGTATATTTCATATTTGTATCGCGGAGTAAACAGGCGTCAAGAATAAGATTTATTTATTATAAAACAAGCAAGGGTAAGGTTGACAAAGAAGATGAATTTAAAAATAAATCCCCTTTTTCCTTTTTCCCCAAAAGCAAGACCCTCTGCCTTCTCTGGTTGTCTAATGGCAAGAAAGTAGACCTGACCCCAAAGATGCTTCAAAGATGCTTCTTGACTCTCCGTATAAGTTGGCCTAAAATTCAATAAAAATGCATGCTGGCATATAAAGGAATGTTAGGCTTCAAGGAGAAATCAATGCAAAGATATGAAAAAGAGGATGCTTGGCTCGCCCTTCTAGGACAGCAGGAGAGTTCAAGGTTAGAGTTTAAGAGCGCCCGAATATTTGAGAAAAAGGAAAAAGCAGTCCATGAATTGAGTCAGGAAACTTCCGCTTTCGCAAACAGCGAAGGTGGCGTCATACTCATTGGTATGGAGGAGAGAAAGGAAGGCAAAACACGTGTAGCCGATAAGATAATGGGGATAGACCAGAACGAGATTCCGCCAGAATGGCTGCAACAAGTTTTAGAGTCAAACCTCAGTCCCTTCTTGCCAGGGATTCGGGTGTTTCCAGTATGTTTCTCTGGTCACAATTCTGGAAAGGTCGGATACTCAATCCTTATCCCGCAGGGGACGACCGCTTACCAAGCCAACGACATGAAATACTATGGGCGATCGGAGTATGAGAAGAAAGCTCTTCCAGACCATGAGATTAGACTGCGAATGATGAAGGGCCGGATCACTCAGGCCTCTGTTGTTATTGGTGAGTCCCAGTATATAACTTCCAAAGAACACAATGAAACTCTAAGAAGGAGAAAGAAGAAAGCGATTGACAGTGGAAGAATATGGCGGAGTGACGAAAAAGAAATTGATCATGACACGTGTTTGATAAAGCTTGAAGTTTACAACACCAGCGATGTAACCATAGCAGATTTTATTCTCGAATTGCGCCTAAAGTCCCCCTTCTCAACACAGCGTGAGAATAGAAGGCGATTTCGCTTTGTAGAACATACGGAAATAATCAAAGGTGACCTCCGAGAAAAAGCGATGTCTCGAGAGGTAATCTTCCCAAGAGACCGTGTTCCGTTTCCAAATGAGACTCTCGAATTACGTATTCCTGCGGGACAGGACTTCTTTTCCCATGAATCGTATCTCACATGGACAGTGTTCTTAGACAATGCCCCGCCATGCAGAGGTGAGTTTGATCTTAGAGAGGTCTTGAAGCAAGAGTTGAATAAAGCCGAATAAGTCAATCCATCGGACGGCTTTTAGCCGCCTCTGATTTCAGACGTTGAGGCTGTAGAATAAGTCAATTTTGTAAAAAAATCGCTAAATTTCAAAATTAAAAGTGCAATAAAATCAAATAGTTGGAAATTCATAAAATTGCCTTTTTTTGAACTTTAGGGACTTTTTCTACAGACTCGTTGTATAATTTAATTTCAGAGATTAACGAAAATGGCCTTGCTTCCAATTCTTCTTGAAATGCAATTTATGACATATAAAAAGTTTCTTGATCATGTTGTAAGTGGAACAAGTATTGAGTTCAATGAAATTGAAAGAAAACGTGAAAACGGGGAATATTATAGTTATGGAGATTATGAAAGAGAAGTTGAGTTCACTCGTTTATCCCAAGAAATTGCAGCTAGAGCAGTTTTTTATGAAGTTAATTCGTTAGTGGAAAAACAACTTCAGGATATAGCCCAAAAAGCATGGGTTGAATCAAAAAAGCATAAGGGGCCGAAAAGTATTTACGAACTAATAAAATCTTCAAATCCTGAATTAAAAGATTTAAAAATGGTTTCCGATTTACATTTTGAACAACTTAAAAAAATCATTGAGGAATATTATAACTTTAGTTTCAAAGATGTAGAGGGTTTTGATCATTATTGGGAACTAAGAAAGAATGTCAATTCTTTAAAGCACTGTGGGGGAATTAAAGACTTCAGGAAAGATAAATCCAATAAATTAATTGAATTTGTAAACGCTTCAATAGATATTGCAGAAGATACTATAGAAAATACAAGCCCCAGTTCAACAAGGAAGTGCAACACTTAGGAAAGGAAGGTATCCTAAGTGAATGCACAAACAAACATATAAACATCT
>MGQA01000073.1 GCA_001797665.1 Deltaproteobacteria bacterium GWF2_42_12 | reverse complement strand
TATTGAGAAAGGTAGAAAATAAAAAAAGAGAAGATTTATTTCCCTTTTTCATATTTTCTTATTTTCTATTTTCTAAGCAGGGAGGATTTACAAAATGCCAAAGGTAGTTGGCGTCCGATTTAAAAAGGTATGCAAGATATATGATTTTGATGTGAATAATATAGAATTAAAACCAGGCGACCAGGTTATTGTAGAGACAGAAAAGGGCATGGGTATAGGAATAGTAGCGCGAGGTCAGCTCGAAAAGGATGATGCAAGCCTTTTTCAACCATTAAAAAAAATAATTCGTAAGGCAACGGAAAGTGACTTAGAGAGGCTTGAATTTAATAGAGAGAGGGGGCAGGAGGCAGCAGATATATGTAAACGGGATATAGTAAAATATAATCTCCCTATGAAGCTCATCAGCGTAGAATACCTTTTTGATTCCAGTAAGGTCATATTTTCTTATATTTCAGATAGTAGGGTGGATTTTAGAGACCTTGTTAAAGACCTTGCCAATGAACTGCATACGAGGATAGAGATGCGCCAGATAGGGGTAAGAGATGAAGCAAAGACACTTGGCGGTATTGGACCGTGTGGAAGAATGCTCTGCTGTTCAACCCATCTAGTAGATTTTGAGCCAGTCAGCGTTAAAATGGCAAAAGAGCAAAACATAGCTCTTAACCCTGCAAAACTTTCAGGTATATGCGGAAGACTTATGTGCTGTCTTACGTATGAGGTGGCCCAGAATCCAGGTGATGCTCTCCCCAATTGCTGTCATTCTCCTATAAGTCCTATATGACCTATAGGACTTATTCTACTCTAAATTCAATGTCACAGAAAAAAACCTTCTATGTAACAACACCCATCTATTACGTCAATGATGTCCCTCATATAGGTCATGCGTATACCACAATTGCAGCAGACTGCGTTGCAAGGTATAAGAGACTGAAGGGATACGATGTCTTTTTCCTTACCGGCACTGATGAGCATGGCCAGAAGGTTGAGAAGGCTGCGCAGCAGGCAAAGGTAAAACCTATTGAATTGGCTAATAACGTTGTTATAAGATTTAAAGACCTCTGGAATAGGCTCAATATCTCAAATGACGATTTTATACGAACCACTGAAGCGAGACATAAAAAGGCCGTTGAAAATCTTTGGCAAATTGTAAATAAAAATGGAGATATCTATCTCGGTGAGTATGAAGATTGGTATTGCACACCCTGTGAAACATTCTGGACAGAGACAAATCTTGTGGAGGGCAAATGCCCTGACTGCAAAAGACCGGTTGAGAAATTAAAGGAGCCAAGCTATTTCTTCAGGATGTCCAAATATCAGGACAGTCTCTTAAAGCATATTGAGGCCTATCCTGAATTTATCCAGCCTGAGGGCAAGCGAAAAGAGATTTTAAGTTTTTTAAAAAAAGAACAACTGCGCGACCTGAGCATAAGCAGGACATCATTTTCATGGGGCATACCTGTGCCTGATGACTCGAAACATATTATATATGTCTGGTTTGATGCGCTTGCTAATTATCTCGCAGCATGCGGCTATCCTGATGACCTGAAAAGATTCAGCAGATACTGGAATAATAAAACAGGCGAAGTTATTCACATTGTTGGCAAGGATATTATTAGATTTCATACTGTATACTGGCCAACATTTTTAATGTCTGCAGGAATCTCTCTGCCGACTCGGATATTTGCCCATGGGTGGTGGACTGTAGAAGGGCAGAAGATGAGCAAGTCTCTCGGAAATGTGGTTGACCCAAATGAGATGATAGATGTATACGGCGTTGACCAGTTCAGGTATTTTCTCATGAGAGAGGTGCCATTCGGCCTTGATGGCGATTTTTCAACAAACGCATTGAAAGGCAGGATTAACGGCGAACTTGCAAATGACCTTGGAAATCTCTTGAGCAGAACCGTTTCAATGATAGAAAAATACAGAAGCGGTATCGTCCCTGAGCCGAACATTCTGAAATATAGGGAAGAATATGAGGGATTTGTAATGGGACAGTTTGAAAACAAGCTCAAGACTCAATTTGACAGTCTTATGAGCAGCCTTAATTTTTATGACGTGCTATCACAGATCTGGTTTGTAATACGAAATATGAATGCCTATGTGGATAGGACGGCTCCATGGAGAGAAAAAGACGAGGATATCCGTTCGAATATCTTGTTTGTCCTTAGCGAGGGATTAAGGATTATTTCTATTTATATCTATCCATTTATGCCTGCGGCTGCTAAAAAGATATGGCAGCAGCTTGGCTTAAATGATAATATTGAAAACATAGATTTTGATTCAGGGACTCAGTGGGGTAAGGATATTAGCGGGAAAAGAGTTTGTAAGGGAGAGGTGCTGTTTCCTAAAATAGAGATATAGTTGTAACCCCCCACATCAAAATCTCTTATGCGGGGGTAAACCCACACGAGCCTTCGGCTCATCCGCCTTTAGCGGAGGGCATGAAAATGCTTGCTTTATTTTGTCATTCTCGAGGCCTTAATCGTTTTTTAAACCATATCCCCGATAGAAGCATTCGGGAATGACTGTTATTTGAATTTTCGAGGTAAACCCTCACGAGCTTCGCTTACAAAGGGATATGAAAATTGAATTTTTGTAGCGTTGGGGTTTATCCCCAACGGCACGCTAAGCGTGCCAACGAAAAACCGTTGCCCATAAAGGGCAACGCTACGGAAATGTGAATATGAAGCATTTTCGGAGCAAACCCACACGAGCCCGCCTTAGGCGGACTCACAAAGGTGCATGAAAATCCCCCTTGATCCCCCTTCCCCGATAAAACAATTCGAGGACAAGTTTTCAAAGGGGGAAAGTTTAAGTTCCCCCCTTTAGCAAAGGGAGGGTAGGGGGGATTTGAGGCATTTTCGGGACAAAAGGAGATACATGAAAAAGGTTATATGGATAATAACCCTTCTTGTTTTCATTACTGGATGCAAGAGGGAGAATACAACAACAGATGTAAAAACAGAACAGGATAAAAAGTCAGTGAGAACCGTTCAATTGAATATAGATATGACTGAGGAAGAAAAACTCCAGAAGGTTGCTGACGAGGGGTATCAGCCCTGGAGAAATAATCCAATAGATGTTGCTCAGGCAGCCCTCATAAATGCCGGTGTAGACGTGAAGTTGGCGGACTGCAAACTTTTGTCAGAAGATGCAGATAAGGCTGTAATTACTGCAAATGATGAAAGAGGGGACTATAAGATTATTTGTAAACGACTTGTTAAGACTGGCGGCATATGGACAGCAACAGAGGTTGAGGTGACTGAAACAGGCAATAGTGTTAGTGAAGACATTCATGGCGAATTCATGGACCATGAACATATGGGACATGAACATTAAAGAGAAGGTTAAGGCTGAGGTTAAGGTTAAGAATTTCCTAAACCTAAACCTAATTTTTTATCAGGTAATCAAAATTGTCTATACACAACGATATAAAAAAGCCGAATACAGAGTGTCAGAACACAGCAGACCAAGGCGCGACGAAGGCGAGGATTGAGGCGTATTTTTACCATACGCCGCAACGACGAACCGAGGAGCAACGCAGGTATGCGAAGTTATGACGCTCTGTATAATCAATACAAACTCATTGACACCCATGCACATCTGGATGACCCTAAATTTAATAAAGACATAGATGAAGTAATAAAAAGGGCTAAGGATGCTGGTCTCGAAAAAATTATAACTGTTGGATGCTGGCAGCCACCTCATCCGTCAGAGGGGGAGGGAGAAAAAGGGCTTAAGCATATCATTGAACTTTCGGAAAGACATGATTTCCTGTATACAGCCCTCGGTATCCATCCTCATGATGCAAAAGATGCATGCGATGGGGCATTTAGCGAGATTAAGAAACTAGCAAATCATCCAAAGGTTGTTGCCATTGGTGAGACAGGCCTTGACTATCACTATGAGCGTTCACCAAGACATATCCAGAAGACGAGCTTTATCAAACATATCCAGCTTGCCAGGGAACTAAACCTTCCACTCATTATACACACGAGAGAGGCGCAGAACGACACGTTGGACATCCTTAACGAAGAGGGTGTCAATAACATCGGCGGTATTATGCACTGTTTTTCTGGCAGCTATGAGATGGCTAAAAAATGCCTTGATATGGGCTTGTATCTTTCCTTTACAGGAGTTGTTACATTTCAAAAGGCGTCTAATATCCATGAGCTTGTAAGAAAGATTCCGATTGAAAAAATGTTGATTGAAACAGATTGCCCGTATCTTGCGCCAGAGCCTCACAGAGGCAAGAGAAACGAGCCTTCATTTATTGTTGAGACTGCAAAAAAGATTGCTGAACTCAAAGGACTTTCTTTTGATGACGTGGCCAGGATTACCTCTCTGAATGCAAAAGATATATTTGGCATCGGTGAAAAAAGAAATGAGATTAAGATTGCCTATCCCATCAGAAACTCTCTCTATCTTAACATTACCAACCGATGCACAAACTACTGCACATTTTGCGCAAAGCATGCCCCCGCAGGCCTGCCCTCGAAGGTATCTATCGGGGGCTTTAAGCGGGGGTCTAATGATTATACTGTTAAAGGCCATTATCTTAGATTAAAGGAAGAACCTAACTTTCCTGATGTGATAAGGGTTGTAGGAGAAAGGCCTGCGGAAAAATATGATGAGATTGTATTCTGCGGTTACGGCGAACCTCTGATAAGGCTTGACCTCGTAAAAGAGGCAGGTCTTTTTCTGAAAAAGCAGGGGTGCAAGATAAGAATTGATACTGACGGCCTTGGAAATCTTATTCATGGAAGGAATATCCTTCCAGAGCTTAAATTTGTAGATACAATCTCAGTAAGCCTCAATGCCCCGGACTCAGAAACTTACCATAAACTGGTGAAAACGCCCTTTGGAGACAAGGCATTTCCCGCTATAGTCTGGTTTCTGAGAGAGGCAAAAAAGCATATTTCAAAGGTAGTGGCCACAGTTGTTGCAGTTCCGGGTCTTGATATAGAGGCATGCAGAAAAATGGCAGAGGATGAAATCGGCGTAACATTCAGGGTAAGGGAGTATGATGAGGTGGGGTGAGATACAGGTTAAGGTTGAGAAAAAAAGAATGTATTAATCAGTCCATAAT
>MGQA01000072.1:19266-25214 GCA_001797665.1 Deltaproteobacteria bacterium GWF2_42_12 | reverse complement strand
GTCGCATCTTTTGCAATCTTTTTTACAGTTCCGGCAACCTCCTCTGTCCAGTATACATTCGTTGAGTCAACGGCAATGCTATAAGGAGGAGTACTCACTGAAGCGAGGGTTGTTACTGTCCCTCCATTTATACTAACCTTCTTTATTCCATCATAATAGTCTGTCCAGTATACACTCGTTGAGTCAATGGCAATACCGCCAGGCCAAGTCAGTCCAGATGCAAGGGTTGTTACAGTTCCTCCGTTAATGCTTACCTGCTTTACCGAGCCACCCTCATTTTCAGTCCAGTATACATTAGTTGAGTCAATGGCAATGTACATAGGATTACTCAACCCTGATGCAAGAGTTGTTACTGTCCCTCCATTTATACTGACCTTCTTTACCGAGCCACTATTAGAAATTGATTCCGTCCAGTATACATTTATTGAGTCAACGGCGATGCTACGAGGACTACTTAGTCCAGATGCAAGGGTCGTTACTGTTCCACCATTTATACTGACCTTATTTATAGTTCCGCCAAGTTCTGCCCAGTATACACTCGTTGAGTCAATGGCAATGCTACTATGATAATAAGTACTGACTGATGATGCAAGAGTCGTAACTGTACTTCCATCTTTATTGGCTTTCTTTACAAAAGAAGTACCAGCAACATAATCTATCCAATATACGCTTGTCGAATCAACTGCAATAACTGAAGAATACCATCCTGAGGTAAAGGTTGTAACTGACCCTCCGTTTATACTGACTTTCTTTACCGTATCATTGCTATTTCTATTTTCTGTCCAGTATACACTCGTTGAGTCAATGGCAATGCCACGAGGGTTAGTCAACCCTGACGCAAGGGTTATGGGGGCGGTGGTGTCAGATACCCATGTGATCTTATAGAAAATAGTAGAGAATGGAGATGTTTTGTAATCGGTTACGGCAAGATATACAACATCAGAATCAACATATAAAGAACCATTGGATATGCCGCCTGAGCTTCTTATGCCTATGTTAGCTTCATAAGATGCGCCGCCGTCAATGCTTCTCGTGTAATAAACAGACCCACAACAGCTTATATTGTCTCTATTGTCGTTCCAAAGCAGATTCACATAATTGTTTCCGTCTATAAATATTTTTGGATATCCTTGCTCCCTGTACGTTGCATCTGCCGCCAATGTATAAGTGAAACTGCTTCCGCCATCAGTGCTTTTTGCAACATATAAGTCACCTTCTCCATCGGTAGTTGTATCTTTATAAGCAATAAATATGTTTCCAGAGCTATTTACTGCTATACCGAAACCATAGTCAGTTTTTCCAAGTGTTTGGTTTACTCGTATAGGCGAACCAAAAGAACTACCCCCGTTTGTGCTTTTTACAAGATAGATGTTGTAAGCAGAAGATGAGTCAAAATATATGACATAAACATTACTCCCATAAACTGCTATCTTTCCATTATCTTCTTGAATACTGTTGCTTGTGACCTGTACGGGTGTAGTGAAGGTGCTGCCGTTATCCGTTGACTTGGTTAGATAGAGTTCAATCTTCGAATTCTTGTATCCCCTGAAAAGAAGGTATAAGGTGCCGTTTGAAAAATAACTGGATGGGTCGTCCATCCAGGTAAAACCGCTTGCCACAGTCGCCGGTGAACTCCATGTTGTACCCCCGTCAAGGCTTTTTCGGATATACATCTGACTATCATTGGAGTTTTCCCAAAAGGCATAGAGATAACCGTTCGTATCCATGTTGAATTCATATTCATAGCTGTTAAAGACCGGGTTGGCCAATGTGGTGCTTGCGAAGGACATTCCATTATCTGTGCTCTTATAAAACATCAAATTCCGATTGGCATCCCCATTTAGAATATAGACATTATTGCCCCACTTCTTGATTATTGGGATTTGTCCGCCGTCAGTTGCCACAGTAACGGGGCTTGAAAGGGAAGGAAGTGATGGAACCGTTTCTCCCGCAGTTGTAAAGCTCCAGCTATAACTGCTTGCCATCGCATTCCCCACCGCATCCTTTACCCCTGTCGTAATCGTGGCTGTATAGAGTGTGTTATATGTCAGACTGCTTGTGGGCGTAAATGTGGCGGTTGTGCCTGAATAGGCTGTATTTCCGCTTACAAGGTTATTACCGCTGTCCTTCAACGTAAACGTGCTTGCCGTGATGGTTGATGCATTCATGCTTTCGCTGAAGGTTGCAGTAATTGGGACATTAACAAAAACACCGGTGGCATTATTTGATGGGCTTGTAGAAGCAACAGTGGGTGGTGTGGTATCAGATGCACTGGTAAAATAAGCCGTTACAGCCTTGTTTGAATTCATGGTCACATAACATGAGCTTCCTGATGTGCTGTCGCAACCGCTCCAACTGCTGAACGCATAGCCACTATTAGCAGTTGCTGTCAAAGGCACGGATGTTCCACTATCATACCAGCACCCGCTGGAACAATCGGGGCTTATACTGCCGGCGCCAGAGGGGCTTACAGAAGTGGTTAATTGATACTGGACAGATGCTGAGTTGATCGTCATGCTGAAGTCCTTCTCTGAGAACAGACTATTAGCACTCGTCACATGGACGCGGAAGCTATAGGTGTTGGCTGTCGTCGGGGTACCACTGATCGTCCCTGTGCTGCTGGCCAAGTTTAATCCAGTGGGTAGACTACCTGACACGGTGGACCAACTATACGGAGTTGTCCCCCCGGTTGCCTGCAATGTTACGCTATAAGCAGTGTTTACTGTCCCTGAAGGCAATGGGCTGCTTGTTGTAATTGTCGGCGCGGTGTCTGGGAGCGAATATGTCACATAAATAGTATAAGCATTAGAATACTTACCTGCTTTATCGTATGCCATGGCATAGATTGTATTTTGACCTTGATTTAATGAAATTCCCGATACTGAAAAAGAAGCAGAGTTGCCAGACAAACCAGTATGCCATCCGGAGCTTCCACTTGTAGAATTATAAACCCATACTTTATCTAATCCCGAACCACCCGAATCAGTGGCGGAACCACTTACCGTAATTGGAGTGGTAGTAGAAGAACAAGATGAACTACAGGGAGAAGAAATGCTTACTGTTGGCGGCGTGGTGTCAGACTGCTGAACGTTTAAAGTTATGGTCTGTGTGGCATCTGGCAGGTTTAAATTCGCCCCAACAGCTCTTATGGTATAGCTATAAGAGCCCGGGGTAGATGGGGCTTGGAGAGCAAAAGTATAATTGGCAGAGTGCCCTTGATATCGCAAATGGCCGAGAAATTTCTTATTATTGGTCCCATCAATCTGAACCATTGCACCTGGAATAATATAGCCGCCAGAGTTCTCCACAGTAACAGGAATGTTGACAACCTGTCCTGGTGTGGCACTAAAACTCGTTTGGCTCATTTTAACGGATAGTTGCGGTTCTTTGTAAATCACATAAACAAACAAACCAAAATCTTGCTTTGGAAAACATCCAGGCGGGGTACATGAATCTGGCCATTTAAATTTAACACGAAAAGTCCATTGGTTACCCTGCTCATAAGAAGATGGATTCTCTATAATTATTTTCTCTACAGGACCTTCTGTGTTGACTCGAGTCGGGAAAGGTGGGTTAATGCAATCAGAGGATGAACATCCTGAATTTAGATTGAAGTCGGAGGTATAAATTATTCCTGAAGGGAGAACAATATGTAAATCTAAATCATCTACTAATGAACCATCGGGAAGACCTAAATGCTCCTGATCATTATATGCTAAAGTAACAACGACTTTTTTAACACCAGTAGGGACAAAAAGGGGCAGCTCATAATTTGGACTTGAAGAGGTTACAGTAGCGCGAGTTTTTGTTAACCATTCATATTCTCCAGGTATATAAAACATTGCACTATAAGGATTAACTAACCCGAATCCTGTCTCAACATTCGCATACCCATTCAAAGGAGAACGGGACAAGGAGGAATCTTTTACTTTTATAGGAATAGCAGACCCCACCAATAGGGCTTTCAATAATTCGGAATCCAGACTTTGGTCTTTGCCGAACAAAAGACCTGTAGAACCAGCGACATGGGGCGCTGCCATAGATGTTCCAGAAAATCTAATGTAGCTGTTATTATAGTGTGGCCATAAAAATGAGTCGCCAGATTGGCACTTGTCATTATTACCTCCAAAAGTAGATACAACACCGTATGTATAGCAACCTTCTGAATCGCCACCTGGAGCAACCAATTCCGGTTTTAACCTCTTGAAGGTACCACTTGTTGGTCCTCTACTTGAGTAGGAGGCAACACTCCCAAATCCGTCCGTCCCATTTACAGTATAAGAGATAGCCCCTACTGCCAATACATTTTTACCGGTTCCAGGATTGGTTATTGTTTCATAACCAAAGGAAGAACATGAAGGGTTTTTGCCTTCAGGCCCACAGTTGCCAGCGCTCTTAACAATAAGCGCATCTGCTGCATCATCATCTGCCCACATATCAAAGTTTCCTGTATCAGAGTCATAGCTAAAATTACCTAAACCATACGAATGATTTGAAATCTTAGCTCCAGCATTCTTAAAATCGTTAAATGCCTGCTCGTAGCTAATTCCAAAAGACTTAAAAATTATGTTTGCTCCATTCGCTACCCCGCGTACCGCACCACTACTTTGAGTTCCTCGCCCAGCAACTATTCCAACAACGTGAGTTCCATGATCTTCGTTGCTACTAAAATCACTATTGATAAAGACGCCGTTTAGGTCTGGATGGCTACTCCATACACCACCATCCATTACTCCAATAGTTGTTCCACTTCCAGAATAACCCAGTTCCCAAACCCGTTTTGCCATGATAATCTCGCGGCTATCCACCGGTTCAAAATTCAAATTCTCATGACCTTCAGGGATTTCCTTTGGTTCTCTCCATAGCTTTAGTATCCACCAAAGCTCGGCTACCTTTTCAAACATAGTATCGGGCAAGTCAGGTACATAATAAGTATTAGTCACTTCAGAATATTGGATATTCTGAAGTCCTAAGCTTTTTAAAACCTGAATATATTCAGGTTTTCCCTTTCCCAAAGGTCGTATGTATGCGCCGGGTTTCCCGCCTACTATCTTGCTCGGATTAAACTTATACTCCTTACTCCAAGGGCCTACCCACCTAACAAAAGGTTTATTCGCAACGTCTGGTATAATATTCGGCGGAACGAGGCCAATTAAAAATTTTCCAGATTCTAGGGGTTTAACACCAATATCTAAGAGGGAAATAAATTCAGCCTGCGATATCGGTCTCCTAAATTGTATGATGAAAGGCCGTGGCTCCATTTCAATGTGATTGGGTTCTTTGCCTTCATTAGGTGTAAAAGTCTTTCCCTCCGTATGGATGGTATAAAAATCAGGTTCTACTTCAAAAATTGGAACAGCGTTAATATCGATCCCTTTTTCCTTGGCCCATCTTCGAAAATACTCCGCTGCCGCTTGCGGCGAATCTTCTTCCAAAATTCTTTGAAAATTCTCTTGGAACTGTTTTGTTTCTAATTCGACCTGCCGGTTAGATTCTATCTTTTTTTGATCTCCCCCTGCCGATAGCTCTTGAGCAAAGCCCTGCCACTCTAAGAAAAAGAAGGACAGGACTAATGTGCATATAACTACAATTAGATAACAGACAACTCTCTTTTGAAAAAATAAAGAAAAATAAAGGAAAAATAAAGGAAAAATAAAGGGGACAGATTTATTTTCTTCCCAGTCAAAGGCTGCTTCATGGCTACTCCATGCTTACTTTCCTTATTTGTCGAATTCCGGGGACAATACCTAACTCCCCGCATCCATCTTCAATAAAAAACGCCTTCCCCAGAAATATTCCAGAAAAGGGCGTTTATAAAAAGTTCTATTGCGAAACAGGCAAATCCCCCTGAATCCCTGTCTGCGTGCTGTCGCACAGCACAGGCAGGCCCCTTCCCCGATAAAAGCATTTGAGGACAAGTTTTCAAAGGGGGAACGGCCTGTCTGCGT
>MGQA01000072.1:0-19222 GCA_001797665.1 Deltaproteobacteria bacterium GWF2_42_12 | reverse complement strand
AGTTGAGTTGAGTTGAGTTGAGTTGAGTTGAGTTGAGTTGAGTTGAGTTGAGTTGAGTTGCAGGAATCGTGCCATTTTAAATCCCTCTTAAAAAAACAATGTCAACTATTCATGATGAATTTTTCAGCATGAACTAATTCTAATTCTCAAAAAAAACCCCAAAAGGAAACCCTAAAGCAGAGTTTCTCTTTTGGGGCCTTGCAAAAGATTCTGCCTCCTACAATATCCTGATTAACAACTGACTACTGGCAGATTAACAAATTTTTAAAATCCTGTCAATCCCTCTAAAGTGGGTATTTTGAAAATCCCTGCCTTTGGGCAAAATTGTTCAAAGTTTAGTTCAAAGTTTAGTTTGACACCTTAACCTTTCTTTGTTAGTATCTAAGCATCTTAAACATTTTTTCTCGTAAAGAGGTGGCAAATGCATATCACCGCAATATACGAAAATGGCGTCCTCAAACCCCTGACACCCCTTAATATCCCGGAGCATAAAAGGGTTAGTCTTATAATTGAAGAGGCGGCTGAAACAGCTGACATCCTTTCCCTTGCGTCCGCAATATACAACGGCCTTTCTCCCGCAGATATAGAGGATATAGAGAAGACCGCCCTTGACAGAAGCAGTTTTTCAAGATATTGAAATGTATCCACCATCTCTCCTTGATACAGATATACTTTCAGAGTTATTCAAAGGACATAGTCTTGTAAAAGCCAAAGCCGCTGAATATATCGGTCGGCACAAGCGCCTAACCATATCGCAGATTGCGAAATATGAAATCCTGAAAGGCTTAAAGTCAAAGAAGGCCTTTAAACAAATTGAGATATTTAACAGATTCTGTTCAGTCAATATTGTTTTCCCCATAACCGATGATGTTATTGGAAAGGCATCCGATATATACGCAGAGCTTAAGGAAGAAGGCAGCCTTATATCCGATGCCGATATACTTGTTGCAGCAACAGCCATTGTTAATAACCTCGTCCTCGTCACCAACAATACCAATCATTTTTCCAGAATAAAAAAGTTACAATTGGACAACTGGAAAATATAATTTTTCAGTTCACAAAAAGCATGCCATTTTAAGCGCTCTTTGGGAAATATAGGGACAACAACCCTACAACCACTGGATTACTGAGAAACCAACCTGCGATTAATTATAATTCTCAAAAAAGCCCCAAAAAAGAACTCTTAAAGCAGACCCTTGACAGGCAATATGTCTGTCAAGGGCAGAGCTTCTCTTTTGGGGCCTTGCGAAAAACTCTGAAGTCTTTACAAGTAGTTGGCAGGAGATTAACAAATTTTTAAAACCCTGTCAATCCCTCCAAAGTGGGTATTTTAAAAATCCCTGGTTTTGGGCAAAATATTAGGCGTCTTCAGCCCTTTATTCAGTCCTTTATTCTTGACTTCTCTATGTCAGCCAAGTAAACTCACCAAACATGGACATCTTAACAATCCGCAAGAAGATTGCGGCCGGCAATTTCAATATCGTAGACCATGCCCTTACAGAAGCCTTCAAAGATGGTATTTCCGTTAATGACATTATTTACTGCATTAACAACGGCAAAATTATTGAAACCTATCCATCTCGTAAACGTTGCCTTATCTTCTCAATGTTAAATCTTGACATCCCTCTCCATGTTGCTGTAGACTATTCATCAGAAGAAATTGATATAATGACTGCGTATATCCCTGACTCACGGTCATGGATAAAGTTTCAAATAAGAAAAAGAGGTAAAAAATGAAAAAGCAAAAACCATGTCCTGAATGCCACTCCACAATGGAGCTTAAAAAAACCACCATCCATTTTGAGCGAGAAGGGTTTTATGCCGATGTGGAGAATGTTTCTGCCTTTATCTGCCCCAAGTGTGGCACAAGAAGCATCCCCGGAAATCTGGCTGTAAACATTAGCAATACAGTAGAAGCCTTGTTTAAATCGGCAAAAGAAGTTAGGACATCTACTGAAAAAGACCTTGCTCCCGCCTTTTCTGGTATTTCGTTCCATATAGCCCGAGCATAAAATTCCCCCAAAAAAAAGCCCCAAAAAAGGAAATCCTCAAGCAGAGCTTCTCTTCCGGGGCCTTGCAAAAGATTCTGCCTCCTAATGTCCTGATTAACAACTAACTAATGGCAGATTAGCAAAAATTTAAAATCTTGTCAATCCCTCGAAAGTGGGGGGTAATCCGCTCCTCTCTTAAACTCTTCCTTTACCCTCTCCATGGCCTCCTTATCCATAATCAGCTCAAGCGCTGTCAATGCCAGAGTCTTTGCACCTTCCATAATGGCATTCTTGCCGTCCCCTGTAATGGTAGCATCTGCAAACTCCCTTGTATGTATATTTATGCCTCTTTTGAGCAAGATATGGGGATGTATTGTTGGCAAAACCTGCGATACATTGCCGATATCAGAAGAGCCGACATTTTTATCCGAAGGAAGGTCGTCTTCTTGTAAACCAAGAAATTGCATTTGTCTTCTATATACATCTGCCAATGCCTTATTTAGTTTTAGGGGCGCATTCATATCAGCGCCTTCTTCTATGGTCAATTCACAGCCTGTGGCCAGCGCCGCGCCCCTTGCGCAGTTTAAAACCTTCTCTTTTACAGAATATAGTTCATTCAGATCCTTTGCCCTTACATAAAAACTGGCAGATGCCTTTTCAGGGATAATATTAGGAGCAGCGCCGCCGTCTGTTATTATCCCATGAATACGCACATCGCTTCTTAACTGCTGCCTCAAGGCGCTTATGGAATTAAAGGTTTGGATAACAGCATCCAGAGCATTTACCCCTTCCTCAGGATATGCAGAGGCATGGCTTGGTTTGCCTCTAAAATGGAGATTAAGCCTTATAAGGCCGAGGAAAATTCTTGCAACCATTCTCTTTGAAGACGGATGTGCCATCATGGCAGCATCAAATCCCTCAAACACCCCTGCCTTTATCATGGCAATCTTCCCTATGCCGAGTTCCTCAGCAGGCGTCCCAAGTGCAACTACACTTCCGCCTGTTTTCGGAATTACTTTTGAAACTGCTATTGCAGCGCCAACAGAGGCAACACCCGAAATATTATGGCCGCAGCCGTGGCCTATTTCAGGAAGGGCGTCCATCTCCACAAGAAGGGCAATAGCAGGCTTCCCATTGCCGAAATTTGCCCTGAATGCTGTTTCCATGCCGGCAACACCTTTATCTATCTTAAAACCAAATTCTTTCAAGATATCCACGCAGGCAGCAGATGTCTTAAATTCCTTAAGGCCTGTTTCTGGGTTATGGTAAAAACTTGAGCTTAAGGAAAAGAGCCTATCCTTAAGTCCATCGAGGATGCCTAATATGTCAAGCTTGATATCTGTCATGGTTATTGCCCGTTACAGACAAACCCTTAGAATTCCCAATTCCTAATACCCAATTCCCAATAAAATTCCCAATCCAAAAATGCCCAATATTTTACCTGACCATTAGACATTTCATTGAAAATTGGGAATTGATAATTTGGAAATTTTCACCCCGTTCTTTTAAAACCTTTGCAGAGTTCATTCGCACAAGGATGTCAATTCATTTATATCCTCTATTATCACATCTGCGCCTGCATCTTCCAATTCCCGCCTTCCTCTGAAGCCATACGCAGCGCCTATGGTCATAACACCTGCCTTTTTCCCTGCCTCAATATCTATCAGGCTATCGCCTACGAATATAGATTTTTCTGGAGAGACCCTGAGTTCTCTCAGAATTATCTCTATTGCCTCTGGTGAAGGCTTTTTATTCTGCACCCCGTCTCCGCCAACTACCTTTTTGAAATAACCTGAGATATTCAGCCCATCCAAAATCTTTTCCGTCAGATTGAACGGTTTGTTCGTTGCCACCGCAAGTTTTTTATTTTTAAAATGATTTAAAATATCCATTACCCCGGGATACAATTTGCTCTTCACCAGGAGATGGCCGCTGTAATACCCCATAAAAATACTCCTCGCCTCTTCCAGAAGGTCTTGCTTTTCCTTGGGTAATACCTTTTCGAGAAGCATCTTTACACCCCAGCCAATACGCTCTTTTATCGCCTGATAGGAAAACTCATCAAATCCCATCTGTTTGAGTGTTTTATTCACAGCCCAGGCAATGTCTTCACTGGAATCAATTAGTGTGCCATCCAAGTCAAAGATTATAAGTTCTGTCTTGAACATATTTTGGACCGAGGCGACCATGTCGCCGTGTTTTTCGCCAACAGGGCTACGCTAAGCGTGACCATGTCGCAACTCCCCCCTGCATCCCCTCTTTAGTAAAGAGGGGGACGGGGAGAGTTGTTGCCTTGCTCCATAATTTAAGATAGATAATAAAAAAGCCCGCCCCCTCTCCCTGTCCCCCTCATAGAGGGGGATAAAGGGGGAGGAGCGGGCTTCTCTTTTTGGTTATATGTGACCTTATTTACTCTGGCATCACATTTGCCGCCTGCGGACCTTTTGGCCCTTTTACGACGTCAAAGTTCACCTTCTGACCTTCTTTCAGGGTCTTAAAACCATCGCCCTGAATAGCAGAAAAATGCACGAACACATCGTCGCCAGACTCTTGTTCAATAAATCCAAAACCTTTGGAATCATTGAACCATTTTACTTTTCCTGTTGCCATTGCACAAAACCTCCTTTCATAATCTTCATAAGCCATAAGAGGTTTTGTGTTCCTTCTATTATTAACCCAAACATATAAACCAACCTACAACTTACTTGAAGATATACTTTAACAGAAAAATCCATATCTCGTCAAGAACTTTTTTCCAAGGGGGGTTTTCCCAAGGGTTGACTCCACTCCTTCAACCTGATTAAATAATCGCATGCCAACCCGCTCCATAATCCACATTGACATGGATGCATTCTTCGCATCTGTAGAGCTAAAAAAACGTCCTGAATTAAAAGGAAAGCCTATTATTGTCGGCGGTGATGGAGACCCTGCAAAACGGGGTGTGGTATCTGCTGCATCGTATGAGGCAAGAAAATTTGGAGTAAGGTCAGGGATGCCTTTACGAACAGCATACAAGAAATGCCCTCAGGCTATTTTTCTTCCTGTGGATTTTGAGGCATATGAAAATGAATCTGAGAAGTTTATGTCAATATTAAGAGAATATACGCCGCTCATAGAATCCTTTGGCCTTGATGAGGCATTCATGGATGTTACGGAAACTGGTAAAAACGCCCTGGATATAGCAAGGGAGCTCAAGAAACGCATCAGAGAAGAGCTCGGACTTACCACCTCTGTTGGTATAGCGCCGAATAAACTCCTTGCAAAGATGGCGAGTGATATGAACAAGCCCAATGGCTTCACTGTGATAAGGGAAAAGGATATTGAGAAGATACTTTCTCTGCTCCCGGTAAGAAAATTGTGGGGTGTTGGTGAAAAGACAGAAAAGCGTCTGCATGAATTAGACATTAAGACCATTGGCGATTTGGCAAAGGCGCCGGTTCAGCATCTTGTAAGGAACTTTGGCGAGGCATTTGGCAGGATGCTCTATGAGCATTCCCATGGCATTGATGAAAGCCCTGTTGTGCCGTTTTATGAACCGAGCTCATTCAGTAGAGAAGTCACGTTTCAGGAAGATACCAGGGATTTGTATTTAATAAAGGAGACCTTGTTCGAACTTGCAAAAGATGTTACAGATAGACTGAAAGACAATGAATACAAGGCAAGAACAGTTACCCTTAAGATTCGTTACAGGGATTTTCATACCATAACAAGGGCAAAGACCGTGGAAGAATTGACAAACTCCTTCAGTGACATATGGGCAACAGCTATGGAAATCTTTAATAAAATAGACTTTCCAAAGGAGGTTAGGCTTGTGGGATTTAAGGTCTCTGGGTTGGAAAAGAATTAAAAAATGCCCCAGGGTAAGATAGAAACTAAAACCCTGGGGTAGAGGATACGCTCAGTTCCAGATTAGTGGAATGACCTTATCTGCTCAGGAGTAAACTGTGCAAGCTTGATAATCTTGGCCTTATTGCGTATAAAGGCAGGAACCATGGTCAATACCTCTGACTCATCGCGTGCATCTACAATAGCATAACCAGTATGCTCACCTGAGGCACATGCCCAATTGAATTTGTTCAGGACATCAGCGCCCTCTTCAAGGATTTCATCTAACTCCCTGAGACATTCCTCCTTTGTATGCGGAGACTCAAGTAGGTATCTCATCGTACTCACCCCCTTCTCAAAAAAGATTGTTTGAAAATGATTATCTTTTTCATGGTATAATTATAGCTCAAAATTTGGAACTGTCAAGGAAGAATAGCAAGCATCCAGAATCCTAAATAAGCCTTGTCCGATACAAGTTTCCGATCTGAAGACCAAGACGTTCTGGCATCTGGGTAAACACTTATAGAGAAATATTCAGCATGTGTCAATACCCGCCTTGACTACCACTATTTGCTGTGCTAAACTCCGCCTCAATATGCCGGAGAGCATTATCGAAAAGTTTGAAGTAAAACACCTTCAGATTCTTGATGAAAAGGGCAATGTTGACATAGCCCTCGTGCCCAACCTTTCCGATAACGATATCAAGAAACTCTTTGAACTTATAATCCTTTCAAGACAATTCGACCAGCGCGCGCTCCAGCTTCATGCTGAGGGCAGACTCGGCACATACGCATCCATCCTCGGTCAGGAGGCGTCACAGATAGGCAGCGCATATGCCCTTGAAAAGACAGATTGGGTATTTCCATCATTCAGGGAAAATGCAGTGTATATTACGCTTGGTTATCCAATCTGGATGCTATTTCAATACTGGACAGGCGACGAGCGCGGCATGAGAACTCCTGACAATTTAAATATCTTCCCTGTTTCTGTCCCTGTTGGAACACAACCGCCTCATGCTGTTGGCGCAGCATTTGCTGCAAAGATAAAGGGGCATAGGACAGTTGCAGTAACTTATTTTGGAGACGGCGGCTCATCTAAAGGTGATATTCACGAGAGTATGAATCTTGCAGGCGTGTACAAGCTCCCTGTAGTTTTTATTTGCCAGAATAACCACTGGGCAATATCCGTGCCGCGGGAAAGGCAGACAGCGGCAAAGACAATTGCGCAAAAGGCATATTCTTATGGTTTTGAGGGAATACAGGTGGACGGCAACGACATATTTGCAGTCTATAAGGCAACAAAGGATGCCCTTGAAAAGGCAAGGACTGGAAAAGGGCCGACGCTCATAGAATGTTTTACCTACAGAATGGGCGATCATACAACTGCTGACGATGCGTCAAGATACAGGCCAAAAGAGGAACTGGAAAAATGGAAGGCGAAAGACCCTCTTGTAAGGCTAAAATTGTATATGGAAAAGAAGGGGCTCTGGAGTCAGAGCTATGAAGATGAGATAAGAAAAAAGGTAACGGATTTTGTAGATGGCGAGATAAAGAAGGAAGAGACAGCAGGCCTGCCTGACCAAAAAGATATAATAAATTTTACATACAAAGAACCGACACAAAGGCAGAAGAAGGAGTTGGAAACTCTGTAAAACAGAAACAAAGGATCAAAGTATCAGAGTATCAGAGTAAAAAACTTTGACACTGTGACTCTGACAGTATTTTAATGGAGGTTCACACTCAAAAATTGCCCAGATGCAAGGCGACCTGTTCCAAATTTGTTGTTGTGTTAAGCATCTAAATATTGATGTGGAGGGTATTCACGCTCAAAAACATCTTAGATACGAGGAAGGGCAAGGATTTGCACCGGAGCATACTATTTTCGGTATGTGAGGATGCGAATCCGCAGTCCTGACAAAGTAGATGAGTGGTTTTCAGCGTGAATAAAAAACATGGCACGTTTAAACATGGTCCAGTCTATAAACCTCGCCTTAAGCCAGGAGATGGAAAGAGATAAGGATGTTGTCCTCATCGGTGAGGATGTGGGCAAGGACGGAGGCGTCTTCAGGGTAACAGAAGGGCTTTTGGAAAAATTCCCTGACAGGATTTTTGACACGCCGTTGGCAGAATCATCTATTATCGGAGCTGCAATAGGCATGGCAGCATATGGCTTAAAGCCTGTTGCAGAAATCCAGTTCATGGGATTTATCTATGCCTGTGTTGAACAATTGTTTTCACATGCATCCCGCATCCGCTCCCGCTCAAGAGGACATTATTCATGCCCCATGGTTGTCAGGACACCTTATGGTCTTGGAATAAAACCACCTGAGCTCCATTCAGAATCAACAGAGGCTCTATTCTGCCACATGCCCGGCATAAAGGTTGTTGTGCCGAGTTCACCATACAATGCAAAAGGCCTTCTCATATCTGCCATACGAGACCCTGACCCTGTAGTATTCCTTGAACCCACAAGACTCTACCGGCTCATAAAAGAAGAAGTGCCTGAGACTGAATACACGATTCCGCTTGGCAAGGCAAGGATAGTGCAAGAAGGAAATGATATTACGGTTCTTGCATGGGGAAGCATGCTGCACCGCGTGCTGGAAAGCACAGAGGGGTTTGACGCAGAGGTAATAGATTTAATGACCTTAAGCCCGTATGATGAAGAGACAATCTTAAATTCAGTTAAAAAGACAGGCCGTGTTGTTATAGTCCACGAGGCCACAAGAAACTGCGGCTTCGGCGCAGAACTTTCCGCATTCATTGCAGAAGAGGCAATGCTCAACCTCAAATCGCCCATTATGCGAGTAACCGGCCTTGATGCAGTAATACCGATGGCAAGGCTTGAAGATTATTATGCGCCGACAAAGGAGAAGATTATAAGGGCGCTTAAGAAAGTGATGGAGTATTAACCTACAAACGCAAACTTTGGCCAAATACTGTGTCAAAGCTGACTGTCCAAATACTCACATACCTAACTGCGTATGCTCCGCCTTGTCCAGCCAGCTTTTCCTTGTCTTTGGCTCAAATCTCGCGTTTGTATTAGAAAAATGGGAACGATATTGATGTATTCTAATGCATCGTTGTATATTTAGAACAAATATTACTGCAGTATAAAAATAAATGTTATGTCTTAATGGAAAGGTGGTCTGAAGAATGTCTAAGATTTGGATCTTCTCAAATAACTCACCCGGCTTCTACGAGGATTCCGATTGGGACACCTCTACCATTCTTAAGACCAAGCACTATTATTTCAAAACTAACGAATCAAATCGTGCAAAAGTTGAAAGAGGCGATACCGTATTGTTTCGCGAATATGGAACGGGTTTTTGGGGTACGTGCAATATCATTGGTGATTGGGTTGAAGATGATGGCGCTGTTGAAAAGCATCAAATAAAGGCTGGCTGGTTTCCAATAGATAATATTAAGAAATGGAAGGAAATCCTTCCGTATGAAGTAATTCGATCAGAATTGTCAAATCAGAACCACAGATTACGCATTGCAACAGCAACGGAAGACGATAAAGGGAAGGTTGAGCTAGCTCGAAAGATATATCGGAATTTAGGTTACGGCGAAGCCGATGGTAGCATCTTTGTGTTGGAAGCAGGTATTGAAGAAGCAGTTAAAGCAAATCTGTCTCAGCTTAAGCTGCAGTTAGCGGAAGAGACTATTCAACAGCAATGTAACCTTGGAATAGGAATTGGAAGAACAGACCTTATATGTCGAGACGAAAAACAGAATTACGTTGTGCTCGAACTCAAAGCTGTTCATACATCTGATATTGTCGTAGGGCAAATACTTCGGTACATGGGATACATAAGGGAGAACTGGGCACAAAAGGAAGGAAAGGAAGTAAAAGGCATTATTCTAACGCCTTCCTACGATGAACAGCTTCGGCTCGCTGCAAAAGAGGCAGGGATAAAAGTGCTACGAATAAGAATTTACTAATTCAAACATAATAAATCACTCCAGCGGACGGGCGTGGAACGCCCGCCGCTGAGCTTATTCGTTGGAAAAACAGGGACAGGGAAAAATAGGGACAGAAACCTATTATGCAGAATAATTGCTTAGGTTTTGTGGTAAACAGATTTGATATTACACACTCTACCATCTAAAACCATAGTAAGTATAAAATCGGTAGAAAAATAAATATTAGGCATATGGAAAGAAAATAAGGACGGCTACCGTTAAATAGATTAGTATGCTCATAAAAACCCTTCAAAACTGCAAGGAATTCTTCGCCGGAGATAATACAACTAAATCAAGAAAATTGGTATCCTCATTTCTCCTCATGAACTAAAACAACAAGAACAAGTTGTTACATACAGAAGATACATCAGAAGGTACGGTTTCTGAGGCAGTTGCTTTTCCCCGTAGGATTATGTAGGGTGCTTTAAAGCACAATGCGGCCTCTGTTATGCTTGTGCATAATCATCCAGACGCATTGCCAGAACCCTCAGAATGCGACAATATGCTCACAACTGCTGTTAAAAAGGCTTTAAAGACAGTAGATATAAGCCTTCAGGGGGCATGTGATAATAATCTGATGACAGTTTTTTTAGTTATAGAAAAAGCGGATATTTTGATATAGAATAAGGCAGTATAAATTAAGAGGAGGTGTTTAAAAATGAGAGCTATTTCAAATGTTAAATTAGAAAAGGCAGAAGAGGATGTATTAAACAAGATGGTTGAGTCAGGTCTTTTTCAAAGCAAGGACGAAGCTGCAAGGGCTGCAATTATTAAGTATGCTGCTGATTTGGGAATCTTTAGCCCAAAGGTCCTATGGAAGAGAATTAACGGTCATAAAAGGAGGAAGGTTACATCCGAACAGTTAAGGAAGGACCTTGAGGCAATTGAAAATGAGATATAGGGTATTTCTTGATACAAATGTCTTCATCTATGCCTTTGAATTTTCTGAAAGTAATTCCAATAAAATAATATGCCTTCTTAATGAAGGCTTGATAGAAGTTATAATTTCTGAACGTGTGCTTAAAGAGGTGCAGGCATACTTCAAGAAATTTTATGATAAAGATTTGGCAGCATCCTTCAGAAATTACCTGTTAAGAACATGTGCTGTTGTGCTTCCTGATGATGTTAAGAGCGAAATGAGTAAATACAGAAAACTGATAAAGGACAAAGACCTTGAACAATTGGCAGTTGTAAAGAAACTCGGTATTAAATATTTAGTGGCTTACGACAGAGACTTTGAAAACTTCCAAGAGTACATTACGCCAAAGGCATTTATAAAAGAAATAGGCATTAAACCATCATCAAACGATTATTAACTTTTATATCGTCTCATAACATATTGATTGTATTAAGTAGTATTTCTTATGCTCATAAAACACCGACAAAAATAGGGACAAAAATAGCAAAAATAGGGACAGCGACCGTTAAATAGAGTAGTATGCTCATAAAAACCCTCAAAAACTGCAAAGAATCATAGTTAGTGGCAACCAATTTTTCGTAAGCTTTTATGTTGATGATAGTATGATACAAATGATAAGATAGCTAACCGAAAGGAGGAAATAAAATGTCCTACAAAGTCAGTATCGTAATTGAAAAAGATGAGCGGGGATACTATGCATATTGTCCTGAACTTGAAGGATGTCAGACGCAGGGTGATTCTTTGGAAGAAGTTGTTGCCAACATGAAAGAAGCTATTGAACTGTATTTAGAGACATTATCAGAAAATGAAATAAAAGAGTCTCTGAGCAAAGAAATTCTGATTACTACAATAGAGGTAAGGGTTGCCTAAACTGCCAAGATTGACACCGCAGGAAGCAGAAACAATACTGCTGAAGGCTGGATTTGAATTGATTAGAAGCAAGGGTAGTCATAGGATTTACATGAAAGGCAATAAAAGAATTGTTGCCCCTTTCCATAGTGGCAAAATACTGCATCCAAAGGTAGTTAAGCAAATTATTAAAGCCGTAGAAACTACTGAATAGTAAAAATAATCCCTTCAATGCTCATAAAAACTTTCCAAAACTGCAAAGAATTCATTGCCGGAGACAATACAACCCTCCGGGAGTTTTTGCATCCGGATAAGGAAGACTTAAAACTCCGCTATAGTTTGGCGCATGCGGTTTTAAAACCCGGCGAAACCTCTTTATGGCACAAACTTAAGACTTCATCAGAGGTTTATTATATCCTTGAGGGTGAAGGCATAATGTATATTGACAATGAATCTCAGCAGGTTTATCCTGGCCAGACGATTTATATGCCGCCAAATGCAAGGCAGCGTATTAAAAATACGGGGAAGACAGATTTGAAGTTTTTGTGCATAGTTGACCCGGCGTGGAAGAAGAAGGACGAGGAAATACTATGATTACACAGATTACAAAAGCAGATTGCACAGATAATCCCCTCACCCTACCCTCTCCCCAAAGGGGAGAGGATAAAGATGAGGGGAGCAGGGCTTTAATCGGTGTAATCATTTTTCAAAAACCTGTGTAATCAAGCAGAAGGAGTTTTTATGCCATTTGACTTTGTTTTGCCGGACTTAGGCGAAGGTATAACAGAAGGAGAAATTAGGCGGTGGCTGGTGAAGGAGGGAGATGCCGTAAATGAGCATCAGACCATCCTTGAGGTTGAGACAGACAAGGCTGTTGTTGAAGTGCCTTCCCCAAAAAAGGGGTTTGTCCAGAAGATAAGGAAATTAGAAGGCGAGATTGCAAAGGTGGGCGATGTCCTTCTCACCATTGTTGAGAAATTAGATGTAGGAGAGGGGCTTGTCCCCTCCCAAGAAAAAAAATCTTTCGGCGTTGTTGGCCGCCTGCCGGAGGCAGAGGAGGTTCTTGCAACCCCTGCTGTGAGAAACCTTGCAAAGAGGCTCAGCGTCGATATTGAAAAGATAAAGGGCACAGGCCCTGCTGGAAGGATAACAGAGGATGATGTGGTAAAGGCGTCAGGCGGGGCAAAAGAGCTATTCAAAGACCAATATGGTTCCATTGAAAGGGTACCAATAAAGGGCGTAAGAAGAAGCATTGCAAAAAACCTCCTTGCAAGCATGCGCACAGCAGCATTTGTCACCGGCATGGATGATGCTGATGTTTCTGGGCTCTGGAAGCTGAGGGAAAAGGAGAAAAAGGTTGCCCTCAAAAAAGAAATTAAACTTACATTTTTGCCTTTTTTTATGAAGGCAGTTCAACACGCAATCAAGGAACACCCCATGCTAAATGCGTCGGTTGATGAGCAAAGCGAAGAGGTAATTGTCAAAAAATATTATAATATTGGTGTTGCTGTTGATACATCTGAAGGACTTATGGTGCCGGTTGTAAAAGATGTAGATAAAAAAACCATATTGGAGCTTGCAAAGGAACTTCAGGAGCTATCTGTAAAAGCAAAGGATAGAAAATTAAAATTAGAAGAACTTAAGGGAAGTACATTCACCATATCTAACTTTGGCTCTTTCGGCGGCACCTATGCTACACCTATTATAAATTACCCTGATGTGGCAATCCTCGGCACAGGAAAGATTTCGGACAGGCCGTGGGTAAAGGACGGCCAGATTGTGATAAGAAAAGTCCTCTCTCTTTCCCTCACCTTTGACCACAGAGTTGTTGACGGCGCAGAGGCTGCAAAATTCTTGAATAAGATTATAGGCTACTTGGAAGACCCGGATCAGATTTTTATTGAGAGCGCATAGCTTCCATAACCCCCTTATTCCCCCTTTAGTAAAGGGGGAGAGGGGGATTTGTTTGTAAAAAAACAGGAGGGGAACACTCAATTGACCCAAGACCTCATCATACTCATAGTATCTCTTGTCGTTATCGTAATTGCTGCCGAGATATTTACTAATGCAATAGAATCCCTTGGCGCAAAGCTTAAATTTTCAGAAGGTGTTACAGGCAGCATATTCGCAGCAGTTGGCACTGCCCTGCCAGAAACAATGGTGCCTCTCGTTGCAATATTTGCAGGTAATTCTGAAGAAATTAGCCATGAGGTCGGCGTTGGCGCCATACTCGGCGCGCCATTCATGCTTGCAACACTTGCCATGTTTCTTGTGGGCGGCGCTGCATGGATTTTCAGGCACAGAAGGAAAAAAGTAATGATACACCCTGAACACTCAGGCCTTAAGCGCGACCTTGAGTTTTTCCTCTTTGTATTTTCGTTAGCATTTTTTATCGCATTTACGCCGTCAACATGGAGACTATTGCGAGTCGGTGTGGCTATAATCCTTGTGCTTTCATATTTCTATTATGTGCTGGAGACAGTAAAGGCAAGCAAGGCGCTTGTAAAAGACGGTCATGCTACAGAAGAAAGCAAAAACCTTTATTTATCCGCCATATTTAAAGACCATATGTTTTTTGTTGTTGTTCAGCTTTTAATTGGCCTTGGCCTTATTATAGCCGGCGCAAAGGGGTTTGTGCTTGGTGTAGAACATCTCGCCGAAATTCTCCATGTCCCTGTCATTGCCCTTGCACTGCTAATTGTTCCAATTGCAACCGAGTTACCAGAAAAGCTAAACAGCATTACATGGATAAGGCATGGAAAGGATACCATGGCAGTGGGAAATATTACCGGCGCAATGGTATTTCAGGGCAGCCTTCTTCCTGCAATAGGCATATTCCTTACGCCATGGACAACAAACCTGACGGTCACGGCAAGCAGCATTATTACTCTTTTAGCCGGTAGCTGGCTATACCTTCTTGTTGCCAAAAAGATAAAAATAACACCCCCTCTATTGATATTAAATGGGATACTTTATATTCTATTTGTTATTATTGTATTAGCAAGTTTGTAATCTTGTCATCCTGCTTTCTCCTTTACTTTTAAACAATAAAACCTTATAAAATAGTAAAGATGTCTTAAATAGTGCAGCTATGGAAATAATATTTAATGAAGAAAAAAAGTGAAACCTTTCTTAAATTTATCATTATCGAAAAATTTTTCCTTGGAATAGTTTTCTCACTGTTATCATTCGGCATACTGAGTCTTATCAATAAGGACATGGAGAAGTTTGCTGCTGACATTGTTTACTTCTTTAACCTTAATACTGACAACTACTACATAGATTATATTATAGAAAAGATTGCCATGGTTAAGAATGGAACCATTATCGGTGTTTCAGTTGGAATGGTTTTCCTCGCAGCACTCAACCTTGCAATGTCCTACGGACTGCATAAAAGAAGGGTATGGGCAGAGTGGCTCACTGTAGGCGCAACATCCCTCCTTATACCGTTCGAAGTGTATGAAATTATTCAAGAACAGACAGCAATAAAGATAGGCGTGCTGATACTGAATATTACGATTGTTTATTATCTCGCAAAGCACAAGGAATTATTTAAAAAGAAAAAGAGTCTTGTGCCAGAGGGCTGAAAATTTTTCTATGGCAACAACAGATATCAGCGTCATAAAATTTGATGATAAGGGCCTTGTGCCTGCCATAGCGCAGGATTATCAAACAGGCGAAGTCCTGATGATGGCATATATGAATAGGGAGGCTTTGGAAAAGACACTGTCAACAGGCAGGGCGCACTACTTTAGCCGCTCGAGAAATAAACTCTGGCTTAAGGGCGAAACATCCGGAAACTTTCAGGAGGTCCAGGCGGTTTACTATGACTGTGATGAAGATACAATTCTCCTGAATGTTAATCAGGTTGGCGTTGCATGCCACACCGGTGAAAGAAGCTGTTTTTTCAGAAGACTGGATAAAAAAAGTAAGGTAACAGGCCTGCCCCTGCAAGCAGTAAGCAGGGGAATCAAGAGTCAGGAGTCAGTGAATCTCAATGTATTGTCAGAACTTTTTGAGACTATAAAAGAGAGGAAAAAGGCCTCGCCGGAAAAATCCTATGTTGCTTCTTTATATGCGAAAGGTCTTGATAAGATTTTAGAAAAAGTGAAAGAGGAATCTGCCGAACTTGTTGAGGCCGCAAAAATCGGAAAAAGGGAAGAGATTATACACGAGATGGCTGATTTATGGTTTCATACACTTGTTTTGCTGGGGCAAAAGGATATTTCTCTACCAGACATATTAAATGAATTTAAAAGAAGGTCCGGCATTTCAGGCATAGAGGAAAAGGCAGCACGGAAGAAATAGATACGATTACACCGATTATAAAAGCAGATTACACTGATTTTGGAAACAACATTTTAATCTGTGTAATCGTTTTTCAAAAATCTGAGTAAGCAGAGGAAACAGGAGGTAATTATGGACTGCATATTCTGCAAGATAATAAAAAAGGAGATACCCGCTGCTCCAATATTAGAAAATGACCAGCTAATTGCAGTAAAAGATATAAATCCGCAGGCGCCTGTCCATATCCTGATAATTCCTAAAAAACACTACGCAACACTTTTAGACTGCAAAGATAAGATGCTATTTGGAGAGATGCTTTCTATGGCTAATGAGGTTGCTAAAAAGCTTGGTGTGCATGAGAAGGGATTCAGGCTTGCAATAAATACAAATCACGAAGGTGGTCAGACAGTTCTCCATCTGCACATACATTTGCTTGCTGGCCGGCCTCTCTCGGGTGTGTTGGGATAGAGGCATCAGTGTCGTACTGGGGGCCCGACCTACGCAAATTAACGGGGGCAGGTTTAATATTAAATCTACCCCCGTTAATTTTTATCAACAAGTCCTGCAAGAAGATCTGCTGCTTTTTTTTGCCTTCTTCTTATTTGTTTTCTTCTTTGCCTTCTTTTTTGTTGCCACTCCGTTCACCTCCTCCCATTATTTCTTACCTTGTGCTAAAGGGTAATATCTTTTTACCATATCTATCACATCTTTTAAAGAGAGATTTTTCTTTTCAGCTATTTTTTTGCAGTCTTCATATTCAGGTTGGATATTGATAGCCTCACCACCCTTTTGAGAAATTTTTACCTTCACCTTTCCATACGGTGTCGAAACCTCCTTTATGCTTCGCTCCAGACAATATCTATCTACTTCGTATGAACGGATTCCGATGGTTGTGGTTTCTTTAAAGATTGTATCCATCAGCGCGTCTTTTTTGTTGGCAGGAGACAATACCTTTAGAAGAATCGCAGGCCGTCCCTTTTTCATCTGAATCGGAACCAGAAATACATCGAGGGCGCCTTTTTTGAAAAGCCTGGACATAAGGTAATCATATATCTGCGGGTTCATGTCGTCTATATTTGTCTCAAGGACAAGGAGTTTTTCTGAGCCGCTGCTTACTTCGCCGAGGTTTATCCTTAATATATTAGGAATCTCTTTAAAATCCTTGTCGCCAATGCCGTAGCCTGTTTTCGCTATTTTCATCTCCGGCATGCTGCCAAAATTTTCTGCAAGGGTCTTGATAATTGCTGCGCCCGTTGGTGTAGTGAGTTCTGCTCGAACGAAGGACTTGGCAGTTGGCACGCCCGTTAAGAGCTCAAGGGTCGCAGGCGCAGGCACAGGCATTCTGCCGTGCGATGTGTTAACCCAGCCTGTTCCCAAAGGAAGAGGCGAGGCATAAACTTTTTCTATGCCCAGATGCTCCACACCGATAGCTGTGCCGACAATGTCTACAATCGAATCAATTGCGCCAACTTCATGAAAATGCACATCATCCGGTTTGCAGCCATGAATTTTTGCCTCTGCCTTTGCGAGGTTTGCAAATATAGATATGCTTAAATCCTTAACTCGTTGCGAGAGCCTGCTTCTTGAGATAAGGGTTTTTATATCTTTAAATGTCCTGTGGCGCTTTGACTCCTTAAATCTCACGCTAAGGTTTGTGCCAACAATATGATGCCGCTCATCCTTCGCGGCGGATACGGCGTAATCCTTTAAGTCTAATTTTGCCAATTCTTTGCGAAGCATCTTAATATCAAGGCCGCAATCAATCAAGGCGCCAAGCACCATATCGCCGCTTATGCCGGAACAACAATCAAAATATGCGATTTTTGAGCTCATATGCTTATAAAAATTACTCTAAATGGTCATTCCAACCCTTCCCATGTATTCTGAGCCTGAGTGAAAGTGAAAGGGAAGAATCTCGGTTTTTTGGACCAAGGCGACCATGTCGCCGTTGGACGCCAACACGGTTGGCTCGGTCCATAAGTGAAGGAATGATAGCAATGCCGTCATCTGCATAATCTGCCTTTTAATCTATGTAATCTATTTCTACAATCGGTGAAATCGTATTCTACAGGCTATTCAAAATATTCTTAAAATGTATTGCCGCTGCGGTATCGCCGCTTATCTCCAGCTTTCTTGAAAAGAATACGGTATCAGGGTCTTCCTTGCCTAAAAGCAAACCAAAGAGTATTTTTGTTTCTCCCTTCATCACCACATCCGGCGCTTTTGCAAGGTGTGGGATAATCTTTATATCGTTATTTTTAATGTGGAGGTAAAATTTTTTATTCAGGTCAGTTGCCTCAAATAAAAATATTTTATTATCAACCTCTTTTAACCTCTCTTTAAATCTTTTATTACTGTCAACAATCATTCCCATAACAGCGCCCATACCAATGGCCTCAACCCAGAGCGGCATGAATCTCAAGGGAACTTTTACGGCCTTTAAAGCTGTCTCTTTTAGTTTTTCCCTGACCCCTGCCCCCCGCTTAAAGCCTGCGGGGGCAGGCCCCTGACCCCTGACTCCTGACTTCATACCTTCACCCCAACATGCACTGCTGCGATGCCATTAAACAGGTTATAATATTTGACCTTAAAAAGACCTACCCCTTCCATAATTTTTTTTAATTCCTCCTGGGTTGGAAATTTTCTGATGGATTCAGGCAGGTAAGTATAGGCATCACGATTGCCTGTAACAATCCCGCCAATCTCTGGCATGATTTTGAAAGAATAAAGGTCATAGAGCTTGCTAAAGGTCTTGGAGGTTGGATGTGAAAATTCAAGGCAGATCACCCTGCCGCCCGGCTTTACCACCCGCATCATTTCTTTGAATGCCTTTTCAAGATGCGTTACATTTCTTATGCCGAAACCGACCGTGGCGCAGTTAAAGGTGTTATCCTCAAAACCTATCTCCTCTGCATCGCCCTGCACGTACTGAATGTTTTTTAGAAAACCTTTGTCAATGCACTTGTCTCTGCCAAATTCCAGCATTTCCTTGTTGATGTCATAGACGACAACCTTTCCCTTTTCACTCACCTTCTTTGCCATGAGCATGGCAATGTCAGCAGTCCCGCCGCACACATCAATGGCGGAATCGCCGGGCTTAAGATTTGTCTTTTCTGCCACAAACCTCTTCCAGAGCCTGTGTGTGCCAAAGCTCATGAGGTCATTCATCAGGTCGTATTTGTCAGCCACTGAGGTAAAGATCTCCAGGACCCGATGCTTTTTTTCCTCAGCAGGGATTACCTTGTTGCCAAAATATGTCGTTTCCTTTTTTTCCATTTTTTAGTGCTTTTTGCTTACCAGCCTTAATCCCAAAATACCTGCAAGTAAAAACCCAATCCAGCTCAAAGCAGGTGCACCCCAAAATACGGCCATACTTTTGTTTG
>MGQA01000071.1 GCA_001797665.1 Deltaproteobacteria bacterium GWF2_42_12 | reverse complement strand
TTTTTATTTTCAATATGTTATGAGATTGCTTCGGTCGCTTCGCTCCCTCGCAATGACATTGCGACACAGCCTCATAGAGGGGGACAGGGGGAGGATACGGTGAAGAGCAAAATGCGCCGACAACGAAGTATGGCAGGCAAATCGCCAGTTTGTAAAATAGCGAGGTTTTCAATCGCTATTTTACGGATAGTATAGGATATTGTAAGCTCATCTTATATGATATATAATACGCAACCATGTCATACGATTTATCTTTTATAAAAAGGATATTTAGCTCAAAGTATACCCTTTCACTTGTTATTCTGATGGCTTCTGTTGGTGTCTATCTGAATACCCTGCCTAATGATTTTATTTTTGATGATAAAGTCCAACTGTTGAGAAATCCCTGGATTAAGGATGTAAAATATATTCCGGATATATTCCTCTCTGATGTATGGGGGTTTGCAGGGTTCAAAGGGGCTTCAAACCATTACCGGCCTATGATGTATCTTCTCTATATGGCTGATTATCATATTTTTGGTTTTAAACCTTGGGGATTTCATCTAACAAATATAATCTTTCATGCTGGAGTTTCAGTCTTGGTTTTTTTTGTTGCAACTATTCTTCTTACTCAACAAATAGCCATAACATCCGGCTTTCCTGCCAGCGAGAGATTGGAATCTGAACAGGCTTTACCTAATTCCTCCACTCTGATGTTTGCCTTCATAGCAGCACTTTTGTTTGCCACCCACCCTATTCATACAGAGGTTGTGGCATGGATAGGCGCAATACCAGAACTGTTATTCACATTTTTTTATCTCATCTCTCTCTATTGGTATATAAAAGCTGATAAGCCATTGAGTATAGCACACCTCTTATCTGTGGCCTTCTTCTCCATTTCGACTCTTTGTAAGGAAACGACCCTTACACTTCCACTCATTTTGTTAGCCTATGACTATTCTTTTAGAAAGAATTTATTTCGCATTTCGTTGCAGAATTTGGCGCCCCTCATAAAGAGATATATGCCATACCTATTGGTTGCTGTTGCATACCTTATATTTAGAAATTATGCGATTGGAGGATTTGCCCCTGCTAAAGAGCATGCTAATTTAAGTGACTACCAGTATTTTATAAATATTTTCCCCCTTTTTGCGCAATATCTTGAAAAACTCTTCTTCCCAATAAACCTTAATGCCTTTTATACCTTTAATCCCATTTCATCTATTCTTGAATTGGAGGGTATATTGGCTCTTATTATTACTTTTTCATTTATAACTCTTGTTTATATGTTTAGAAGAAATAGGCTTATTTTTTTCTGTCTCCTGTGGATTACTATTCCTCTACTTCCTGTTTTATATATACCTGCCCTGACCAGCAATCCATTTACGGAGAGGTATCTTTATCTTCCATCTGTGGGGTTTGTAATTATGGCATCTTTCGCAGTAAATGCGACATACAAGATTAAGGTAATGGGACAAGCCGTTACCATTATGGTAATTCTGACGGTAACTGCTCTAACTGGACTGTATTCTGCAGGGACAATCAAAAGGAATTATGTCTGGAGAGATGAATTTACATTATGGACGGACACCGTAAAAAAATCGCCAGATAGCTATGCCCCTCATCTTGGTCTTGGCAAAATCTACTATGAGAAAGGTCTTATTGATAAAGCTGTAGAACATTTTGAGATAGCCCTCAGGCTAAGACCTAATTTCCCAGTAATTCACCGAGATCTTGGCACAGCCTACTTGACTAAGGGTTTTATTGATAAAGCTATAGAGCATTATCAGATTGCTGTGAGCCTAATGCCGAATTATCCAGATGCTCATAATGATCTGGGCAATGCCTACCGCGCCAAGGGTTTGCTTGATAAAGCCGTGCGACGGTATCAAACCGCATTAATGTTAAGACCAAATTTTCCAGAGGCACGCGATAATCTTCAGGAAATTCTTGAAAAAGAAGCCAATGAGAGAAAATAAACCCATATTGAATCTCCTTTAATTCTTATCAAGGGCTTATATTCAACAAATTTTTTATTTTGATAATGAATTCTTTAAGTATAATTATTCCAGCGTATAATGAAGAGAAAAGAATTGCTCCCACCATTACAAGGATAGTTAACTACCTATCTACCAAAGACTATCATGGTGAGATAATCCTTGTAGATGATGGATCTATAGACAAAACATCTGAGGTAGCAAGGAGGATTGTAAAAGATAACAGGTTAACAATCATTAAGAATCCGGTCAATCAGGGTAAAGGTTATTCAGTAAAGAAAGGCATACTGGCCTCGCATGGTGAGATAGTCCTTTTTTCAGACGCAGATCTTTCTACGCCAATTGAGGAGCTTGACAATATGATGCGGTGGATTGATAAAGGTTATGATATTGTAATAGGTTCAAGGGCATTGTCAGATTCTATTGTAGAAGTATCGCAGCCATGGTATAGAAAGATTATGGGAAAGATATTTAATTTCTTAATTAGAACCTTTATTTTAAAGGGATTTAGAGACACCCAATGCGGTTTTAAGTGCTTTAAAAGAGAAGCGGCAATGCAGATATTCCCCCTTCAGAAACTCTCTGGATTTGCTTTTGATGTAGAAATGCTTTATATTGCCAAAAAACTTGGTTTAAAGATAAGGGAACATCCTGTGAGATGGATAAACTCGCCTGATAGCAGAGTGGGTATTGTAAGCGGCTCAAGTTCTATGTTGATAGATGTGCTAAAGGTAAGATTCTATGACTGGAAAGGATATTATAAATAGTTTCTTATGACCTACCATTTTTCATATACTCTTCTACAACACTTTTCAAAATCTCTAATACCTCATCTTCTGTTGCAAATTCCTTGAGAACGTCAGCAAGTTTTGGGTGCCTGCCCAGTTTTCCTCTTGCCATCACCTTATATCCATTCTTCTCAATTACAATAGATTCAGTAGGGCAAACCTCAGCGCAGTCATCGCAATAGACGCATAAATTATAGTCAAATACAGGTTTTGCATCTATTATCTGGACAGCGCCTTCTTCTTTGCATATCTCAACGCACTTCATGCACTCAATGCACGGCTCATCAGTGGGTACTGGCTTTGCCTGTCCGCTTAAGCCAAAACTTTTAATCTGGGGCTGGGAGCAGGAATTCGGACAGCATGCAATTGCCATCTTGAATTTCATGTGGTAGAGGAGTTTTCCCTTAGCCTTTGCCTTAATATGTTCGCCAAGGCCGAGTTCATCAAGCAGGGCTTCTATCTTTGGGATAATATCTTTGGGATTTATTACAGCATGCGGACAGCCTGTGGTTCCTCCTCTGCAGACAGCTATATCATAAGGAGAAACAGCCTTTTCTTCCGGGCTGGGAGATGGGGCTATTTTGAGGGCCTCTTTTGGTTTCATATTTAAGTTCCCCCTCACCCTTCCCTCTCCCCTCAGGATTAAGGTGAGGGGTGGCTTTTACTCGCACATATTCAGCATACTTATCTTTGCTGCGACTGTTTGCGAAATCTTTATAAATGCCTCTGTCTGAGGTGAAGATGGCTCTGCAACAACTATTGGTTTGCCGCTGTCTCCACCTTCTCTTATCTTGGGGTCAATAGGGATCTGACCAAGGAGAGGGACATTGTATCTCTGGCTTGTCTTTTCTCCGCCGCCGTGGCTGAATATCTCTGTCTTTTCGCCGCAATGAGGGCACTGGAAATAGCTCATATTTTCTATAATGCCGAGTATAGGCACCTTTACTTCATGGAACATCTTTATTGCGCGTCTTGCATCAATTAAGGCAACATCCTGAGGTGTTGTAACAACAACTGCGCCAGTCAGCGGGATTGTCTGGACAAGGGTAAGCTGGGCATCTCCGGTGCCGGGTGGAAGGTCTATGACAAGATAATCAAGTTCTCCCCATGCAACGCCTGTCAGAAATTGTTTCACAATCTGCATGACCAATGGGCCTCGCCAGATTAGGGGTGTTTCTTCATCAAGCATAAATCCAACAGACATCAACTTTATACCGTAATTATTCAATGGCAGAATCTTCTGGTCAGGTGTTGTCTCAAGCTGTTTGTGAATCCCCATCATAGTGGGTATGCTCGGACCATAGATATCTGTATCAAGAAGTCCAACCTTAGCTCCGCTCTTTCCAAGCGCAATTGCAAGATTTACTGCAACTGTAGATTTTCCAACCCCGCCTTTACCGCTTGCTACTGCTATGGTGTTTTTAACTTTTGGTATGGGTTCCTTATCAGGAAGTTTCTTGGCTGCCGGGACCTCCGCGCTTGTTTCAACAATAACTTCTTTCACGCCTGGGATAGCAAGGACAGCGTTTCTTGAATTGTCGGTAAGTTCCTTTCTTAAAGGACATGCTGGCGTGGTAAGGACAAGGCGGAATGTGACCTTTGCACCATCAATCCGTATGTCCCTTATCATATTGAGGGTGACAAGGTCTTTCCCCAACTCTGGGTCCATTACCTTGCTTAATGCCTGCAATACAGAAGCCTGAGCTATGTTACTTTCCATTACCTTAGCCATAATTTTATCGAAACTCTCCTTCCTGCATTAGTTCTTGCTCAAAAATTGCATAGATGCAAGGCGCCGAGGAGCGAGCAGCGGAGCATACTTTTTTAGGTATGTGAGGAGCACAGCGGTTGCGAGTTCGCCTTAGGCGGACGAAGCAATCTGTCGAAGCCAATGTAAGCACAACATCTATGATAGTGCCAATGAGATTCCTCGCTCTGCTCGGAACAGGCTCCGGCAGCGCAGCAGATGGGTATTTTTCAGCGAGAACTATCCTGCATGAAATGCTACAACCACGAGCCGTTCCTTTGCCTCTATTCCTCTTTCTGCGCCATGCGGCGCTATTACTACAGAGCCGGACTTAACCTCTTTTTTCTCACCAGCTACAGTAAATATTGCGCTTCCTTCAAGTACATAAAAGATGCCTGCGCCGCTCGGATGAGTTGGGATCATCTGTCCTGGCTCCATACATATAAGCGGGACCTTTAGTTTCGGTGAGATATGTAATATCTGCGGCTTGAAGCCTTCTTTAAAGAACTGTTTTTTTTCATTAATATTAATGGGCTCCACCTGCCACCTCATTTAATTTTTTAAGAAGTGCGTCTAAATCTGCCTTATCCCTCTTTGCAGCATCTTCAATGCATACAGCGCCGCCGCAGCATGAATCTATGTGAAACTGATTAAAGACGCCGATTGTATTTGGATACAACTTAATCGCATCATTGACAATCGTTTCTTTTGTGATTTTTTCTTTAATTGCTATCATGGTTTTTTACCTCATTTTTTTACTGCTTACTCCTTACTGCATACTGTTTACTGTCTTTTTTACGGTCTTGGGCTTATAACCGCCATGACAACGAATCTTTCCTTCTCAGCCCTTATGCCGTGCTGTTCATTTTCTTTGCAAACTATGAGAGAGTTTTTTTCTACCTTCTTTTCGCCATCGCCAGTGATAAATACCCCTTTTCCTTCTATTGCCATGAGCGCTACCTCTGACGAGACTGCATGAGGTCCGACTCCCTGGCCTGGTTCAAGGCAGAAGAGCACAGCCTTTGCATTTTCAGAATCATAGAGTATTTCCTTTTTCGGGTAATCTTTTGAAAAGGATATTTTATCTTTAAGAGAGAGAGTATTCATTTGCTCACCTTCGTTAAGTTAGTTTGCCGGAACCGGCGGTGCAGCCTTTATTGTCTTAAACATGTTTACAACAAAGAATACTGCTGCCAATGCCTCTACAATAGAAAATATAAGCAACATATTTGCATCTCCCCAGCCGGTTTTGACAATCCAGCCAAGGGCCATGCCGACAAGTCCGATATTTGCGAGCCAGAACTGCCACTCAGCCAATTTTTCACTGTAAAGAGGCCTACCGCTGAACCTCGGGAGTATGTGATATCCAACCCCATATATCATCATTGACATCCAGCCCAGTAGATTGAAATGGGCATGGATAGGCATGTAAGGATATTGCGTGCCAGAAACTGCCATATGCAGTCCGAGTATCACTGCCAGGATAAAATACACCAGCGCGCTTTTGATAAACCAAACTGTAATCTTGCTCATTTAGAGACCTCCGTTTTTGGACCAAGGCAACCGTGTTGCCGTTATTTTACGCCGACACGGTCACGCTTAGCGTGACACGGTCGGCTTGCTCCATACTTTCCAGCATTGGCTTACATGCGTCAACAGGGCAAACCTCTGCACACGCCCCGCAATCTGTACAAAGCTTCGGCTCAATTATATATGGGTTGCCTTCGCTAATCGCCCCCTCAGGGCACTCAGGAAGGCAAACCCCGCAGCTTACGCAATCGTCTGTAATGTAATAGGCCATGAGTCGCTTTGCTCCATTGTAAAATAAAAATTGCAAATTTCAGATTGCAGATTTACCTTCTTTCATTTTAAAATTTCCAATCTTCAATTTGCAATAAAGTTCTACACTGACACTACTTCTTTCACCTCTGGCACTTCTTCCTTTATTGCCCGTTCGACGCCCATGGCAAGTGTTATCTGCGAACTCGGACAACCTGCACATGCGCCCTGAAGCTGAACCCTCACAACACCCTTTGCTTCATCAATATCTACTAACCTAATATCTCCACCATCTGCCTGAAGCGCTGGTCTTATATTGTCGAGGGCCTTTTCTACCTTTTCCCTTATCATATAAAACACCTCCATGAATTTATTATATCACTAAATTCTACATAAATAATGCACTATCTGCAAGGATTAAAATATGATTTTTGTCATATCAACCGATTACCCCTTTTAATACAATGCTCAAGAATTTAATCCTAAAAAAATAATCCTAAAAAAAGCTTGACATAAACCATGTATAAGAGTAAATTAAAGCCAATTTCAAAACCGGTCTATAAGGGGGATGTTTTTCATGGCCCCCATACCTGCCTTATTGACCTTCCAAAAGGATATCTGTCTTTATTATTGTATAGGAGTCTCGGGACTGCCTATGGATATAAGATAGAAATCCAATAGGGCTTCATGGGTCAAAGACCAATGCATTCTTTCCATAGAATATTACAATACATCATTTCACCGTTTAAGTGTAATCTGTTTAAGCACTACGCTTTCCGTATCTTTTTTATTAAAAAGCGCTTCAATGTTTTGGGGATTATGAAGGGAGGTGAGTTATTCTCATAGAAACAGTGTTTTCATTTAATCTTGAAATTTAGTTTTTATTCTAAAAAGGAGGTGAAAAAATATGGCAGAAGAAAAGAAGATATCAGCGTGGCAGCTCTTGATGGATGATATTTCCATGCTGTTTTTCCTGGGTGTGGTAATTCCAACAGTGATTTATGTTATATGGGGAGTTATGGAGTATGCAGTTGCTCCAACATTTTCTATTCCAACACCATAGATTTAATTTAAAATTTAACGGAGGTAATATATGCCTATAACGTCTCCTGAAAAGTACTGGTGGAAACCAGCAGACAAAGAAGAAAAATTGTGGATTACTATAGCTTTATTGTGGTGCCTCGTTCTGACTATTATGATGCCGCTCATGCATGTCATAGGCACCCAGAACCCTTCAGTCAATCCGATGAAGATAAGAACAGAGGATTATAGAAAGATGAGTGACGCCTTTATAGAGAAATACAAGGTTGGGGAAGAGGGGGGTATACCGATTGTTGAACCACCCGATGGCGCTGATGTATACCTTAGGGGGCAGATGTGGACATGGACCCCCATACTGAAACTCAAGAAAGGTGTAAATTATAAGTTCCATATATCATCAACAGACCTGATGCATGGTTTTTCGCTTATGCCGCTTGTTATGAATTTTCAGGTAGTGCCTGGACATGACAATATATTGAATATGACCCCTACATCAGCAGGGACATTCCATATACTCTGCAATGAATTCTGCGGGATAGGCCATCATACTATGATAGGTAAGATAATCGTGAGTTAGTTCTATAATATTTTTGAAAAGAGGGGGGATAAAAACATGTCAAATGGATCAGAGTTTAGAACCTGTCCCATAACAGGGAAAAAGGTTTTTGCAGCAACCCAGAACCTCGTCTGGATAAATGCGGTAACAGCAGTTGTATTTATCCTTGTAGGCGGTATAATGGCGCTTTTAGTTGGACTGACGCGATGGCCAGCAGTTCACCTGCTGTCTGCTGACCTGTTTTATAGATTCCTGACAGCCCATGGGCTGAATATGCTTGTCTTCTGGATTGTATTTTTTGAGATAGCAGGTCTGTATTTTGGGTCATCAGTTTTGCTTAATTCAAGGCTTGCGGCGCCAAAGGTTGCATGGCTGGCATATCTACTTATGCTTGTTGGTGCAGTATTGGTAGATGTAATGGTATTTACAGGCAAGGCGACTGTAATGTTCAGCTCCTATGTGCCTTTACAGGCGGATCCGCTATACTATTTGGGGATTATACTTTTTGCTGTTGGCGCCTTGATTGGATGCGCTATCTTCTTTGGTACCCTGGCAATCGCCAAGGCAGAGAAGACATATGAGGGTTCTGTCCCGCTTGTAACATTTGGCCTGTCTGCTGCAGCCATAATTGCAGTTTTCACGCTTGCGTGCGGGGCTATAATCTATATACCAACATTACTCTGGTCTCTTGGGTTGATAACAAACTTAGACCCAGGTGTATACAGATTAATCTTCTGGGGATTTGGTCATTCATCCCAGCAGATAAATGTTACTGCAATGGTCTCTGTATGGTACCTCTTGGGCGCGCTGACTGTTGGGGCAAAACCTGTTAATGAGAAGATATGCAGAAGTGCATTTCTCCTGTATATACTTTTTATTAACCTTGCATCCGAACACCACCTCCTTACAGACCCAACCTTAAGCCCATACCATAAGATGGCAAATACCTCTTACTTCATGTATTTGGCTGTGCTTGCCAGTATGATACATGCCCTGGCAATTCCTATGTGTGTTGAGGTTGCCCAGCGAAAGAAGGGATATACAAAAGGACTATTTGAATGGCTTACCAAGGCGCCGTGGGGTGAACCCGGTTTTCCGGCCTTGATATTTTCGTTGTTCATATTTGGATTTATTGGCGGCATAACAGGTGTTGTATATGGAACAGAGCAGTTATCCATCAAGACTCATAATACCTGGGCCATGACCGGTCACTTCCATGGCACTGTTGTGGGAGGGACAACCCTTGCATTTATGGGCCTTACCTATTATGTGATTCCCCTTATCTTCAGACGGGAAATTATAGGGAAAAAAATAGCTACACTCCAGCCATACATTTTTGCCATTGGGATAATTCTAATTGCATTAGGAATGGGAGGAGCTGGAACGCTTGGTTCACCAAGGAGGCACTGGGACATCACCTTTGCTGATGCTGTAATCCCATTCTCATTTGACCCTGCTGTGCTCTTTTTCACAACAATAGCAGCTATAGGTGTTATAGTTGCAGTTGTAGGCGGGGCGATGTATGTTGGAGTGTCTGTGCTCTCAGTATTTTTTGGCAGGAAGATGGCTCCAAATGAGGCCAAGATGTTATAAACCGATTGCGTAGATTAAAGAGCAGATTACACTGTTCAGAAGATGAATTGGTGTAATCGGTTTTCAAAATCTGTGTAATCAATTAATGATATAGGAGGTTATCATGGAAGAAAAACATGAAGAAGGTTTTCCAGCGCCAGGCACATTTGTTATTATTATGATCTTTTTTGTAATGTTCGTTTTGTTCTACTTCTTAAACTGGAAGTGGCTGTCAATGGTCTGGAATATTGGGAAATGAAGGAAGTTGCTTTCAAGTTTGTAGATAGTTTTTATGGGGCAGTAGTTTTATAATAAACTACTGCCCCATTTTGTATTAAATCAGCAGCTCATTACTGCGAGCAGTGTTGGGATTTTATTTATTATACGGAGTATAAAGCTGCCCTCAAAAGACACAGCCCGTAAGCTCCTTGTTTATGCATGCCCTTAAGTAGCTCATCTATCTTCTAACCCTTTCAGAACAGGACAAAACGGGATATGATTTTTGTCATACTTTTGAACACCAACCCGTGCAATTATGCACCTGATAGAACAGATAGTAATTAATCGTAATAAACAAAAAGAATTTGTTGCATCATTTAAAGTGCAGCAGGGAGAATCTGATTATGGATTATTATGGGAAAAGGATTGTATATGCTGTTGATGGGTGGGCAGACAGGGTATTCACTCCTAAATACAATCCATTGCACTGGTTAGGCACACTATGTTTTTTTTGCATGATGCTGATACTTATAAGCGGTATCTACCTCTTTTTCTTTTACAGAACCGGCACCCCCTACGAATCAGTCCAGTATCTTACTGTTGAACAATGGTATATTGGCGGCATTATGCGGAGTGTACACCGCTATGCCTCAGATGGATTAGTCATGTTCATGGCGCTGCATCTGTTGCGGGAGTTCCTTCTCGGCAGATACCGTCAGTGGCGTTGGTTGTCCTGGTTTTCCGGGAATACCCTCCTGATAACCTCTATTATCATTGGAATTATAGGATACTGGATGGTCTGGGACGGAAGGGCCCAATTAATTGCCCAGAAAACCGCCCAATTACTTAACGATATCCCCATTCTTGTTGAGCCTCCTTCACGGTCCTTTTTAAGCGATGATACCATAAGCAAGATGTTATTTTTTGTCCTCCTCCTGGCACATATAGGCATATCACTTATAGGCATAAGCGCTTTTATATTTATACATGTATCAAGAAACGCCAGGGCAGCAATTAAGCCTCCGCGTGTAATTGCTGTTGCAACATTAATTGTCCTTTTTATACTATCTTTTATTGCCCCGGCGACTAATGCTCAAACAGCTGATATGGCTAAGTTGCCAATTAATATCCCTTTTGATTGGTTCTTCTTATTTATCTATCCCTTGGCTTCTGTCCTGCCTAAGTGGGTCTTCTGGTTCACATCAGTTGGAGGTGTCTTAATAGTTTTTATGGCACCTTGGCTTGGCAGGTCCAGAAGGCTGCCGCCAGCCCAGATAATATTAGAGAAATGTGTAGGATGTGAGCAATGTAATAAAGATTGCCCATACGAAGCCATCAGAATGGCTCCAAGAAAAGACGGGAGACCATACCTTCTGCAGGCAGAGATAATGGTTAGCAGGTGTGCGAGTTGCGGTATCTGCATTGGGTCATGCGATTCAAAGGCGACTAATCTGCCTGACCGAACATTGGAACAAATAGAAAATGAGATAACAGAACTCTTACACCTTGCCCAGAGGCAAGACGGAAAACCAAAGATTCTGGGTTTTATCTGTGAAAAAAGCGTCAAACTGGACGAGATTGTTGATACTAAAAATAGAAGCATTAAAGGTATGCCAAATGTACCTATTATTACATTCCGCTGTGCCGGTATGATTCAACACTCTATAATTGAACATGCCCTTGAATCAGGGGCGGATGGTGTATTTGTAAGCGGCTGCCAGATGGAGGAATGTTACTATCGTGAGGGCGCCAAGTGGGCCAATGCAAGATTGATGGGAGAGAGGGCGCCTGTTCTTTTGCCATTTAAAGGCCCGGCGAGCAATTATTCTCGGATCCGTGTATACTGGTTATCTCCCCTATCTCAACTTCATGGTAAATATCTCATAAGTGAGATAAACCTTTTCCGGGATGAACTTAGCCATATATCAAATGTTAGAACATATGGTCTTATAAAACCTGCGATACCCAGAGAAAGGATATATAAAAAGGCAATGGCATTTTCTGCAGCTTCTCTGCTCCTGATACCTGCATTCCTCATACTCTTTCTATCAACAAAACCTACATATCCGTTTTACAGCAAAGACCAGTCATTATTAAAATTCACCTTTAAACGTTCTGGTAAACAGGTTGGCTGTCGGGAGTTGGCTGAAGAAGAGGTAGAGACCAAGCTTAAACATATGAGAAAGACACGGTCTTCCTTCGCCCGTCTGAGGATGGAATGTGACAGGAGAAGACTCCCTATGTATGTGGAGGTATATTTAGATAATAAAAATATATTTTCCAAAACCTATTATCCCACAGGCATTAGAAAAGATGGTTCAACATTTGCCTATGAGGAGATACCCATTGTACCGGGGGTTCATGACATCAAGGTTAAAATGAGGGACCTCAGTGTAGAGGAAGCCTATGAACGTAAAGAAGTGGAAGAGCACGTAGAAGAACATGAAAACAGTAGCAAAATGGGGGCTTCAAAAGATGATATCCTCCTTGATTATACCTTTGAAAAGAAGATTAATATTAAGGCAGAGATGAGCGCTATAATTGACTTTGACGAGGTGAATAATAAATTTTATGTTCTTGGACAAAATGAGGAGTAAAAAAAGTGAATAATACAGTAAGACAGAGGATATTGTTGTCCAGGGATATCCAAATGGACGATTTTAACTCTATAGAGACAATCTCAATTGAAAGATATGTCTCAACCGGCGGCTATAAGGCATTGGATAAGGCACTCAAAGAATTAAAGCCAGAGGGTGTTATAAAAGAGGTAAAGAGTTCGGGACTTAGGGGCAGGGGAGGTGCTGGGTTTCCAACATGGCGGAAATGGGAATTTGTAGCCGGGGCAGCAGGAGATGAGAAATATCTCTGCTGTAATGCTGCTGAGGGTGAACAGGGAACATTTAAGGACCGTTGTCTTATCCGCTCAAATCCCCATCAATTAATAGAAGGGATTATTATAGCTTCCTATGCAGTTGGGGCTCGCAAATCTTACCTCTATATAACTGAAAGCTATAGCAAAGAAATTACTGTGCTTGAGAAGGCATTACAAGAGGCTAAAGAAAAGAGATACATCGGCGAGAAAATTTTGGGAACTGATTTTTCTCTGGATATTTGCATTCGTAAGTGCCCTAATAAATATGTTGCTGGTGAAGAAACGGCTATGATGGAGGTAATAGAAGGCAGGGCGGCAAAGACATGGCAAAAACCTCCGCATTATCCGGCCAATAGAGGACTCTATGGAAAGCCGACCATTGTGAACAATACTGGAACATTATCAAACATACCGCATATTGTACTAAAAGGCGGAGAGTGGTTTTCTAAAATAGGCTCTCCAAAGAGCCCGGGGAATATGCTCTTTACACTTACCGGCGATATAAATAGACCTGGGGTATATGAGTTGCCGTTAGGGATTACCCTGAAAGAGCTTATCAATAATTGCGGTAACGGGTTAAAAAACGGAAGAGGATTTAAGGCAGCCTTTCTGCCTGGCAATCCCCCTCTTACTGAGTCACAGATTGATGTCCCTCTTGATTTTGACTCATTAAAAGAGATAGGCTCAGGGCTTGGCTGTGCTGCTGTTATTGTTCTGGGAGACAGAACATGTGTTGTGGATACAACACTGGGCTTTTCCAGATTTCGCATGGAAGAGTCATGCGGTCAATGCCCACCCTGCCAGATGGGGACTGCCAAAATGGCCCGGCTGCTCCAGAAGATTGAGGATGGTCAGGGTGAAATGGATGACCTTGTCAACATTGAAAATACATGCAGTTCTTCAAAGGGACAGGGATACTGTCATCTTCTATCCGGGGCTGCCTTTATTGTTGAGGGCGCCGTCAGACATTTCAGGAAGGAGTTTGAGGCTCACATCCATGAAAGGAAATGTCCTCTGCGGAGCAGCGCCGGCAATTCTTTATAAAATCTATTTAGATTGAAAAAATTATTCCTCTATATTGAAGACCAGCTCAACAGGCTCTTCTCACCCAAGTACAACCCATTCTACTACCTCGGAGCAATATCCACCCTTTTCTTTCTTATACTGTTAATAAGCGGCATATACCTCTTTATCTTTTACAGGACTAATAACCCTTATAAGATAGTCCAGGACTTAACTGAGAAACAATGGTATCTGGGCGGCATAATGAGAAGCCTCCATAGATATGCCTCTGATGGTTTGGTAATCTCCATTGTCCTGCATACAATCCGTGAATACGTTAATGGCAGATACAGCCACTACAGATGGATAGCCTGGGTCTCAGGTGTGGTGCTTTTTATAGTCAGTTTAATGTTGGGTATTTCAGGTTACTGGCTGGTTTGGGATGAAAGGGCCCAGTTAATTGCCCTAAAGACAGCAGAGCTGCTGAATGACATATTCTTTTTTATGGAGCCTCCGTCAAGGTCTTTTCTCAGCAATGAATCTATCAGCGGAATGTTTTTTTTCCTGCTGCACTTTTTGCATGTGGCTTTGCCGCTCGGCATGATTGTTCTGATAGGTATCCATATCATTAGATGCCCAAGACCTGTACTTAAAACCCCCAGGGCTGTTACTGCGGGTGTGGCTGTTGTGCTACTCATTGCATCTATCATTCTACCTGCCACCAGCGCTCAACCAGCAGACCTCGCCAGATTGCCGATAAACACACCCTTTGATTGGTTTTTCTTTTTCATCTACCCTGTAAGGTCTCTTCTTCCTAAATCTATCTTCTGGTTAATTACCATAGGCGGAACCATTATACTATTTATACTCCCTTGGACGAAGAGGCACAGGCTGCTTACTGCACAGGTAACATCAGAAAACTGTACAGGCTGTGACCAATGTAATAAGGATTGCCCTTACGGGGCTATCCGTTTGCAACCCCCTGAAGAGAGATTTCCTTATAGGCTAAAGGCAGTCATTATGCCTGAGAGGTGTGCTGCCTGCGGCATCTGCGTAGGTGCATGTGATTTTAATGCTATCAACCTGCCTGAAATGACCGAGACACAGATTAAAGAAGAGATAATAAAACTCTTAGCTGCCATACAAACGGATAGGCGCCCCAGAATCCTGTTGCTGGTTTGTAAGCGAAGTGTAAGGTTTGATGCAGTGGCAGACATTATAAAGGAGAGGGCAAATATTAAGGCAATAGCGCTACCCTGCATCGGCATGGTGCAACCCTCAATGATAGAAACAGGATTTAAATCAGGCGCAGACGGTATTTTTCTCTGCGGCTGTGTAATTGGCGATTGTCATTATCGTGAGGGCAATGTCTGGCTGCAGGCAAGGCTTAGAGGTGAGAGGCCGCCGTTTTCTAATAAGATGGTTGATTGCCAGAGAATCGGAGAGTACTGGCTATCATCCATTAACACCACAAAACTTGCAGAGGAACTGCGGCTTTTTGAAGAAAATCTCAATGCCTATAATATATCTGTGCATGAAAAACCCCGGATTATAAAATCAATAGAAGACAGGAGATGGTCTTTTAAAAGAGTAATAGCGTCTGCCATACCTGCATTTCTGTTGCCGGCCTTCCTGATACTCTTTCTATCCACAAAGCCTATATACCCGTTCTACAGCAAGGATAAATCCTTAATAAAATTCACATTTAAACACTCCAGTAAGCATATAGGCGGCTGCAGGGAATTAACTAAAGAGGAGATAGAGGCATTGCCCCTGCATATGAGGAAAACCAACTCTCCATTCCCCAGTATCAGGATGGATTGCGGCAGAGAAAGGTTCCCGGTATATGTAGAGGTAGATTTAGATGATAAGAATGTATTGTCCAAAATCTATTACCCTGCGGGTCTGAGAAAGGATGGCCCAGTATTTGCCTACGAGGAGATACCTGTTGTGCCTGGGATGCATGAGGTCAAGGTTAGGATGGGGGAGTCAAAAGAGGGGCCTGCCTTTGATTATACATTTGAAGAGAAAATAGATGTTGAGGCAAGAGGGGTTGTTGTAATAGATTTGTCCACTATGCTAAAAAGTTCTTTATAAGGGGTGAGAGCTATTTTTATACGAAGGAGTTACTTACTAATGAGAGCATAATATAGGTTATATTTGTCTTGCACATCACCACTTCTGTCATGCTCCTCCCCCTGTCCCCCTCTGTGAGGGGGATAAAGGGGGGAGGGGCATCCAGCGTCTTGCGATATAGGCTAAAACATAAAGCCTGCCCTCGAATGTCTATATCGGGGGACTCTGGATTCCCGCTTAAAGTTTGCCCCCGCAGGCAGTAAGCGGGGGATTGCGGGAATGACAAATAGGGGATTGAAAAGCGAACTATTTTATGCTACCAGTAGTAACAATTTCTCCACCCGCTGCTATCCAGCCATTTATACCGCCATCAAGATTCTTGATATTGCTAAAACCGAGATTTGAAAGAACATCGCTGATCTCTTTTGAAATTTTGCCATCCTTACAATATATGACAATTATTTTTTCCCTGTCTTTTTTTAATGCCTTTTCCATCTTCTTAAGGTTTATATAGGGGAAGTTTGTAGCCCCTTTTATATAGCCATTTTTAAAATCATCTGTAGCCCTTGCATCAACAATTATAAGTTCAGTATTTCGGCTCATCAAATCCATGAGGTCTTTTGGAGGAATTGTTGCATACTTGTATTTGGGCATACTACTGCGCCATACCTCCGGTGTCTTGACTAAAAAGTTTATGATGCCGAAGACCATAATGAATATGAAAATAGCCCCATATTGAAGGTATATCTTCTTTTTCCTATCCACTTATAAAACCTCCTCTGTTAGTTTAATAATGAAAGTAATTTCATTTAATCGATTGCAAAGATTACTACAATTATGGAATTTAAGCAAGCCAAATAAAGTATGACGAAACAACTAAGAAAGGCTATGGTATAAAACTGGATTTTTCTATTTTGGCTTTGCACAGATTAAAAAACTTGACATCACATATACATAAGGGTAAATTAAAACCAATTTCCATGTTGGTCTGTATATGTTTTAAATTTCAAATACTTAGATAGCATCTGGAAGCTTCGGTAAATATAGGCGAAAAGTGATAGGCAAAAAGCGATGGGGATAACCCATAGCCCATAGCCTATCCCCATAGCCTAAGCCCCTGCCCTGATAAAGTGTATCCTATGGAGTTCGTCAATCAACAAAAGAGTAATGAGAGGAGTAATAATCTTATTTATGCATGGCTTTTCTTTGCCGTATCCTCCCTTATATTTGCGGGTATATTTGCATTCCTCGTGGCTATGGCCCGCACGCCGGTTATTCAGGACATCCTTCCTGGAAAGGACTACATCCGCATTGCGCTTGTCGGGCATGTCATCCTGTCAGTTGTAATATGGTTTCTGGCTTTTGAAGGCGTGCTGTGGACATTCACCAGCACAGAGTTTCTTGGTGTTAGAATCTTTAGCAGAGCAGTGGCGTGGTCTGGTTTCTGGCTCTCTGTGGCTGGCACAGTATTTATAGTAATTGCTGCAATCTTTGGTCTCGGTATCCCTTTATTTATCAATTATATCCCTGTATTGACGCATCCTCTCTTTTATACCGGACTCCTGATACTGGCTGCCGGCATTGCCATTACCCTCTTAAACACCTTTCTGACAATAAGGAAGGCATTTAAAGAACGGACATATAGCGGCCCTGTTCCCTTAATAACATTTGGGATGGCAATGTCTGGTATGGCAGTTGCAATTGCATTTATCTGTTTTGGGCTTTCCTACTATTTTCAGATATTTGCGCCTTCGAGGAAGGTATTGCTGGACTTTGAGACACTCTTCTGGGGGGGTGGACATATTCTCCAGTTTGCAAATACCATCGCAATGGTTACTGTATGGCTTTTTTCGGCAAATCTTGTATTTAAAAAATTTCCAATAAAAGACATGTATGCAAAGGCGCTTTATTTATTTTACCTCTTATTTGTCATTCCTGCCCCTTTCATTTATTTTATTTATGACACTGCCAGTCAGGAATATAAAGATACCTTTACATCACTTATGCAGTATGGTCTTGGGCCATCTACAGGTATTTTTGCAATAGCACTTTTAATCCTGATAATGAGCTCAAGCGGAGGCAATAAACTCTTATCAAAAATCAAAGGTCTTCCATGGGCAGAACCGGCATTTTCATCCCTTGTCATATCTATGGCGATTTTTGTCTTTGGTGGTTTTATTTCGCTGATGATATATGGTTCTAATACAAAGATACCTTCCCATTATCACGGTGTAATAGGCGGAGTTACCCTGTCATTTATGGGGCTTACAAACCACATGATTTATACTTTAAAGAGGGATATTTACAGTGCGAGGCTGGCAAGGATGCAACCATATGTTTATGGTATTGGTCAGACACTTTTTGTGATAGGCATGTTCATAGCAGGCTCTCATGGTGTACAGCGAAAGACCTTTGGCGCTGCCCAGAATCTTGATGATATTGCCAAGATCATAGGTATGTCTATTGTTGGTATCGGTGGCCTCATAGCTATCACAGGCGGCATTATATTTGTTGTAAATTCTATTCTGTCTCTTATTGGGCCCCAAAGGGTTTTTCCGGTTGCCGACCCTGTTAAAAAGTCTTTTCAAGAGAATAAATCCTGGTAGCAAGATTAGTAGAAATAGCTTTACTTATACATATGCTTATGATAAAGAAAACGAGCTATTTAAAGAAGGTTGTTACTAATAAAATAATAACTTAATACTTCAAAAAGGAGGAAACTCATGCAGATAAGTCTAAAACATTATTTCCCTCTTTTTAAATTCAGGATTTGTTCGTTAATCACCTTTAGTGCCGTTGTTGGTCTTATTGCCACATCATCAGATAGTGTTTCTATAAGCAATGTTGCATTTTTAATTCTTGCTACAATGATGGCCTCATCTGCTGCAAGTGCCTTCAATCACTACTTTGACATGGACATAGATGCTGTCATGAAACGGACGCAAAAGAGGCCGATACCCTCAGGGAGTATCGATAACTCAAGAAAGCCCCTGTTCGTGGCAGCCATTCTTTTTATTGCCGCTATATTTGTCTCGTTTAATGCCCTTAACTATATGGTAAGCCTGCACCTGTTTCTTGGAGCTTTGGTATATGCAGTGGTTTACACTGTATGGCTTAAGAGAAAGAGTTGGTTAAACATAATAATCGGAGGGCTTGCAGGAAGCTTTGCTGTACTCGCTGGAGGGGCATCTGCTACGCCGGAGTTTTGTATGACGCCTGTTTTGTTAGCAGTGACAATGTTTTTCTGGACACCGTCCCATTTCTGGAGCTTTGCCATAGTCCACAGGGAAGAATATGCAAAGGCAGGCATTCCAATGCTTCCTGTTGTAATAGGGGATTCAAAGACCGCCCGTTATATTTTGTTAAACACAATACTTCTGGTTATATCCTCTCTTCTTCCTTCCTACTTTGGCTACCTGGGTATATTTTATACTGTGACGGCCATAGGGCTTGGTGCGTTCTTCATCATAAGGAATATTCAGTTGCTGTCAAACACATCAAAAGAGATTGCATGGAAAAACTTCAAGGCATCTATGGTCTATCTTGGCGTGCTATTCTTGGCTGTTATTGTTGATGTCATTGTTCGATAATGGGCTTATGAAAATTCTAAAGAAATTATTTTTATTTGTTGTAATATCTCTTGCCTTTTTTTACTCGAACTCGCTTGCCTCAGTATCTGAGCAAGAGGCTTCCAAGGCGCTTAAGCTCTCAAATGACGCAATCGGAAAGGAAGTTGGTGATTACACACTTATTGATCAGGATGGCAAGAATTTTAGCCTTAGGGAGTTTGCAGTTGGCAAGCCACTTGTCATAAGTTTTATTTATACGAGTTGCGGCCATATATGTCCAACTATAACAGCGAATCTTGGTAATGCAATTCAAGAGGCTGACAAGGATTTTGGCGATAAGTTTAGTGTGATAACAATCGGTTTTGATGTAGAAAATGATACGCCGCAGAGGATGAAGGAATATGGGGCTAACTTTACTGCTGATGTTAAAAACTGGCGATTTGCAACAGCCGATAGAGAGACGATAGAAAGATTAACAAATAACCTCGGATTTTATTACAAGAAGATAGAAGGAGGATTTGACCATCTCAATTTTTTGACAATTGTGGATTCTAAAGGCAAGATATACGAACATGTTTATGGCATTGATTTTAAACCGCGGGATGTCCTGCAACCTGTTTCTGAGGCGATTTATAAGACAGCAGAACAAAAAGAGATAAAAATAGGAGGGTTTATAGATAGGCTTAAACTCTTTTGTTATAAATATGACAATGCAACAGGGACATACAAACTTGATTACCCGTTTATTGTGAAGATGGTCCTTGAAAGCATGACTATCCTAATAATCATCCTATTTATCTGGGGAAGAGACATATCGGTACTATTTCAAAGGCGGTTCGGACATTAATGGAGCCACAAGCCTCCTTATTTAAAGTTTAAATATTCTTCGTTAAAGTATTACCCGTCTTATCCAATCCTTAGCAGCTTCTGCTTGATGTATATATTTTTCTTGACGACATTAAAAATATTTGCTAAATAAGGACACCACACTTGTCCAAGATAGTTTTTCCTTTGGCAGTATATGACAATGTGAAGGGAGACAGAATATTTTTACGCCTCGAGGTTGTTATTCCTGTCTATATTTCTCAGGGGCAAACTCCAGCATGAATTTAGTATATCTTCTATCTTTCTAAATTGCTCCGTTCTTAGCCTCTGCTCTTATGGTAACGATGACAGTATAAAATATTTCGGAGTATAGTTGTTAGCTAATACAAATGCAATAACCGTAAAATAGCGATTAAAAACCTCGCTATTTTACAAACTGGCGATTTGCCTGCCATACTTCGTTGTCGGCGCATTTTTGCTCTTCACCGTATCCTCCCCCTGTCCCCCTGTGGGGACAGATTTCAAATCTGTCCCCAGAAAAGGGGGATAAAGGGGGAGGGCTCATCGCAAAAATGGCTTCCGCCTCGTCTGGCAGCCCCCGATAGAATCAATCGGGGGCAGTTTCCCCAAAAATCAAAGTCTATTTTTGGGAATAAAGAAATTTATTTAATGCGTTTATATTTTTTAGGCGAGATAATAGGAAATTTGAATAAAGAGCTTTGAAATTGCAATGAAAAGATTTCTTTTATATCTCACAGTGGCAATTATAACATTTACAATAGGTTATAATATAAATCTCATCTACTTTTCTGATAGGGCCCCTGAACAGCCCATAAATTTCAGTCATAAAGTCCATGCGGCTGATAACAGTATCCCCTGTCTGTACTGTCATATCTACGCAGATAAATCTACTATATCCGGGGTTCCCAGTGTGCAGAAGTGCATGGGGTGTCATAAGATAATCAAGACCGATTCTCCGGAGATACAGAAGGTTGTCTCTTACTGGGAAAAGAAGGAACCCATCCCATGGATCAAGGTGTATAACCTTCCTGATTATGTTTATTTTTCCCATAAAAGACATGTAAAGGCATCGGTGCCTTGCCAGAGGTGCCATGGGGATGTGGCAAAGATGGATAGAATTACGCGCCAGACTGTTATCTTTGGTGTCCCATTTCTAAGAGTTTCTCCTCTAAAGATGGGGTGGTGTCTTGACTGTCATAAAAACGGGGCAAAAGAATTTATAGGAGGCCCGGTAAGGAATGGCACTGATTGCTGGACATGCCATAAATAGGTATATATAGGATGCTAAACAGAAGGGATTTTCTAAGAGTTGTAGGAATAGGCAGCGCTGGCGCGGCAGCAGGCTTTGCCCTTGCTGAGTTAAACGCGCCCAACCCTGCCAGGCTCATACCTTATCTTATTCCGCCTGAAGATATAATACCAGGCGTGGCCAACTGGTATGCGAGTGTATGCCGGCAGTGCGGGGCCGGTTGCGGGATAGTTGTCAAGGTTATGGAAGGAAGGGCAAAGAAAATCGAGGGGAATCCCATCCATCCAATTAGTAAAGGCGGTCTTTGCGCCAGGGGACAGGCAGGGTTGCAGGTTCTCTATAATCCCGGAAGGATTAAGAACCCGCTGCGGCGCATTGGCGAGAGGGGAAAGGGGGAGTTTCAAGAAATCACGTGGGAAGAAGGACTTACCATACTGTCCAAAAATCTGAAAGAACTTCGTGACAGGGGTGAGGGTGATGGCCTTTATCTTCTCACTTCGCCTATAAGTGGACATCTTAAGTTACTGCTTAAAAATTTCATGAATGCCTACGGCTCATCCAAATACTTTGCCTATGAGCTTATTAATTACGAAAATCTCCGTTTTGCGAATAATATCACATTTGGTCAAAACAGCCTGCCTCATTATGATATAGAAAATACCAATCTCTTGCTATCCTTTGGCGCTGATTTCCTGACCACATGGATATCCCCTGTAAATTATAGCTACGCCTATGGTCATATGAGGCAGGGACGGCCGGGTTTGAGGGGTAAGGTGATTCAGGTAGAGCCGCGACTTTCCCTTACAGGAGCCAATGCCGATGAGTGGGTTGCTGTGAAACCAGGGACAGAAGGGCTTCTTGCCCTTGCTATAGCTTATGAAATCGTTGAGGGAGGTTACTATAAAGGCGAGGATAGAGGGAAATGGCTGGCTGCCCTGGAGAGATTTACTCCACGGGATGTGGCAAAGGTAACTGAGGTGGCAGAGGAGAGGATTATTGGTATAGCGAGGGAGTTTTCTAAAACAAAACCGAGCCTTGCCATTGGGGGTGAAAATGTATCATCATATGAGAATGGGGTATCAAACCTTGTAGCTATTAATATACTCAATTATTTAGCAGGCAATAATATAGGGATTAGCGGCGGGATTATCCCAAATCGGGATATAGAAAAAAGCTCATTTATTCCAGTAAATAGCCTTATGCAGGATGCATCAAAGGGGAAAATAAAGACCCTTATCCTATATGATACAAACCCGGTCTTCACTACGCCAGGGGCTGTGAAGGTTGAAGGACAATTAAAGAATATCCCGCTTATAGTTAGTCTGTCCAGTTTTATGGATGAGACCACACTTCTATCTGACCTTATACTTCCCACGCATACGTATCTTGAAGATTGGGGCGATAATTTCACAGAACCATCAGTGGGTTATCCTGTGGCTACAATAATGCAACCAGCAGTCAATCCTGTATTTAATACGAAAAGCGTAGGCGATATATTCATCCACCTTGCCAGAAATTTAGCAGGGGTTTTTCAGAAAGAGATACCATGGACAGACTTTGGCGCATATCTACAGGCCTCCTGGAAGATGGTATATAACAAGCATAAAGATATGAAAGAGATTAGGGAAACAACCTTTGAAGAGTTTTGGAATAATCTCCTATCAAAGGGTGGTTGGTGGAAAGAGGAATCACAGGCAGGGAAAAAAGTCTATATATCGGTGAATAAAATAACTCCATATCTGCCTAAAGGTCCTGCCAGCTTTGACGGGGATGATAAAGATTACCCATTTTACCTTACCCTTTACCCCCATTCCAGTTACATGGATGGGAGGGGCGCAAATCTTCCATGGCTCCAGGAGTTACCCGATGCTATGACATCAGTGGTATGGGGGACATGGATAGAGATGAACCCTGAAAGAGCAACAACTATGGGGATAAAAGAGGGGGATGTGATAGAAGTGGAATCACCTTTTGGCAAGATATATGCTCCAGTTTGCCTATATGCAGGTCAAAGACCAGATACTATAAGTATTCCTATTGGCCAGGGACACAAATTCTACGGTAAGTATGCTGAAGGCAGGGGCGCCAATCCCCTTGACCTATTACCATTTAAAGTAGACGAGAGGACAGGCGCTGTATCTCATAATTCTACAAAGGTTAAGATTACAAAGACTAATAGTCCCGGAAGATTGGTAAAGATGGCAGGGTGGACAAAGGAGTTGGGCAGGGATATTGTTCAGACCATCACCCCAGAAGAATTTCAGGTGAAGGAGGGATAGGTGGCTGGGTTTTTAGATAGACTACTGGAAAGGTTTAAGATATATAGGGAGCCTGGCTACTATAAGAGGTATGATTACTGGTGGGCTATGGTGGTAGACCTGGACAGATGCACAGGCTGTGGGGCGTGCGTTACCGCATGTCAGGCCGAAAACAATACGCCTGTTGTAGGTGAAGAAGAATCCGGTAAAGGAAGGGTGCTAAATTGGATGAGGATTGAAAGATATGTGGAGGGAGAATATCCTGATGTCAAAGTCAAGTTTATTCCAGTTTTCTGCGCCCACTGTGATAAAGCCCCTTGCGAGGTTGCCTGCCCTGTATATGCTACATACCACAATCAGGATGGTTTAAATGTTCAGGTTTACAACCGTTGTGTGGGGACATTTACATGTGCGACATATTGTCCTTATGATGTGCGTCGCTTTAACTGGTTTACTTATAAGGATAAGGGGTCGTTTGAATCACCCCTTGATGAACAGTTAAATCCAGATGTGACTGTAAGGACAATGGGGGTAATGGAAAAATGTACATTCTGTATCCAGAGAATCGTTGCTGCAAAGGACAGGGCAAAGGATGAAAATAGAAAGGTGAGGGATGGAGAGGTAATTCCTGCGTGTGTCCAGTCATGCCCATCAAAGGCGCTTACATTTGGCGACTTGAATGATCCCAATAGCCAGGTATCTAAATTAGCTGGGCTACCAGCTGAACCTTATTACTTAAGGGAATCAGGAAGTAAGCTCGCTAAGATATCAAAAAATCCCAGGGCATACAGACTCTTGGAAGACCTTAATGCTGCTCCCACCATAATATACTTGAAAAGGGTAATGAAAGGAAGTTCAACCATTGGACATGAGTAATATATCTTACAGAGAAGTGAATGATGATGTAGTAAGGACTATGACCGAGACTGGCCGTAGTTATTATATCGCTCTATCTTTATGTTTGGTGGGTATTGTGATTACGTTCGGTCTTCCATGGGTATATCAGATATATACAGGTCAGGGGGTTACGGGACTACATAGCCCTGCCTACTGGGGGGTATATCTTACAAACTTTGTATTCTGGATAGGTATAAGTCACTCTGGGACCCTTCTGTCAGCTATTTTATTTATTACCCAAACCCCATGGAGGAGGTCTATATATAGAAGCGCTGAGGCAATGACTTTCTTTTCTGTTGTAACAGCCGCTACTATGGTGTTCGTCCATATGGGGAGGCCTTGGAACTGGTACTGGACATTCCCTTATCCCAACCAGAGAGAGCTATGGACAAACTTCAAGTCTCCACTGATGTTTGATGTCTTTGCCATAGGCACGTATGCCACGGCAAGTTTTATCTTTCTCTATTTTGGTTCTATACCAGATCTGGCTGCGGTCAGGGATAGGGTTGCAGGGTGGAGGAAAAGTTTATATGGAGCCCTTGCCCTGGGGTGGCGGGGGACAGACAGGGAGTGGGATCTCCTCCAAAAGGCATATACATTCTTTGCGGTCTTTATCATACCATTGGCTGTATCTGTTCACAGTATCGTGTCATGGGACTTTGCCTCATCAAAGATTCCTGGGCTGAACAAAACCATATTCGCCCCTTACTTTGTCATAGGCGCTATATATTCAGGCTCTGCCGGGATAGTCACGCTTATGATACTGCTAAGGAAGGCCATCAAGTTTGAAAAATACATAACACATGTGCATTTTGATAAGCTTGGAATCCTGCTGGTAGTGATGTCTTTGTTATGGACATATGTAAATATAACAGAGGTTTTTACCGGCTGGTATACTGGCACATCCTATGAGCTGGAGAGTCTGTCATACAGAATGTTTACGACTCCTTTTGCCTATCTATTCTGGCTCATGATTGCATGTAACACCTTTTTCCCGCTCCTCTTCGTCTTCAGAAAAGTAAGGGTATCTATAGTGGCTGCGCTACTTATCTCAATTGGCATCAATATAGGGATGTGGATAGAGAGATACCTCATTATCTCTACCTCTCTGCCGCGAAAGTTTTTGCCTAATATGTGGAGGGATTACTTTCCATCATGGGTGGAGATATCCCTGACCGTGGGCACTTTCTTATTCTTCACCCTTCTTTTTTTATTATTTGTAAAACTGTGGCCGAGTTTTTCCATTTATGAAATTAAAGAAGACATAGGTATTCCGATGGAAAAGAAAGGGCACTAAGATGAATCATAGCGTTTTAGGTTTCTTTCCATATGCAGACAGACTTCTTGGAGCCGCTGCGAGATTAAAGCAGGCTGGCTACAGGAATATCACAATCTTCTCGCCGATACCTATTGTCCATGAAGTAGATCACGTCTTGGGAGAGAAGAAGAACCCAATTAAATTTTTTACGTTCTTTGGCAGCCTGACAGGGTTTTTCTTTGGAACCACTCTCGCCTTCGGCACTGCAGCCCTTTATATTCTCCCCAGATTTGGGAAACCCGTCTGGTCTGTCACGCCTACTGTTGTGATAGCCTATGAAACAACAATCCTTTTGGGGGTTTTTGCTACACTTGTCAGTTTCCTGTTTTTTGCAAGGCTGCCTTACTATAAGAAAAGGGTATATGACATAAAGATTGGCGTAGATAGATTTGGTTTACTTGTTAGGGCAGAGGAGGAAAAACTGAGGTACGTAGAAGAGGTTCTGAAAGAAGCCGGCGCTGAGGAGGTTAAAAGGATTTATGAGGATTAGACCTGTTGTTTTTTATTGTCTCTTAATACTGATTAGTCCTGGACATAGCTGGGGATGGCCTTGGACAACAGACATGTTTTTCCAGCCTTCCCATAAGGCCCAGGAGGATAAGGCGCTTGAGATACCGCATGGAACAACATCCACGCGTGGTAGACCAATACTTATTGAAGATAGGGCACAGTCAGATGAGGTTCGCAACCCAATCTCTCTTAATAAAGAATCCCTTGAAAGAGGTAAATGGTTATATACTACTTACTGTGCTGTGTGTCATGGAGAAAAGGGCGTTGGAGATGGTGTTGTTGGAAAGAAATATGTCCCTCCAACTGACCTTACGAGTGAATATGTCCAGAAAAAATCTGAAGGGAACATCTATTACGCGATAACATACGGTGGGCTGGCAATAATGCCTTATTATAGAGATTCTATATTACCTGAGGACAGGTGGCATATTGTTAATTATATAAAGTATGGATTGGGTAAATAGGGATTGATACAGGTGTAAAAACAAACTTACAGATAAGTCTCTTTTTCATTGAATATCCGATGCGCTAAAAATAATAGTGGACTAAGTCACTAAATCGGCGCTTAGGCAAATGAGAGAGTGTAAAATAACGTGGTGCAATCATATTATTAGAGGATGAACCGATGCTTCTTTGGGTATCTTTAATACTCTTATTGAACGGAATTATTTCATTTGCGTATGTTGCTATAAATAGCGCTGACCCAACAACCCTTTGGGCTATGCTGGCAATAAATTTCTTCTTTTATGTCGGCATTTCGCAGGCCGGTATAATTTTTTCCGCCTATATGAAAATAGCCAAATCAGAATGGGGGGTATATTTTTCTCGCCTTGGTGAGATTCTTACGTTAGCCTTCTTACCCGTTGCGGTCATTATATTTACTATTATATATTTTGGGGGTTCAGAACATTTATTCTGGTGGGCAGCTCATAACTCATCTGATGAGGCAGCAAAAGGGCATCTAAGCCCTTGGCTCAATAAAAGTTTTTTCCTTTGGAGAACAATAGTTACATGGGGTATCTTTTACGCTTTAAGCTACCTTTATTTCCGCACAGGCAGACTATCAGAAAAAGGGGATGCAACCACCTTTGACTTGGAGAAGCGTTTGAATGTGCTGGCCTCCTTTGTAATGGTCTCCTTTGTCATAGCAGAATCAAACCTTGCCTGGGATTTTGGCATGATGATTATACCCCACTGGGAAAGTACGATATTCCCTGCCTATGTATGGGTTGGCAATATATTTGCTGGCGCTGCCTTTTTATTCCTTTTATCACGTCTATTTATAGATTCTAAGAGATTAGATAGAGAACATTTAGATTCAAAGGGCAAGCTACTTCTGGGATTCACCATACTTTGGATATATATGTTTTGGTCTCAACATATTGTGACATGGTATGGAGACCTCCCAAATATAATAGATCCTCTCAATAAACAGATGGGAGGGAATTACACGTCTGTTTTTCTTGTAATGCTTGTAATGCTTTTTATCATGCCATTCTTTGCCCTGATTCAGAAGGTAATTAAGTTCTCTGCGGCTGGCTTGTCCATTGTTGCAGCTATAATATGCGCAGGCATGTGGCTAAACAGGTATTTGTTGATAATGCCTGTATTCTCTGATGGGTCAGAGTGGATAGTTGTTAGTTGGGCGGGAATCTCATTGATATTGGCCGGCCTTGCGGCTACAGTGCTTTCTGTTTTATTATTTTTTAAATTATTTCCACAAGTCACAACGATTCAGAAAATGAGTAAATGACCTATATCAAGAGAGAGAATTATTTACGAGCACATCTTTACCCTGTTAGAGAATGCCGCCGACTCCTCCGCCTTAGGTGGACGGCAGTTGTGAAATTTCTTAAAGATGACGCTGTAAAGCCGCCATCTGTTTAATCGTTATAGAACAAAGTTCTCTAACGGGGTTTACAAGTGTGGCGCTGGCTACCATCAAATTCAAAAAAATACGTATCAAAAAGCGCTTGACAAAAGTAGTAAATCGGGTATAGATTATCGTCAGATTAAATATTGAGAAAAAGGAGGGCAACTCATGAAAAACTTTACTTGGATAGTTATTATAATGAGTGGCATTTTTGTTACAGAGGCTGCCATAGCAGCAGATGGAACATCACTTTATAATACAAAGTGTGCAGCCTGTCATGGCCCCAAAGGTCAAGGCATGAAAGGTATGGCGCCAGCCTTAAAAGGAAATGAGTTTACCACTAAAGGAGACGTAGGAGATATTAAAAAGGTTATCCTTGAAGGTCGTACTGGAAAGGCAAAAAAGTATAAAGATATGGCAATAGATATGCCAAAAATCCCGATGTCAGATGCCGATGTAGATGCACTTGTAAAGTTTTTGCAAGGCGAGCTGCAGAAATAGGATTGCTCAGCAGAACCTCTTGAAGATAGTTCATACAGGTTTTTGATAAGAAAGGATTTGCAGAGCCGAAGATTTGTTAAAAACAAGACGCTAAATCATGAGCAGGCTACTGAAAAAGTTAAAAAACACAGCAATTGTCATTCTGAGTCCGCCCAAGGCGGACGAAGAATCTCGTATGATCAACTACCCGAGACCCTTCGCTACGCTCAGGGTGACACAAAAATAGCATTTTTCAGCAGCCTGTTAGATATTTGAAAAACAATACCGTATCTTAATTCTAAAGAGGCGAATTATGAGAAAGAGCTTATTCTTTATTGCGATCATGTTGTTTGTTGTTTTGGGAGTTTATAGCGCTGCTTTTGCAAACGGAAATGGCAAAAAGATATTTGAAAAGTATTGTGTAAAATGTCATGGGAATGACGGGAGTGTATCTGAATATGGAAGGTCGTTAAAACCAATGCCAGCAAGGGACTTAAGGACAAACAGGCTTTTTATTAGTCCAAAAGAACTTCTGGTAACGATTAAATACGGGGTCTACGGCAGAGAAATGAAAGGTTGGGCAGATATATTGAATGCCGATGAAATTAGAGATGTTGCCGAATATGTCCGTTCATTTTCCTATCAACCAAGCCCCGGGGAAGGCGAAAAGATTTTCAAATTGAGATGCGCTGGATGCCATGCAAAAGATGGGGGCGCAAAAAAGCTTTTTGGAGCTCCGGATCTGGATATGAGTCCTTTAGGGGAGAGAGAATTGGCAAGTGTTATACGATTTGGCCGTCATAATACAGTAATGTTTCCAAAAGAAGTGATACTTTCAAATCCAGAGATTGCTAACGTTGTTGCATATCTTTTAAAAATTAAAAAATAACAAATTTTTATTAGGTAGGTATGGCAAATATAGTTCTGTAAAATCATTTTGCTGACGAATAAAAACCCGCATTTCTTTATCCTGTCAAGGCGTGGGTAAAACACAAGTCTCTATAGATTAAGTTACTTCAGTGAACTATAAGAAGTAAGCTATTCTATTCATAATTTGTTCTCTTTCTACTCGTAAAATATTAGATAACTGCCGTAGTTCACTGTAAGCACTGCCTGTAGGCAGGATTGAGGCGAGCGGTCGTAAGACCAATCTTTTATCATGGAAATTAAAATGTTATCTTCCTCTGCATTCAAGAAGCCTCGCCTGCGGGTGTGGTTCTTCACTTTTTTTCTTTGCTTAAAGATTTTTCTTGACAAAGCGGGTGAGCTGATATATATATTCACATATACACATATACGAATATACAAATATGTTGCCTTTGATCCGTATAGCAGCTAAGTGGTCGAACAGAATCTCGTAGGGCGTTGAGAAACACATAATAAACGAACGTGCAGCCTTTCCTAAAAATGTTTTCTCTTAATAGTTTACCCTATCGGAGGTGTGCGATGGCTGACAGATATAAAAAGGTTCTAACAAAGAAAGATTCAAGCAAGGTAAAGAACAGCCTTTCGAGGCGCATCTTTTTAAAGAAGGCCCTGATATCAGGTGTAGCCATGGCCACAACTGTCAGTCTTGCAAAAAAAGTGTCAACCCTGGCCATCCCAGACCTGAATCCTCAGAAGTTGAATATGAATGACGTCATTGCTGGCGATATTGCCATGGCCCAAAAAAAGTATATACTCATGACCAAAAGGGAAAAAGAGGACCTAGTGCAGTTTTTTGTAGAGAACTACCAAAAAGATAATCTATAAACTTTTTTTGAGGGGAGTAAACGTGGCAGATACAAATTCAAAAATACCCGATCAGCCTGGAGAAAAAGACAACGGTACGAACCGGCGCGATTTTTTAAAAGAGACTGGTTTAAGCGTGGCCGCGCTTACAGGCGCTGCTACTCTTTTAACAGGCTCTCAGGAGGCAGAGGCAAGGGTTACGTGGGCAGAATGGTTTCAGAAAAGCTATCGGTTAATGACAAACGAAGAACAAAAGGATGCCATTGCGCGATTGGAAGAGAGGCATTCACAGGAATTTGGTAAGAAGGTGACCGTTGATGGCTCGCCTGCTATGAAGGATGTATTGTTTGGATACGCCTTGAATATAAAGAAATGCATCGGCTGCAGAACATGTGTGCATGCCTGCGTCAAGGAAAACAATCAGTCCCGCTATAACCCTGAGCTTCAGTGGATACGGGTAATAAAAATGGAAAAAGGCGAGTTCCTAGCCGCGAATATGGATAAGGGCTATCCAAAGGATTATGGAATAGAGGTTGGCGGCAACGCATATGAAAATGCAGGGGTAACCTTGGAAGGAGAGCATTATTACCAGCCTGAGACGGTGCCTGAAAAGGATTATTTCTACTTTCCCATTCAGTGTATGCAATGTGAAAAACCCCCATGCGTAAAAGTATGTCCAGTCAGGTCAACCTACAGAGAGCCGGATGGCATCGTTGTCATAGACTACAACTGGTGTATAGGCTGCAGGATGTGTATAAGTGCATGCCCTTACTGGGCAAGACGTTCCAACTGGGGTGAACCCAATCTCCCTGCCGAGGAGATGAACCCGAAAACTCACTACCTGGGAAACAGACCTCGGATGAATGGAGCTACTGAAAAATGCACTTTTTGTTTACAGAGGGTCAGAAATGGCAGATATCCGGCATGTGTTGAGGCATGTCCAGTAGGGGCAAGGAAATTTGGCAACCTCTTGGACCCTGATAGCGAAGTCAGAAAGATCTTGGCAAGAAAAGGGGTTTTTAGATTAAAGGCTGAGCTGAATACATACCCAAAATTTTTCTATTTCATTGATTAACCCGGAAAATGCTATTGCATTTTTCGGATTAAGGAGAACTGCTGTGCGGACAAAAATACAATTTGCCATTGATTTTACCTTTTATGCCCTGAAAGGCGGAATTAAGTTTTATACTTGGATGTTGTTTTTATGTTTTTTAGCTTTTCTGGCAATGTTTGGTATCTATGAACAATTTACCAAAGGCCTGATTGTAACTGCTATGACAGATCAGGTATCGTGGGGATTATATGAGTCTAATTTTATATTTTTGGTTGGCGTGGCTGCGGCTGCTGTAACTGTTGTTTTCCCATCATACATTTACCAGCATAAACATTTGAAAAGTGTTGTTATATTAGGAGAGATGCTGGCGATAACTGCGGTTATAATGGTTTTTTTGTTTATTTTCCTGCATATGGGCAGACCTGATAGGGCTTGGCATATGTTCCCGGTTATTGGCATCTTTAATTTTCCTGGTTCAATGTTGCAGTGGGATACAGTCGTATTGAACGGCTATCTTGGCCTTAATCTGATGTGCGCATTTTATTATCTATACAAAAAATACACCGGACAGCCGCTTAATGAAAGGTTTTATATGACCTTCATTTATATATCTATTGTCTGGGCATTAAGCATTCATACAGTAACAGCCTTTTTGATGAATACCATGCCTTCAAGGCCTATGTGGTTTCATACCATGATACCAATAAAATTTATATCAACAGCCTTTGCAGCTGGTCCTGCCTTTATAATAGTTGCCTTCCTTATAATAAAAAATAACACCACTTTAAATATTGCAGATGAAGCCATTGCACTGCTCGCAAAGGTAGTTGTATGGTGTCTTGGCATAGCGCTGTTTTTAACCATGTCAGAGATAGTTACTGAACTCTATCATGGCACTGAGCATTCGTACTCGTTAAAATATTTGATGATTGGCAAGAATGGCCTGTCACGGTTAGTCCCATGGTTCTGGGCATCACTGTTATTAAACGTAACAGCCTTTCTATTGCTTTTGAATATGGATTTCAGGAAAGATTATAAAAAGCTTCGCATAGCCTGCCTCATGGTTTTTATCGGGATATGGATTGAAAAGGGGCTTGGGTTTGTTTTGCCGGGATTTATTCCAACCCCTATTGGTGAATTTTCAGAATATACCCCTAACCTGACTGAAATAATTAACTCGTTAGGGGTCTGGGCTATGGGATTAATGATGTTTACTCTGATGGCCAAGGGAGGGATTGGGGTGCTGCTCGGCGAGGTAAAACATCCAGCCGTTGTAGGAAAAGGGGCTGATGAGCATTTGAGTGATTAATATCTCCAATTTTTTGGTGTATTGCAAATTCCTGTATTCTAAAAAGAGGATAAAATGAGAAATATTAAACTTTCAAGAAATATTTTCTATGCCTTATTAGCGCTTTTAATGATTACTGAAATTGGCTACTCCCAGGATGCGCAGCCTGCGCAGGATGAAGAACTGGTAAAGGATTGCTATGAGAGCAGAGAGGACTATGGTTATGTTGAGCGAAGAGATATTGAACCTGCTCTACCAAATGTAATATGTTCGCAAACCACATCCAGGGTCCTGTGGTGGGGAGACCCCTATGATGGCACCATACCGCTAGGCGATATGCCCCTTGAAGCTGATTATTCTCATGAAGAAGCTGTTGTGACACCGAGAGAAAAACAACTGAAGATTTTTATGCCCTGTACTACATGTCATAATGGTAAAACCGTACCCGTGCCAAAAAATAAAGAACCGAGATTAATCCAGTTTCACCAGGATATCGTGCCTAACGCATTGCAGTTGATGCATGGGAAGGGGTCTATCTGGTGTTTAGATTGTCACAGCATGACGAACCGCGATAAGTTGATATCTTTTCGGGCTGAAGAAATCAGCTTAAATCAGCCACAAAAGCTTTGCGGTAAATGCCATGGTGAGGTATACCGTGACTGGCGAGATGGGATACACGGCAAAAGGATAGGCTCATGGACAAAAGGTGGTAAAAAGAGGTGGTGGGTGTGCACTGAATGTCATAACCCGCATACTGTGGATGCCAACATATTTCTGCCAATAAAACCAGAACCAGCGCCTGCCTTACCTAAGGGAATGAAAAGTGCCGACCATGAACATAAAGAATACGGCCATCAATAATTAAACAAAACTCTAAACCAAACATTCATCCTTGGGGTGCGGTAAAGCCTTCTGTGCGCTGGGAAAGTAGTTCAGAAAATTTTTATTCAACCCAGCCAGATGCGCTATAATGTCCCTGAGCTTGATTTTCGAAGCTTGTATACTCATCTAAGAATGTAAGTTTAATGGGACCAGTAGGGCCGTTGCGCTGTTTTGCTACAATAATCTCAGCATCCTTTGCGATTTTACTCCTGTCGCAAGCACAGCGCTTATTCGCTTTATCTTCCTCAGGGCACTTACAGGCGGTATAAACCACTTCACGAAAAACAAATGCGACCACATCAGCATCTTGTTCAATAGCCCCGGACTCTCGAAGGTCAGCAAGTTGAGGCCGTTTCTCCTCTCTTCTCTCAGGCATTCTCGAAAGCTGGGCAAGGGCAATAACAGGCACATTGAATTCTTTTGCCATGGCCTTAAGTGAGCGTGAGATGTCTGAGATTTCCTGCTCTCTATTATCCGCATCATGTCTACCTTTAACGAGCTGTAGGTAGTCTACAATAATAAGCTTAATATTATGTTGTTTTGTTAGTCTTCTGGCTTTTGCCTTTATTTCAAGTATAGATTGAGCAGCTGTATCATCTATAAAGATTGGAGATTCATAGAGGATACCAAGCGCTGTAGTAAGCTTTGGCCAATCTTCATTCTTCAACTTACCACTTCTTATGCGGTGCAAATCAACCTTAGCCCTTGAGGCAAGAAGTCTCTGCGCAAGTTGTTCTTTACTCATCTCCAATGAAAAGATGGCTACAGGAAACCCTGCCTCTGCAGAATTCTGTGCAATATTAAGCGCTAATGCTGTCTTACCCATGCTCGGCCTACCGGCAATAACAATGAGGTCTGAGGGTTGTAGGCCTGCGGTAAGGTCATCAAGCCTGTTGAAGCCTGTTGTGACGCCTGTGAGATGCCCTTCGCGCGTTGAGAGCTCTTCAATGGCCTCAAAGGTGTGTTTAATCAAGTCCTTTATATGATAGACAGAGCGCTTTGTTTTATCCTGCGCCACCTCAAATATTATTTTTTCAGCGTCGTCTAAAAGGTTTTCTATTTTCTCTCCCCCCGCATAACATCTCGTTACCACCTCTGTGGAAGAATTTATAAGTCTGCGTAAAAGGGATTTTTCCCTGACGAGGTTTGCGTAGTAAATAATATTTGCAGCTGTTGGCGTTGACTCTACAAGCGCAGCCAAATACGAGCTTCCGCCAACAGATTCAAGAACACCTCCGCTTCGTAGTGTCGAAGAAAGGGTGACTAAATCAATCGGTTCATTTTGGTTTGAAAGGGAGAGCATTGCCTTGTATATTTTTCTATGGGCATCCCTGTAAAAGTCTTCTCCATTTTGATCCAAGATGCCGACAATTTTATCAATAGCGTCGTTTTCAATAAGTATGCCGCCTATGATAGCCTGCTCAGCATCGATGTTTTGGGGAGGTAATTTATGAAGGGACAACTCTTGCGGTGAAATTGCCATAGGGAATGCCTCTTGAAAACGAGGTTGAGGCAAAAGAGATTTAGTCTTAGCCTCAGCCTTAACCTTAACCTCAATTCTGCCTTTATTCCTTTACAACTGTGACCTTAAGGTTTGCTGCGACATCTGGATGAAGTTTAACAGGTACTGTAAAATCTCCCAGGGTCTTAAGCGGTTCTTCTAAATGAATCTGTTTGCGGTCTATGTGAAAACCTGCTTCTTTAATACTTTCAGCAATATCTATGGTGGTAACAGAGCCAAAGAGTTTATCTTCTTCACCTGTTTTCCTGGCAAAACTTAAATTAAGCTTTTCTATTTCAGCTGCTAATTTGATAGCCTCATCTTTTGATTGCTGAGCTTTTTTCTCCCATATTTTTATTTCTCTTTCCAATAACTTAAGATTCTTAGGCGTTGCCTCAATACCAACTCCTCTTGGTATGAGATAGTTCCTGGCATAGCCTTCTGCAACCTTAACAGTACTTCCTATCTTGCCCAGTGACGGCATCTCTTTCTTTAATATAATTTCCATAAAAAATCCTCCGTTAATATAAAACCTAATCTTCCTGATAGTCAATGAATAAGTATTAGATGTTTAATTTACCACCACACCAGAAAGTCCTCCGCCTATGGCGGATAAACACTGGTATAAACCCCTACACTTATGCATACTAACCAGT
>MGQA01000070.1 GCA_001797665.1 Deltaproteobacteria bacterium GWF2_42_12 | reverse complement strand
AGACCAGACCTGTTACAATGTAAATTCTATTATGAGACCCTTAATAAAATATGTCTATACAATTATGGACTCCCTTATAACTAATCCTCTAATTCGTTGATTCTCTAAGTTATAGATTCTGCAATTCATCAACCCCTAAAATACTTATCTGACTCAAATCTCTACCCGGGAAAAATGTCTTGAGGTGGTGAACAACCACATGTTTTGGCGCAAAGCTTGCAAGGAATACAATTATCTTTCCATTCGACATCTTCCTTATAGTTTCGAGAAACGCAAGCTGATGTTCCTTTTCTTTTATATACACCTTCACTTTAACCTCATAAACCTCTCCAGACTGCGCAACATAATCCCACAAACCAACATCAACCTTCTGCCCCTCATCCTTGGTCCTGTGTTTGCGGCTGTCCCACTCATCTACCACAACAAAGCATTCCCGTTGAACTTTGATTTCGGGCCTTCCACTGTATTTTTCCTTTAACCGATGATATATATATGCCTCAGGAATTACACTCCTGCGCTTGCCGAGTTTATCCCATCCTTCATAGGTCTGAACAAAACCTGAGTAAAGGGAAAACAGGTGTTTAAAAAATGTAAAATAAGCGGGGTCCTGGTCAAAGCTTTTTCGCTTTATCCAAGCCTTTACCTTATTGGGAAGGTGCTTCACATCAGGCAAATTTACGAGGTCTTCTTCTTTATAGCAAAAGCATATTATAGATGCATAATTGTGAAAATCTTCCTTTCGCTTATCTAAGAGAATTGAGATTATTGCATTTATATCAGGGTCATTCTCCATGGATTCCACATACCTCAGGGATCTTTCATCTACTGGAAACTCAACATGCAAGGCTTTATCCCTCCTGATATAAATCGTCTCTATTTTTTCTTCCTCCCATGTAAAAGGTAGAAAGATCGGGGAAACTTATCATGCCTTCCCTCCCAAAATGGGAGATTTCGGGGCAAGGATAAGGGGGTTAAAACCCATTTTGTCTGTAAGATAGGCGACAGCAGAAGAAGAATGAGGCAGGCATTGATTTATGAGAAAATTTTTGTTTTCGTTATCCTTAAGGAGGGCCTTTAGTGTGGTTGTCTTTAATTCTTCTCTAAGAAAGACAAAGCCCACTATCTCTATCTCTACATCAAAAGGTCCTATGCCTGGATGAAATGAGACCTTGTCTTTCACAACAATAGTAAACTTATTATTGTTGGGTCCGGGAGGGATGTTAAAAGAATGCTTTATCTCCCTCTTCATTTCTATACTACCAGCCCTTACCTTAGCTGGAAGGATAGAATTCCTATTTGCACATATCTTCTTTAAGAGGAAATCAATGCCCTTGAGTTTCTCTTTGATGTGCAAACCTTAACCCCTTGAATATGTCTTTTTTTCTTTTGATTTCTTGCTGGGTAAGTAACTTTTCTTTGCTACTTCTGATGATAGGTGTGCATCAATATTGATGCGGTGGTCGAAATGCATCTTTTCAAAATCAAAGGCTTCCTCTTGAAGCGATTCGCTCCAAAAAGAATCAATATGTGATTCCAAACTATATGTGTCTGGAAATAAGTCAAATCTTGATTTAACGAGACCAAGATAACTTAAATCCTTTTCATAAAAATATGGCATTGACGACAGCCATAGGTTGAACTCATCATGATTGGACTCCTTCATATCCTTCAGGGAGTATAAAAGATAATCGCCTGTATGGGCTACCTGTGTCAAACCCTCCAAGGTCTTGATGTCTGTTGAATCTAAGAACTTTTTGAGAAGACGGGCAGTTTTCTTGAAGCTATCAGCAGTCTCTTTATTGGAAAGTCGTGATTTTATATCCTCTATCAAATCTTTATCAGATAAATCAAATGCAGTAATATTATGCGTTACCTTATTCTTCTCTTTGACAAGTTTATTGATATACGAAAGATACTCTAAGCAGAACATTCCTATCACGACCTTCGAAGCTATCTGCGACATAAGCTCTTCTGATTCTTTGTCAATGTGCCAGAGAGCAGAAACCTTGTCATAAACAATTTGAGATAAGCTATGAACAAACCTTTCTTTCATAACCTGTTCAAGGGTCTTATTTATTTTTGAGGCATTATTTTTTGGAGATGACATATGCTCCAACTTTTAGATGTGTTATTTAGAGACAAGAACTACTTTTGAATTATAATTATATTATGAATGATATTCCATATCTTGAAAATACTTTTTAACTATAAGCCAAGATAACGTTATTGTCAAGCTTAATTGAGGAGTCAGTTTTAAAACATCAGAGTAAAATTTTAGTCCAATAGTTTATTATAGCACTCTTCTCCTGATGTTATATTCGTTATCTTTACTCCCATCCCGCTCTTTTTTGCCGTTCGCAGAAGGGCGCTCGGCACTGCCTTTGCCCACATTACAACCCCTTTCATATTCACTAATTCATCATCCTCAATTGAAAGGAGTTCTATCTCAAGGTTTGTATTCGGCGGATAGACACGTGATGTCCTTATAAAGAGTCCTGATTCAGATATATCCTCAGTAAAGGCCATGTGGGCGGGGCCATTTTCCCCAAACCGCAATTGCAGTCTTTTGCGGTATCTGTTAATATTTCTTTTTTCTGCCATAACACCTCCTCTTTATTAAAAATAAGTGTCTTACAGCTTACTCTATTTTATATACCAATAAATTAATTTAAGATAATGCGCTAATAATACTGTAAAGAAAAGGAATCTTCAACAAAAAAATTCCAACCCTTGCCTCACTATTGTTTTTCTGTTAATATATACAATCTATGATAATAAAAAACACCACAAACAGATTAAAACAGATTATTTTAATTTCCATTATCTGTGTTTTTACCATGGTAGCGCTGCCATTCATCGTGTATCTCTTTTTTTCGCACGGCCTGCCTCCCCTGAATTCATTGCATGAATACAACCCTAATATCATCACAAAGGTATACTCAAATGACGGCCAGGTCATCGGTGAATTTTATATAGAGAGAAGGATTGTTGTTCCGTATTCTAAGATCCCGCCCCACCTTGTAAAGGCGTTTCTATCTGCTGAGGATGCAATGTTCTTTCAACACAAGGGCGTAGATTACTGGAGCATCCTGAGGGCATTCTACAGAAACATCTCAGCAGGCAAGATAGTTCAGGGCGGAAGCACTATTACCCAACAGGTCGCCAAATCATTCTTCCTTACCCCTGAAAGAAGCATCACGAGAAAGATAAAAGAGGCGTTGCTTGCTTACAAAATAGAAAAAAATCTGTCAAAGGATGAAATACTTTATCTCTACCTGAATCAGATATATCTTGGAAACGGCGCATATGGAGTCCAGGCAGCAGCAGAGACATACTTTGGAAAAGAGGTGCAGAATCTCAATCTATCTGAATCAGCGCTCCTGGCAGGTCTCCCCAAGGCGCCAAGCAAATATTCCCCTTATTATTATCCTGACGTTGCAAGACAGCGACAGGAGTATGTGCTTAGGAGAATGCTTGAGGAGAGTTTTATAACCCTTGAGGAGCACGAAAAGGCATTGCGATATTCCATTAAACTGAAACCAAAGGAGATAAAGAGCCTGTGGGTCGGGCCGTATTTTACAGAGCATATCCGCAGATATATAGATGAAATTTATGGCGAAGACCTGCTGTATAGAGGCGGGCTTCAGGTATACACAACACTGGATGTAGCATTCCAGAAGGCAGCAAATGAGGCAGTAGCCTTTGGTTTAAAAGAGCATGACAGGAGAAGGGGTTATAGAGGGCCTGAAAGAAGCCTGGCTACCAAAGAAGAGATAGATATTTTTATCAGTGAAACAGACACAGAACTGAATGGAAAGGAGCCGGAACAAGGAAAGATATATGAAGGACTTATTACAGAGGTAAATACGAAAGAATATTATTTTTCAGTTGCAATCGGAAGTCATAATACAAAACTTCTCTTCGAGGATGCTAAATGGGCAGAACTTTATAACCCCACTCCCGAGCCTGATGCAGGAAAATTTCAGTTTCTTACAAAGACTTTAAAAAAGGGCGATGTAATAAAGGTAGCTATTAAATCGCTCCCTGAAAATACTGAAGAGCCTATACCGGTAACCCTCGAACAGGAACCTCTTACCCAGTCATGTCTGATTGCCATGGAGCCTCAAACAGGCTATGTGAGGGCTATGGTAGGCGGCGCTGATTTTACAAAGACCCAGTTTAATAGGGCTATTCAGGCAAAGAGGCAGCCAGGCAGCGCATTTAAGCCTATTATTTATGCTGCTGCCCTTGACAAAGGCTACACACCAGCGACTGTTATCGTAGATTCTCCCCTTATATTTGAAGAGACTTCAAAAGGCGCAGTAACAGGCGTTGAGACCGAAACAGAATGGAAGCCGAGGAACTTTGATGAAAAATTCTATGGCCCGATAACATTCAGACAGGCACTTTCCCGTTCCAGAAATGTTGTTACAATAAAGATATTAAAGGATATTGGAATTGATTATACAATTGAGTATGCAACACAACTTGGCATTCAGTCTCCTCTATCTAATGACCTTTCCCTCGCATTAGGTTCATCCAGCCTCTCTTTAATGGAGATAACCAGCGCCTATTCTACATTTGCAAATATGGGCAAAAAGGCTGAACCAATATTCATAACAAAGATCACAGACAAGGAAGGACGTATCATTGAAGAAATCTTACCAAGCGCGCAGGATGTCATAAGCCCGCAGACAGCATATATAATGACAAACCTTCTGCAAGGCGTCATCGAAGAAGGCACTGGCCAGAGGGCAAAGTCCCTGGGAAGGCCTGCTGCTGGCAAGACAGGCACTACCAATAATCTTAATGATGCGTGGTTTATCGGCTTCACCCCTGATATCATTGCTGGCGCATGGATAGGATATGATGACGAAAGACCTCTCGGCCACATGGAGACAGGCGCAAGGGCAGCTTTGCCGATATGGCTTAAATTCATGCAGAAGGCAGCTGCTGATACGCCTGTCAAAAACTTCCAAACTCCAGAGGGAGTGGTCTTTGCAAAGATAGATAAACTCACTGGTATGCCTGCGACAAATGCTACTGAGAGGGTGCTCTTTGAAGTATTTAAGGAAGGCACTGCGCCGACAGCCCCTGCAAATCTGACAGGAGATGACAATGTGCCGGTTTCTGAAAGGTTTTTTGAGATGGATAAAAATAGCGCTTCATCCGAGGAAAGGCTGCCTGCGCTTGAACAATTTCCAGAAGAAGAGATAGACTGATGTCAAGGCTTATAGACTCATATAATCGTCCCATTGATTATCTGCGGATATCAGTTACAGACCGCTGCAATTTAAGGTGTGTGTATTGTATGCCAGCAGAAGGCATACCACTATCTGAATCAGAGAATATACTGCGTTATGAAGAGCTGTTAAGGATTGCAGACATTGCAGTAAGGCATGGAATAACAAAGATACGGCTGACCGGTGGAGAGCCTCTCGTCCGCAAAGGGATTGTGGAATTTATAGAAAAACTCGCAAAATTAAAAGGGCTTGAAGATTTGAGCCTTACAACAAATGGCGTGCTTCTAAAGGAATTTGCATTTCAGTTGAAAAAGGCCGGTCTCAATAGAATAAACGTAAGCATTGATTCTTTAAAACCTGACAGGTTTTACAAGATAACAAGGGGAGATTTTCTAAATAAGGTCATGGAAGGCTTGGAGGAGTCAGAGAAAGTGGGTTTAAGCCCTGTAAAGATAAATTGCGTTGTAATAAAGGGATTTAATGAAGATGAAATCTTAGATTTCGCCCTCCTAACAAAAAAGAAACCTTATCATATACGATTTATAGAATATATGCCGTTTGAAGTAGAGGAAGGCTGGCAAAAAGAAAAGTGTATTTCAACATCTGAGCTTGTAGGCATTATCAATAAGTTTCAGGAGCTTATCCCGTTGGGAAATCAGGAAAAGAGGACAGGCCCTGCAAGAAGGTATAAATTCAAAGATGGCTTAGGAGAGATAGGTTTTATAAGCCCTATATCAGACCACTTCTGCGGCTCATGCAACCGATTGAGGTTGACTTCAGATGGAAAACTCAGAACATGCCTTTTTTCTGACGAAGAGATAGATATAAAGGGCGCTTTGCGAAGTGGTTGCAGTGACAAAGAACTTGAAGATATTCTTTTTAATGCTGTAAGAAAAAAACCCGAGAAACATTTTATAAATGACAATATCTTTAAAAAATGCAGCAGGACTATGAGCTTTATAGGAGGATAATGGTCGCTTTGCTCAATTGCAAATTGCAAAATGCAAAGTGCAAAATGTAACAGATTGAGAAATTTAAATGATTCTTAATTTTGCAATTTGCATTTTACATTTTTCACTTTGCAATAATACCTTACCACCCTACGGTTAGTCTCTCTGCCAGTTCAATATGTAAACCAGCCCTTACAATCTTTTCACAGGTCTTTTCTCTATCATACTCAACCCTATAAAATTCCATAGTCTTAACATTTGTATCATATATAAGAAATGATGCCCCTGGGTCGCCGTCTCTTGGCTGGCCAACGCTACCAGGATTTATAAGATATCTCACGCTATCTTCTATCATTATCTTATTTTCATAGAATGGGTAGATATTCGCATTTGCCTCCTTATATCCTATTCTCACATGGGTGTGCCCGAAAAAACAGATATTTACGCCAGACTCCTCACCCATCATCCTAAAATTGTCAGCAACATCACTCAAAGAAAGGATGTAGTCATCAGTAGAATTTACAGAGCCATGAACAACAACTATTTTATTGTTCTCTATGTAAAGTTTTCTTGGAAGGGTTTTAAGAAATGTAAGATATTCCTCTTTCAATTGTTTGCGGGTCCACAGAATGGCATCTCTGGCAAGATAATTGAAGTCATCAGGCTCTTTAAGACCAGCAGCCCGTGAATCGTGGTTACCCATAATGCATTTTATGTTACGGGTTTTTATTATTTCGACACACTCATTGGGATTGGCATTGTAGCCAACGATATCGCCGAGGCATACAATTTCATCTATAGCGCTGCCATCGATTTTTTTAAGAACAGCAGAAAAGGCTTCGAGATTAGAATGGACATCAGAGATAAAAGCATATCTCATCAGTGTATTGAGCCTTTAATCTCTTTATCAACGTAAAACTGTTGTGTTGATTGAAAAGGATTTTTATAAAATTTATCCCTGCATTCTTTGCACAGGACAAATATCATTTCCTGATACACATCATCCTCTAATACCTTCGCATCCACATCTTCCATTTCTTCGAGCAATTCCATCATCCCTTCCTCTACATCGCCGGGATAATCTTCAAGAAAACAGTCAAAATCCGCAAAGCTTTTTATCTCTACGACATACTTGAGGCTACCCTCAGGAAGCTGTTTTTCACAGCAAAAGCATCTTATATCGTCCATTTGTATTTATCCTTTCCCTAATAATTACAGATAGATGGCGACAGCAAAACCCTTAATCCATTAGCCATATTGAATCTGATTGCATAATAACCTTTAAAACCACACCTTGTCAATCTAATAAAAATATGATATAAAATATCTCTATGTCAAACCTCGAAACTCTGCTGTCCAGAGACGCATTCCTTCTTTCTGTTGATATAAGGCTTTTCTGGTTCGTGGCTCTCATCTATGGAGCCTCTCTTGTTTTATATATTATCCACCTCGTTACTAAAAAAACAGGGCCTGGAAAACTTGCTACGAATATTTTGTGGTTTGGTGTTATTACCCATGCAGGTCTCATACTCTTACGGACATTTGAAGGCCAAAGGGCGCCCTTCCAGACCCTTTATGAAAGCCTCTCATGGTTTGCGTGGTCAGCCGCAGTTACGTATCTCTATGTTGAAAGAAAATGGAAGGATATCTATCTATCTGGCATACTGGTAGCAGCGCTCTCAATGGGCGCATGTTTATATGCCCTGCTTACAAGAAGTCCTGCTGTCGAGCCCCTATCGCCACCACTTCAGAGCTGGTGGTTTGAATGGCATGTTGTTCTTGCATTCTTATCCTATGCCGTCTTTGTAGTAAGCTGTTCGATTGAGATAGTTTATCTTGCTATAAAACCTTCTCTTAAAAAAGGCTTAGGCACAGATTTTGGCATTAATATGGATAATCTCGAATCATTTCACGCGCAATCATTTCGTCTCGCGTTGTTTGGATTCCCTCTTCTTACATTCGGCATTTTCTCCGGGGCTGCATGGGCTAATGAGGCATGGGGCAGATACTGGGGCTGGGATCCTAAAGAAACATGGTCGCTCATTACATGGACTGTATTTGCTATGTATCTCCACTCTGTGTCAATACCGAAATGGCGCGGGATGCCTGCGTCTATCTTTAATATACTTGGATTTATCTGCATGATTATGACCTTTATTGGCGTAAACTGGGTGGCAAAACTTTTAGGAATACCGAGCCTGCATTTATATGCGATGTAAATCCAAGAGAGATTCAGGTTGAGAAAATATAAAAACTCTAAACCTCAACCTTATCATTAAACTGTATTCACTATGACTATCCTCAAAAAAATAAGAGAGTTTAACTGGCAAGCCATCCGTGAAAATAAGCTTTACTGGCGCTTTGCATCTCTCAAAACATCTGTTATATTCCTGGGTATTCTGGTTTTCTTTTATATTATCGGCACTATATTCCCTCAAGGTGGCGAGATTGACGACTATATAAGGGCAGGCGGCAGATTTTCCTCATTTGTCATATTCTTTAATCTTTTAGAACTATTCACCACGCCTATTTTCTTACTATCTGCGCTGCTTCTCTTTATTAACCTCGCAATATGCACATTTGAAAGGTTCTTATTACTTTTAAGTCAGAAAACTCTTAAAACAGAGGAACTGCAATTTATTCCTTCATATATATTACCATTAGATATAAACCCTCAGCTCGAAGACGCATTTGAAGGCGTAAGAGAGATATTCAAAAAAGAACTGAGATTTCGGGAACAAACAAATGGGTCAGATAAGGAACAAGTCGGCTCTGTTCGGATTATTGAAAAAGGCTGGTCATACAAGTGGCTCACATGGATATATCATGTGGCTATTGCGTTTTGTTTTGTGGGGTTCCTGCTGACCTATCTCTTTGCGTTTGAGGATGGAATTACCCTTTATCCAAACGAGCACACAAAAATAATGCCAACCGCAGTAAGCAGATGGAATGGAAGTTGGGGGAAAGGCCCACAGGAGCTTGATTTTAAGCTTATCCTTGATGAGTTTATAACAGAGCACAATCAATTCCCGGCGCTCGATTATCCAAAAGACAAGCTCTCACGTCTTGCAGTTGCGATGGGATGGAAAGAAGTAAAATACCTTTTAGATAATGAATCATATTTTCCCAAGGACTGGAAAAGCAGACTCAGGGTCATAAAAGGGAACCATGCGGTCTTGGAAAAGACAATAGAGGTAAATGACCCGCTTTATTTTCAAGGAATAACATTTTATCAGGCTGCGTATGAGCAAAATCTAAAGATACAGGTAGATGATAATCCAATACTATTGGAAACAGAGGTGGGAAAGGAATTAATTGTCCCTGGCGTTGATGGGATGCTCAAGTTCGGCACCCTCAAGACAGGGACGCTTTTTAAAAAGGACGGCACCACTGAAAAGATAAAACCATTCGTTGAGACAACACTTGTGAGGAAAGACAGCAGCGGCAAAAGCGAAACAAAAAAATTAGGCAAACTTGTGCAGGACGAAAGTTTAGTTGTAGATGACAAGAGGATTATCTTAAAGGAGTTTAAAGAGGCATCCGTACTAAGCTATCGCTATGACCCCGGCGTCCCAATACTGTGGATATCCGGAATACTCGCAATGCTCGCCATGTCACTAAGAATATTCGGCGCATGGCACAGGATAGCATACAGGATAGATGAAAAAGATAGAGTCCCTCGACTCCTACTCAATATTAAAACAAAGGGACTTATGGCGAATGAAGAAAAGTTTATAAAGAGACTAAAATATCATCTTAATAAAATGACAGAGCCAATTGACCTGGACACGCCTGTATGAGACAAATCCTAAATTCGAAATCCTAACCCCCGACAGATTCAATCGGGGGCAAAACAATTAACAAAATCAGTAAATCTGGAACTGTAACGGAAAATATGTGACTGGGTGAATCAGAGAAGTCTTTTGTTGCCATTTCGCTGTTTTCCCGTACCCCGCGTTTATTTATTCTGTTTAGGACTTAGGTATTAGCAATTAGAATTTGTCTTAAATCACTGGCCTCACTGCTATATTTATCATGAACTCACCGAACTTTGTTGTAAATGGGACGATAAGGGTCTCGATACGGATGGCGCTGCTCATGACAGCGTTGCCGCTAAAAACCATTGGCGGCGTAAGTTTGAAATTAAATCCTTTATCATTCAGTATCGTGAGGGCCTTTCCCATAATCATATTGACAAGTTCTCCAATGCTGTCCATAACCATAGGCTGAATGGAGTCGAATTTACTTTTATTCATAATGCAAGCCATCTCTACAGCTGTATCTGGCTCCATATCAAATAAGACCCTACCCTCTACATCCCCAGTGAGCCCTATCACAACAACAAGCCCTTTACTTGTAATAGGCTCGCTGTGGAGTGACAATTTCCCTTTTTGTGCAGGCATCTTGAATACATCCTCAAGGATGCAGTTGGTAGCCTCTATAAATGGTTCTATATAATCAAGTCTCATTTAGTCGCTGCGCTCCATTGCAAAATGAAGATTGCAAAATGCAAAGTGTAAATTTAAAACTTCTCTCAATTCTGCATTTTTCAATTTGCAATCTTCAATTTACCTCCACACCAAAATCTTTGGTGTGGAGGTTTACAATACAGGGCTAACGCCCTGGTTTTATCTCTTTCAGCACAAATTTTATAATCTCTGCTGCCTTATCAGACTGAAATGGTTTTGATATAAAGTGCTTTGCGCCAAGGCTTAATGCCTTCTTTACAAGTTCCTGATAACCAAGGGAGCTTATAATAATCACATTAGCGTTTTTGTCTTTTTCTCTTATCTTTGCCAATGCTTCGAGGCCCTCCATTTCAGGCATGGATATATCCATAATCACTACATCCGGTTTAATCTTGAAATACAAGTCAATGGCTTCTCTGCCTGTAGTTGCCTCCCCTTCCACAACACCCCCCATCATCTCAACAACCTTAGCTATATTCTTTCTCGCAAATATCGAGTCATCCACCACAAGGAATCTATATTTAACTGACACATCTTTTTCTTTATTAATCTCCTCCGGCTGCATATAAGTCACCCCCTTTACTTGATGCTACCTCTGTAAGCACTTCTGTCATATCTTGCAACGATACGATGCGATCAACATAGCCTCTATCTACAGCAACCCTTGGCATTCCATACACAACACAGCTCGCCTCATCTTGTGCAATGGTCAAACCACCGGCAGCCTTTATCTGACCAAGGCCTTCTACCCCATCTTCCCCCATACCAGTCATTATAACCCCTACTGAATTGCTGCCGCACTCTGCAGCAACTGAATTAAACAACACATCCACAGATGGCTTATGGCTGTTAACAGGCGCTGTATTGCTGACAATAACCATGTAACCAAGATTAGTCTTTTTAGTCTTTATATGTCTGCCGCCTGGCGCAATAATAGCCCGTCCTGGGGCAACCATATCGCCGTCTCTGGCTTCTTTAACCTCTATTTTGCATATATTATTGAGACGATCTGCAAAGACCTCAGTGAAACCAGGAGGCATGTGTTGGACTATAAGTATGCCCGCAGGCATTTCTGCTGGAAGCATTGGTAAAAAATATGAGAGTGCATTCGGACCACCTGTGGAGATACCTATTGCAATAACCCTGTTTGCCTTTTTGTCAATCCTCTTAGTAGGCTTTCGCAAAGGATAATGCTTAGGGCTCGGAAGCAATCTGGCTGGAGAGACCTTTGCAACAGCCTTTATCTTTTTTATAAGGTCATCGGCAATATCAGCTATATGAACAGATATGGCGTCATGTGGTTTTGCAATGAAATCCATTGCGCCAAGCTCAAGCGCCTTTAGTGTGAGTTCAGCTCCGGTTTCTGTAAGAGAGCTCAACATTATTACCGGAGTTCTGTATTCTGCCACAATATGCTTTAATGCGGTTAGGCCGTCCATTCTCGGCATATCAACATCAAGGGTAATAACATCTGGCCTCAGATCCCCTATTTTTTTCAGGGCAAAGAGTCCATCAACTGCTGTAGCAACCACCTCAATAGCCGGGTCTTTTTCCAGAATCTGGGGTATAAGCTTCCTCATCAAGGCAGAATCATCTGCGACAAGCACCCTTATCTTTTTTTCTGATTTTTTGTCTTCCATACTCTTCTGTGCATCAAGCGCTGACCGAGGCTTGTTCATTACCAATCGCCCTAACACCCGCCTTCTTTACAATGGCAGACGGATTTAATATAAGCACTACCTGTCCATTGCCAAGGATAGAAGCCCCTCCTATCATGCTGGTATTTACCAAACGATGACTGACAACAGACTTGATAACAAGCTCTTCTTCACCAACAAGCCTGTCTACAATTATGCCAATATCCCTATCCTCTATATTTACGACAATAACATAAAGTTTATCCCGTCTTGTCCCTCTCCTATCAATATTAACAATGCGTTCAAGTCTTATCAGCGGAATCACCTTTTCACGCAATCTTAAAACCTCTTTGTTGTTTACAAGAGATATATCTTTCACAAATACACGCGTTATCTCTTTCACAGAAACAAGAGGTATCGCAAAGAGTCTATTTGAAACATTAAAGAGAATAGCCTTGATTATAGCGAGGGTTAAGGGAAATCTTAAAATAAATGTAGTCCCAACCCCCAACTCTGATTTTACCTTTATGCCTCCTCTTAAACCCTCCACCACTGTTTTAACAACATCCATTCCTATACCCCGGCCTGAAACCTCACTTAACACCTTTGCAGTTGAAAATCCTGGAAGGAATATAAAATCAATGGCATCATCGTCACTTATCTTTTCCAGCTCATCATTACTTATTAACCCCTTCTCTATAGCCTTCTCTTTTATTAGTTTTGTATCAATGCCACGGCCGTCGTCTTTCACTTCAATAACTATATCGTTTCCCTGATGATAAGCCTCCAAAAATATCGTCCCCTGAATATCCTTGCCGAGGGCATTTCTTTCCTCAACAGTTTCTATGCCATGATCTATTGCATTACGCACAATATGTATCAATGGCTCACCAATAACATCTACAAGTCCCTTATCTACCTCAGTATCTTCACCGTGTATAATAAGTCTTATATCTTTGTCGCCTGCCTTTGCAAGGTCTCTCACTACTCTTGGAAATCTTTTAAAGACCTTGTCAATTGGCATCATCCTTAAGTTCATTACACTTCTTTGTAAATCAGAAAGACTTCGTTCAACAAATGAGCTGGCAGAAGCAAATCTTCCAAGCATCTCTTCCCGCGGAAAACGTTCCTCAAACTCCAATAAAAGCTGCGCAATCATAGAACGACCGATAACAAGCTCACCAACCAGGTCCATTATCTTATCCATCTTTTCTGATTCCACTCTGATCGTAGCAGCGGGAGATATGGTCTTTTGTGTAACAAAACTATCTTGGGTAGGAGACAAATCTTTCGGAATAATAGCAATGTCCTGTTCTTTAAATTCTTCTACTGTAACATTGCCAACAACGCCAGGGATACTGCAGAATTTTTGTATCTCATTCCTTGCCATGGTGCTTGCTATTACGACTTCTATAGCATCTGCATATTCTATTTCCTTAGCGTCCTGCGGAGGAGATGTCCTGATAATATCCCCGATACCAGTCAGGTGTTGTAAAATAAGCACAACGCCTGCTGACTTCATATGGCAATCCTCGCTGAATGATAGTCTTATATTATATACTTCCCTGCCCTGCTTCCTGTAATCAGCCAAGAGAAGCCTTTGGTACTCTCCAAATATAGAAGACGCATTTGTATCAGACTTGTCATGTTCACCGCTCCTTTCGTTGAGAAAACTATCTATATTTTTCATCATAATAGGTATATGAGGTGTGTCTGCGCCAGCAAGGCTTTTATCTATCGCCTCATGAACGCAGTCAGCTATGTTTAACAAAATATCTGTTAAATCACTGTCAATCTCAACAAGTCCGCTTTCAATCGCATGCAGCAAGTCTTCAGCTTTGTGCGTAAGACTTGAAAGCCCTTTAAGGCCAATAGAGGCAGAATCTCCCTTAAGTGTATGAAATATCCTTTTAATGGTCTTCAGTCTCTCGCCCTTATCCTTGCTGCCTTCAAGCAAAAGCACATCTTGGGTAAGCAACTCCACAAGCTCAACAGCCTGGTGATAAAAAGTCTCTTTAAGGCTCTTTATATCTTCTTCGCTTAATTGTAGTGAGCTAAGGTCTTCCATATTATAATTATAGTAAGGAGTAAGCAGTAGGGAGTAAGCAGGAACTACTTACTGCATAGCGCTTACTGCTTACTGCCTGCTGTTTACTGTCTTTATGTATGCAATACCTTCTTTATCTCAGAAAGCAGTTGCTCTACTGAAAATGGTTTTGTAAGGCACCTCATTGCGCCAACCCTTATTGATGCCGCAATGTCGCCGCTTCCTGCCACTCCTGAAAATGTTACAATAGGCATGCGTGAATCAATCTTCTTAAGAATCTTTACTGTATTTATGCCGTCGAGATTTGGCATCATTATATCAAGCAGGGCTATATCAAATTTGTCATCGAGGGCCTTCATGACTGCTTCAACGCCATCTCTCACGAGTGTAACACTATATCCAACCTCCTCCAATTCGCTTTTCAGCACATCCGCAAAATTCTTTTCATCATCTGCAAGCAATATCTTTTTCTGCATCAATCTAAACCTCCCTTTTCAAGCTTTTACACCTTTTGATATACATGACATCTACTCTGAGAGCAAACCTCCCTTATTTCTTGTTGCCCACTTTATCTGTGAAATCATTTGAGATACTGTAAACGGTTTATTCACACAAGCTGAAGCGCCGGCCTTTGTCACATCTATCATAATACTTTTATCTATCATGCCAGAGCAGGCGATAATGGCAATCTTGGGGTCAATCTTTTTAATTATCTTTATTGTATCTATGCCCTTTAGATTAGGAGTTATCATATCAACTATAAGCACATCGAATTTTTTATCGAGCGCAGCAATAACTGCATCAACGCCATTGGTCACCCATGTAATGTTGTATCCATGGGCTCCAAGTTCTTCCTTCAAGAGCTCGCCGAGCTCCTCTGCGTCCTCTACTAAAAGTACATTCTCCATAATTCACCTCATTTGATACGCTGTTCCCTTATTTTTATGGATAAATATAAAGCTCTCATTTATGCCTTGCAATGATTCTGCATGACCCAGGAAAAGATACCCCTTCGGCGCAAGACACTGATGAAATGTTTCTATGACCTGTTTTTGAGTCTGGCTGTCAAAATATATCAACACATTTCTGCAGAAAATTACATCAAGATTGGAAAAACCGTTATCATACATTAGATTATGAAAATCAAATATTACTAATCTTTTCAGTTCATCTTTAGCATAAAAATGTTCATCTTTTTCAGTAAAATATTTTTTAAGATGGCTCGCTTCTACCCCCTCCATCTTTTCTCTCGGATATGCGCCCTGCTGAGCTGCCTCTAACGCAGTCATGCTTAAATCAGATGCCAAGATACTTACCTTCCACCCTTTAATATCCGTCATTAATTCATTTAGTATAATTGCGATTGTATATGGCTCTTGTCCTGTGGAGCAACCTGCGCTCCATATCTTGAGAGTAAAATCATTTTTCATTCTTTTTTTCGAGATTATCTCCGGAAGAATTGAATACTGGAAAAGGTCAAGCTGAGGTTTATTGCGAAAAAACGAGGTTTCATTTATAGTAAGGACATCCAGAAATGATAGCAGTTCTGCCTTACCGGTATTAGCATCAGTGATTAGCTTGTAATAGCGATAATAACTCTTTACATCAGTAGCCTTCATCCTCTGAATAGTTCTATTTTGTAAGAAGGCCTTCTTCTCAGGTTTAAAATTTATACCGCACTCATCATAAACCAATTGTTTGAACAATCTAAACTCTTCATCGGTCATATCGTTAGCAACCGACAGCTGGAGAGGATGTAACATTTATATAGCCTCACTTTAGATATATAGAACCGACAAACAACTGCAATCAAGAGGAATTTACACTTGCGTTATTTTAACATGTTTAGCGTCCGAGAGTCTTGAATGCACTGCCTTTGTTAATCTCTTTCTTTACAGTCTGCATCTTAGGTCTCGCTGTTTCTTCATCAAGGATAAATCTTCCTGCAACCCCTGTTAATGTATCAGATTGCCTGCTGAGTTGTTCTGCTGATGCCGCAAGTTCTGTTGCGCTGCTTGCATTCTGCTGCACCATATCCCGAAGCTTTTCTACTGCCTTTACAACCTGTTCAGTGCCTGACGCCTGTTCATCAGCAGATGCGCTCACCTCTTGGGTTATTTCATTCAATTTGACGAGCGCCTTGCTTATCTCATTACAGCCGCTTGCCTGTTCCTGGGTTGCTGCGCTAATCTCTTGTGAAAACTTTGCAAACTCGGTCACGCCAGACTCTATCCTTCTCAACGAGCCTACCACTTCGTCAGATAGTTTTAACGCCTGGTTGATAATGCCAACATTCATATCTACATTATTAACAGCCGATTGAGTGTCCTTCTGTATCCCATGTATCAGCTCACCGATTTCCTTTGTGCTCTTTGCCGACCTCTCCGCTAACCTTCTCACCTCTTCCGCAACTACAGCAAAGCCCATCCCATGTTCCCCTGCCCTTGCCGCCTCTATGGCTGCATTAAGGGCTAACAGATTGGTCTGTTCTGCTATATCATCTATAACCTCCACTATCTTTCCGATATCTTCTGCCCTGCCCCCAAGCGTCCGTATCGTATCTGCAGAGCTTGCTATAGCCTTGCTAACGTCGTTCATACTGTTAGATGATTTATCAACTGCGCTATTGCCTAAAAGGACTGTTTCACTGGACCTTTGTGATAGCTCAACAAGCCTCCTTGCATTTTCAGCCACCCTCTGTATAGATGCTATAAGCTCTTCAATAGCGCTTGATGTTTGAGTAACAGCAGCAGATTGTGATTGTATGCTCTTTGCAACATTCTGGATATTGGCGCTCATCTCGTGCATTGTTGAAGTAATCTCTTCGACCGCTGTTGCCGCGCCTTCGCTGTTTCTGCTTGACTGTTCGGCAGTTGCAGCTATCTCTGATGAGGCAGATGCAACCTGGTCTGAGCCGTTCCGAATCTGACCTGTAATGCCCTTAAGCCCTGCTATCATCCTCCTAAATGAGTTTCCAAGTATATCCTTTTCAGATTTCGGCGAAATCTCACTTCGCAAATCGCCATCTGCTATAGATTCTGCAGTAGAGGCCATAGATTTTAAATAATGAATCATTTCCCTAAATGAATTGGCAAGAACACCGACTTCATCTTTTTTATCAATATCTATAGACTGTTCAAGATCGCCGTTTGATATAGCCTGCGCCGCATTTGCTATCTTGCTAATAGGACGGGATATGGAATGGGCAAGCACAACAGCTATGACAAAGGACACAGTTAAGGTAAGTAAAGAGCCAATAATAATTGTAAAGTAAACTGCCTTTTCAGCGCTTTCTGCTACGGCATTTGCCTTAATGCGCTTTTCTTTTATCATTTCAAAAAGTTTTGCAACTCGTTCTGAACCTGGTTCAGCATATTGATAGTCCATCTCCTCCATCATCTCTGCCGCCTTTGGATTGCCGACAGGGTTTTTGATTTCAAATATTGAATGTCCTACCCTTTTTACCCCTTCAAACGCTTCTCTAATATTTTTTACAATATCACGCTCACTGTCACTAAGGGGAAGCGCCTCTAACCTCTGGAAATTATCTTCCACAGTAACAGCTTGTTCTTTAAATTCTTTTAGATATTCCTCTTGTTTCCCAGTAATAATGTAATCATTAGCCGGCATCGCCAACCACGAAATATTATATCTAAGCTCTCCAGCAACCACCTGTTGAGCCTCATATTCATTCAGTCTATCCAAACTATCAGTCAGTCTCGACACAGAAGTATATACAACGAGAATAAAGACGCCTGTAAAGGCAATTATCAGCATAAAACCCGCGATCAATTTTGCGCTTAATCTTTTCACCTCTTTGCCTCCTTTAAAATTTTAAGGCGTCTGTCTGCCTGCCCCTTCTTCAAGGGCGCCCTTTGCCTTGCCGCTCAACGAATCTTCGCCAGTCGCAAGACGTTTATGCATTACCTCAACTTTTTTCATATCTTCAATTGATAAAAGCCTTGTGAGATCCAATAATACAATGAGTTTATCAGAAAGCTTCCCAACACCAGTCACATATTCTGCGCCTATAGAGGAAACCAATTCGGGCGGCGGCTCTACCGCTTCTTCAGAGAGCTTGAGTATCTCAGAGGCAGCATCAACGATAAGACCCACTATCTTCCCTCCAAGTTCAAGAATCAAAACCCTGCTCATTTTTCTTTGGTCTTCTTTTAACGACTCATCAAGTGGAAGGCCGAGCCTCTTTCTCATATCTATTACCGGAACAATTCTTCCCCTCAGATTTATGACACCTTCTACAAAATCTACAGTATCAGGGACTGGTGTAATTTCTGGCATCCTTATTATTTCTTTAACTGATGTTATAGGCACTCCAAAGAAGTCTCTACCAACTTTGAATCCCACAAGCTGAATTGTCTTTGACATTGCTGTCCTCCCTTCAACATACTCCTGCTGTGGATAATAATATATTTTTCTTCCAATCTGCAAGCTGTATTTAGTTGGAAATCCTTGCGAATTTATGAACATCGGCTCCGCTGGCAACATCTGTCTTTGACGCCTTAGCATGCATGGCCTTATCCTCATCACAGATAAACTTGCCAGAAAGGGCAGTAAGGGCGTCAGACTGCCTACTGAGCTGCTCAGCTGATGCAGCAAGCTCTGTTGCGCTGGATGCATTCTGCTGAACCATATCGCGTAGCTTCTCAATAGCCTTTACAACCTGTTCTGTACCTGATGCCTGCTCATCAGAAGCAGCGCTCACCTCGTGCGTGATTTCATTCAGCCTGATGACGACCTTACTTATCTGGTCGCATCCGCTTGCCTGTTCCTGAGTTGCAGCATTGATTTCCTGTGCATACTTTGAGACATCCGCTACCGCGCCTTCTATCTTCTTTAGTGAATTAATAACTTCATTGGATAGGCTCAGTGTCTCGCCGACAACGCCGACATTTTCCTCGACCTTATCCACAGCGCCCTCAGCCTCCTTCTGTATCCCGTAAATAATCTCACTTATCTCCTTTGTGCTCTTCGCAGACCTTTCTGCTAATTTTCTGACCTCTTCTGCTACCACCGCAAAACCCATACCATGTTCGCCAGCCCTTGCTGCCTCTATGGCCGCATTGAGGGCCAAAAGGTTGGTCTGCTCAGCTATATCATCTATTACCTCTACAATCCTTCCAATATCCTCTGCCCTGCCTCCCAATGTGCGTATCATATCTGCTGAACCAGTTATAACCTTGGTTATCTTATTAATCCCATTTGATGATCTATCAACAGCGTTTATACCCAAGCTTGTTGCATCAATGGATTTTTGTGAAAGCTCTGCGAGTCTTCTCGCATTTTCAGCAACTCTTTGTATGGACGCTATGAGTTCTTCTATGGCGCTTGATGTCTGCGCTACTGCCCCAGCCTGACTCTGGGTATTTTTTGCAACATTCTGGATATTTGCATTCATCTCATGCATGGTGGATGTAACTTCCTCAACTGCCGCTGCAGCAGCTTCGCTATTTCTGCTTGTCTGCTCAGCTGTAGCAGCTATCTCAGATGATGCTGATGCTACCTGGTCAGAACCACCCCTAATCTGACCCACTGCATTGCGAAGACCTACAGTCATCTTTTTAAATGCGTTTCCAAGTATATCCTTATCTGTTTTTGGTTTTACATCTTCTCTCAAATCACCCCGTGCTATATCTTCGGCTTTTGCAGACATTGATTTAAGGTAAATAGCCATATTTTTAAAGGCATTACCCAATATATCCCTGCTGGATTTTGGCGACACCTCAATATTTAACTCTCCTTCTGTTATGGCATCTGCTGTCTTTGACATATCTTGAATATAAAGGGTCATCTCCTGAAAGGCATTTCCAAGAACATCTTTATCTGATTTAGGAGACATACGAATAGTTAAATCTCCCTGTGCTATAGTTTTTGCCCTATGGGCCATATCTTTCAAATAGCTGATCATATCCCTAAATGCATTAGCAAGAATGCCTATCTCGTCACGAGATTTTACATCCAAGTTTACTTCCAGGTCTCCCGCGGCTATCTTTTCTGAGGATTTTGCTATTTCTCTTAATGGATTGGTTATGCTGCGCATAATAACTAAGGCAAAGGCCAGAGCAGCTCCTGAGACAATGATGGTAATGAGGACAAAAAACACTAAGGCAGACTCTGCCTCTTTCTGAAGTTGACCAGTCCTCCCATTCAAGTCACTGGTAAGTCCATCTTCAACATCCTTC